>JAPPOU010000070.1 GCA_028817795.1 Alphaproteobacteria bacterium
GGTCCAGCGAAACGACTTCGCCCTTTTTCTTTGGCCCGTCATCGAAGTCAAGATCCAGCTCTTCAGCTTCAAAGTGGATTTCATCCTCTTCATCCGCCAATGGTTGGAACTGCAGCGCGAAATTCACCGACGGGTCTGCAAAAATTGTGACAGCGGACAAAGGCACCGTCAGGCGCTCTGGCACATTGTTAAAGCTAAGCATCACGGAAAAATCATTGTCGTTGACTTCCAGATCATAGAACTGGTGCTGCAGCACAATCGTCATCTCGCCGGGATAGCGCTCCCGCAGATAGCCGGGCAAATGCACGCCGGGGTGGCCCGTGTGAAACGTGATGTAGAAATGGTGGTCATCCAAAAGACCTTCGTCGGCAACTTCCTGCAAAGCCTGGGAGACAACGCCCCGCAAGGCGCGCTCAACCATCTTGTCGTACCGAAAGGCCTCTTCTTTTATCCGCGACATTCTTTCCCCTGACGTCGTTTTTATCTTTAGCGCATCTTGTTCTTTAAGGGCAAAGTTTCCCTATAATACGATTCATGCCGTTTTGACAGTGTAAGACAGCCATATGGCCCCTGTCACTGTCTTTTGATGGACAAGAGCTAAAAAATTTAATAAATGAAAACACATAACGTTGTGTCTTTTTTTCCTTGACGCCGCTTTTTTATTTACGTAATATTGTCACCTCAAGAGGAGCACATGGCAAGATTCTGGCGCTATATACGCCCATGGAACCTATACAAAAGTGATCGCGCCGTTTTTAACGATGCCGCGAAAGGCACGCTGACGACCCGCCGCCTTTTGGAAATAGAATACGGCGCCTACCCCCTTGAAGGCGCGCAGATCAGTGCCGACAATGACCACACCGTCCAGCTCAAGGCCTATTGGCAAGATGAAGAGCGCAGCGTTATCAAACGCATCATGAAAACGGCGTCATCCACCGGCTATTTTTCCATCAAGAAAAACAGCAACAACGGCAATGACCGCACCATCTTTCTCAACAGCTTTGTGCATTCGCCATTAGGTCAGGGACGGATTACGGCGCTGTACCACATTCCGGTGTTGAAAAAAGTGGCCCAGTTCGGGCTGGCCATGCTCGCAGGCACCCTGTCTGTCGGTAAAGCCGTTATGGTCGCAGCGCAACATGCCTATGGCGCCGCACTGGTGGCAGTGGGTGCCTCCAGTGCCCGGTTTGCCATCGCCGCGCAAATATTGACCCTGCCCTATCGCGCCGCCATGGATACGATTGGCCGGGAACATATTCATATCCTGCAAACCACCGAAGCTGAAAAAACGAAGTTCAACCCCTATGAAAGCACGCTGTATAAAGACCTGAAAAAATCGTTTAACGGCAAGCAAAAAGCACTGGCCATCACGAACACCATATGCAGTTTTGGCATGCTGCCCTATATCAGCCGGGATGCGGAAATTCAGGCCAATATGCACACAGCGCTGGCCCGTGGCTATCGCAAAAAATGGCAACGTCTGCCACGCACACGGCATGAACTCTGGGCCGCGCTGGCTGAGCTTGGCATCAAGCCACCCGCCGCCAGTCGTGAAGAGCTCAAAAACACAACAGAAGATAAAGCAAAAACGTTTTTAAAGCCGGGCCTGCGCGCTACGTTCAACCGCTACAGCCAAAAACTGATCCGCACCGATGTTGCAGATCTAGACGCCATCAACGAAGGATTATTGCGCGACGACCTCAAAGAAAAATTCTGGCGCGATACGCTGCCCTATCTTTACGGCCATCTTTTGGAACTCTATGGCGATCCGGCAGGGCGGCAACGGCTCACCAGCGCACCGGCTTCAAAACAACCCACAACAGACATTGCCGCTTAATAAAAAATGGGGCGGTTCTGTTGCTAGGCCCGCCCCAAGCCCCACCTTTACGTTACCGCAAAGGGATTAGATGCTTTACGGCTTCAACCGGTTGCATTAAGCAACGAGTTTCAGCTCAGCCGTTGCCGGCGTATTGTCGTTAGCATTTATATGTTCAGCCCGATAACGGTGGTACAATACCGGGCGAAAGCTTCTGTCTTTATTGCGCATGTCGATCCTGTTTCGGCCCCATAACGTCAGCGCCCAAAAGCGCAATCCCGTAAATGATGGTGGAGCCGCCGGGTACCGCCCCCGGGTCCATATCGCCTATTCCACAGCGCGTTTATCGCCATAGCCGAAACAAGTCCGGCACTTATTATTATAATACGTCCGCATAATAATTTCAAATCAACGTACAACGTGCATTTTTCGCTTCCTTTTTGCACGGCGCTATTCTTATATTTCCCCCATAGTCGAATTTTGGAAAGAATGTTGCGTTGCACAAAAAAGTCACCCTAGGGCGACCGCTCAATCTGGATAATATTGCCGAGACCTTCAACGAGGTTTCGAAGGCGCTTCTTGTCCGTCGCGACCTTTTGAATACATGGACGGACAATCTGGTCGACCCCGAACTGGGTCCGGTCGGAAAAGATTTTCACGCGGCGTTCGTCAATGCGGAGTGCAAGGAATTCCTAGGGCTGAAAACCACGCACAACGCCTTGTTCAATTCTTATGCCTATCCCCCCTTTGAAGGGGAGGAGGCCTTTAAAAACCAGATTGTCTATGGCACCACCGTTCTTGACGATGCCGCGCTTTTGTTTTCGGCACGGTGTCATGAGATTATCCATGCCCTGCAATACGTCCATGCCCCTGCGCTTCATGCCGACCCGTTCAATGCCGAAACCGAAGCGTTCATTTCCCCGCGTGATTACCTTTTGCGTAAAGAACGCATTGAACAGGATGCCTATGCCAAGGGCGCATGGCTCTGCACGCTCGCAACGGACGACCATCCTGATATCCGCGAGAAAATGGACAGCTCCATGCTCTCCGTTAAAAAATTCGAGGAACTGCGCGCCCAACACGGCAACCTGCACGCCGCCCTGACCGCCGGTGCGCACGCCGCCGCAAATACGCTGGGCGTATGGGTCACAAACGGCCCCAAAACAACAGCCGCCGATAACTGGCACCATCTGGCACTCAAAGAATACGAAGCCATTATCGACAGGAGGCTGAAAGACGGAAAGTCGATTACCTTTGTACGCATGGAAGACAACGACGTATTGGCGCTGGGCCAGTCCTTCGGCCCCAACCCCTTTGCTGCGGCTGACGGCACGCTGGACCCGTCATTCCGCCAGCCGTCTTCTTTCGGCGAGGACATAGAAAAACGCCTTGCCACGCTGAATGCCAAAATCGGCATTACCGATGAAACTGCGTTACCTACACTTGGCAGCACAATCAAAAACACCCATGCCTCACGACAGGAATTTTTGACGGCTATGCGAACACCCCGCAAGGTGGAAAATATCCGCCCCGACACATAAACCCTTCCCTTTTTTGCCTTAGAACCGCCGAAAGACTATGCTATCAATAAGATGTACTGAAAGAGGATACATGCGGCACGTTGCAACAAAAATACGACGAAAAAAAAACAACAAAGGCAACGCGTTATTTCTGATATTGATCGCGGTGGCTCTATTCGCCGCGCTTTCCTATGCCGTCACGCAAAGTGGGCGCGGCAGCGGCAATATCAACCGTGAACAGCTCGACATGGATGTCGCGCAAACCATGCAAGACGTTGCGCTTGTGCAATCAACGGTTAACCGCATGCTTTTAACGGGATGCACAAAATCGCAAATATCATTTGAGGGCGCGCACGTTCCCGGTGGCGCGTTTGACGATTACACCAATTCAAACGCCCCCGGCGACAATAGCTGCCATATTTTTGACCCGGCGGGCGGGGGCTTAAGCTATACAACGCCGCTTTCCAGTGTTTTAGATTCCGCGCATTCATCCGCATTTGGGTATGGGCACTATTTCTACAGACGCAACGCTTATATGCAATCTCCCGCGCTCGGCGGGATCAGCTCATATTCCGTGCATCTTTTTCTTCCCTATGTCAACGACGCTGCCTGTCTGATCGTCAACCAACGCATGCTTGAGCACAACGCCATCCCTCAAGATACCGATAGCGCCACGGGCATTGAAACACTTTATGCAGACGGAACATTTTCTTTGGGCGGCTATGTCGGTTGCGAAAACAATACGCCGACCAGCATTCACCCGGCCGCATGCGGCGATATTACAGGATGCTTCACCATCAATACGCTGACCCCTGCCGGCGTATCGACCAACATTCTCTACCAGGTTCTATACCGTTCACCACCCTGATTGTGCCGCAAATCAATTTCTAAACCGGCACCGCCGCCCGCGCCAACGCATCGGCACGCTCGTTTTCAGGGTGGCCCGCGTGGCCCTTGACCCATTCCCATGAAACATCATGCGGTAAAAGCGCTTCATCCAGCGCTTCCCACAAATCGCGATTCTTCACATCTTTGCGGGCCGCCGTTTTCCAGCCGTTCCGCTTCCAGTTATCCATGTACTGCATGACGCCATCCATCACATAGCGGCTGTCGGTATATATCGTAACGTTGCAGGCACCTTTAAGGGCACGCAGACCTTCAATCACGGCCATCATTTCCATGCGGTTATTCGTGGTTTCAGGATCGCCGCCGGAAAATTCCTTTTCGTGTGCGCCGTAACGCAAAATCGCGGCCCAGCCACCGGGACCGGGGTTGCCGCTGCAGGCACCGTCCGTGAAAAGCTCCACCTTCTTCATGCCGCCAGCCCGTAATCTTGGGCCGAGGCCGATTGGTGAAAGCGCAAGATATGCACATATTCCATGGGGTCATGCGGCACGACATCCGCGCCCTCCACCCTGTGCAGCCAGTCGTAAAGCCGCGATGACGCATAGCGCAACGCGCCCGCCCGGCCCATCACAGGCAGAGCCGCTATTTCATCCTGCGTTAAAGGACGCACAGCCGCATAGCCCTGCAAAAAAGCCTTTGCTTTATCAGCGTTAAACACAGCGCTATCAAAACACCATGCGTTCACCGCGATCATCAAGTCATAAACAAAACTGTCCGTGCAGGAAAAATAGAAATCGAACACACCTGTCAGGTCATCGCCGGAAAAAAGCGTGTTGTTCGGAAAGAAATCTGTGTGCACCGCGCCACGCGGCAAATCTTTGGGCATATCTCCCATCAAATCATCAAAAACCGAAAGCAAAAATCTACCAAGTCCTTTTTCCAGCTTTTCAGCACCTTCATCGCTATGCTCGACAAGCGTGCGGCAGGCTGTCATGTCCATGGGGTTACGCCGCTGGCGGGAGAAGTTTCCCCCTGCAATATGCATCCGCGCCAGTGCCGCGCCCGCAACGCGGCAACAGGCAACGCTTGTCGGCACGGGTGCCCCCCCTTCCAAAAAAACCGTCAGCAAAGAGGCACGGCCCATCAGCGGTAAAAGCGTGGCGCCGTCCCGCGCCGCAACAGGGGCCGCAACGGGAAGCCCCGCCTGCCTGAGATGCCGCATGAAGCCAAGAACGTAATCCATGCTGTCTTCATCAGCGCGTTCTTCCAAAAGAGTCAGGATATAAGCGCCCTTATCCGTCATGACCTTGTAATTCGTGTTGGATACGCCGGACAAAATCCCTGCGTAATCTACCAGCCCGCCAATATCATAAAGGGCAAGGTGCGCGTCCAGTTCCGATTTGGTCACATGGGTATAAACAGCCATAACCCGCCCACAATATAGAAGAGGTCCGGTCAGGCCAAGCCTGCTTGCATGAGGGCCTTGAGTCCCGCCCCTATGTGGACTATTCTGCCGGGCCATGAAAAAAACACCACTCACATACCTTTTTGCGCTGACAGCCTTAATCCTGTCCGGCTGCGCATCGCTGGTGCCGGGAACAACTGCGCTGACCTGCCCCGTCACAGGCTTTATGCACGGAGCTGAAGAGATCGTGTTTTTCGGCACGGCCAGCAAAAACCCCGGCAAGGACGATATTGCCGCCTATGCCACGCTGGACGGCTTAAAGGGCCATTGCCGCCGGAAAAGCAAAAACAATGTTGTTGCAGACTTTGATTTTTATACTTATGCAAAAAAAGGCGGCGCTGGCGACACGCTACGGCAGCAAAATTTGTCATATTTCATCGCCGTCCTCGCGCCGGATGAAAGCATCTTGCAGCGGCAGGTTTTTTATGTCACCATCCCGCTCGATAAGGAAAATGAAAACCTTGTCCCGGCACAGCACAGCGTGACAATCCCCTTGCCGCCAGATGCTGATGCCAGTGCCTACAAAATCACCATCGGCTTCACCATGACGCCCGAACAACGCGCTTTCGCACGAAAGGTTTTGAAATGACCCGCACTCTTGATGTTTCCACTTTCTGGAAGTCTGAATTTGACATGCATTTAAAAACCATGTCCGGTACGGCAGCAGCGCTGGAGGGCACATTCACAAAATTACTGGATGTCGCGACAACTGCTATTCAAAACGGGAACAAGGTTTTGTTCTTTGGCAACGGCGGCAGCGCGGCGGATGCGCAGCACCTCGCAACGGAACTGGCCGTGCGCTACAAAAAAGACCGCGCCCCCATTGCGGCAGTCGCATTAACGACAGACACCTCTGCACTCACCGCTATCGGCAATGATTTTGGCTTTGAGCATCTTTTTGCGCGGCAGGTCGAAGCTATTGGGAAAAAAGGTGACGTTGCTATTGCCATTTCCACCTCCGGCAACAGCGTCAACGTCATCAACGCGATTACAGCTTGCAAAAAACAGGGCATCACGGTTGTCGGTTTTACCGGCGAGACCGGTGGCAAAATGGCACCGCTGTGCGATATCTTGTTGAACGTGCCCTCCACAACAACAGCACGCATACAGGAAATGCACATCATGCTGGGCCAAATGTTTTGCGGCGCGCTTGAAATGAATTTGGGACTCGTCCCGGCAGAAGTTTCCGCCGCCGCCTAAATCCTGACGCAGATCAGATATTTTACACAGCTATTAAATAACGCAAGTATATGCGGCTTTCATGCCACATATGTGCGTTTGAACATACGCTCAAAAAACATAATATTGCGTGCCTTTGCGTTTCATGCTTCACTGACGACAGATACACTTTCTTTCATGCCGTTCAGGCATCTGTTTTTAACAGGAATTTATTTCTATGGGACGCAAACTCGCTTTCGACAGAAACGAAGCATTGCAAAAGGCAATGGAAAGTTTCTGGGAGAACGGATACGAAGCCACATCAATGCGCGCGCTGGCCGACGCGCTGGGGCTTCATCTCGGCTCCGTTTACAACGCGCTAGGCAACAAAGAGAAAGTATTTGAAGAGGCGCTGCGCCTTAACATCGATACGCATGTCTTGCCGCGCCTGGAGGCCATGGAAAACGCCAAAAACCCTGTCGCCGGCATTCATGAATTCCTGACGAACATCGCCAAAGACTGCACGCGCACAGAAAACATGCCAGGATGCTTCATTTTAAATTCAATGCAGGGCATCACCAACATCAACGATGACGTGACAGGCCTTGTCCGCAATCACATATCCCGCATGGAAGAATCGTTTATTATCTGCATTGAAAAAGCGCAGGCGCAGGGCGGCATCGATCAAAAATGGAGCCCTGAAAAACTGGGCGCTTTTTTAATATCAACAATTTTCGCCATGCGCATTCTGGGCAAGCTGGGACTACCCGGCGATTCCGCCCTTGCCGTGCGCGATTGCGCCATGCAAACGCTTTTGGCGCCACCGCCGGAAAAGCATTCAAATGAAAACGGCAGTAAAAAAGCCGTGTAGATTACATCTGTGATGAATAACATTAAAGCTTCATCCCGCGCCGCCGGATTTTCCTAGGTTGATTTGTGCCGCGTGCCGCTGCGCGGCTAAAAACAGCTTCATCAATAAAACGCTTTATCTCAGGCTTATCTGATGAATAGTCGCGAGACGTGAGCCCTTTGTGCTCTTTTG
>JAPPOU010000016.1 GCA_028817795.1 Alphaproteobacteria bacterium
GGCAGCACACGGCGATACAGCATATGAAAGATATCTTTTTTAAAGTCATGGCCGGAATTTCCCTATGCCATTGAAAAGAACAACACCCTAAGATCCATTCTTACATAAAAGGCATGTCTTTTTCAAGTCTAAGTGTATTGGCTTTCACCTCCAGCGCTGTTCTGAGCTTGTCTAAAGCCTTTTTTTCCAGTTGCCGGACACGCTCTTTGCTAATGCCAAGTTGCTTTCCAAGCGCGTCGAGTGTCACGACGTCGTCCCGCATCTGGCGTTGCGCGACAATATTGCGTTCACGTTCTGAAAGTGCCGATAGTGCTTCGTTCAGCCATGTAGAGCGAGTGGTGCCGTCTTTCATGCCGATGACAATATCTTCTGGCGTTGGGCCGGGGTCTGGCATCATGTCCTGAAGGGTGGGCGCATCGTATTCCCCAATGGTCGTGCTTAAGGCCTGGTCCCCTGCATTCATGCGTGCTTCCATGGCCGCGACATCTTTCGGTGTTACGCCCAGTTCTTTTGCAATGTCGGCAATGGCATCGTCATCCATCCATGCGCGCGTGGATTGCCCTTCGATTTGTGCACGCAGACGGCGCAGATTAAAAAACAAGGATTTTTGGCGCGATGTTGTGCCTGTGCGCACAATGGACCAGTTGCGCAAAATAAAATCCTGTATCTGGGCGCGTATCCACCACATGGCATAGGTGGAAAACCTGTTTTCAAGGTCGGGGTCAAAACGTGCCGCCGCTTCCATCAGGCCGATGTTGCCTTCTTGCACAAGATCGTCGGCGGGCAGGCCGTAGTTTTTGTATTTCGTGGCAATGGAAACCACAAGGCGGGCATAGGCTTTGATAAGGGTGTGCAACGCCTTTTCATCTTTGTGGTCTTTCCAGCGCCGGGCCAGGCTAAATTCCTCTTCTCGCGATAGCAGTGGGGCGTCCATTGTGTTGCGGACGTAACGCCTGTGTGCCTGTTGTGTTGCATTGTCCTTGGGGTATGACATCGCGTGCTCCTTGATTTCCGGTAAGAAAAACATCTTACTGCCTTTCTACGCTTGGCGACCCGATCCGGATCACTCTTTTCGAGATATGCCGTGTTTTCAAGGAGATGTTAAGCTGCCAACAGTTCCAGAACATGCCCGTTGCCGGATATTTGCGCGCAGAGCACGCGGTTGTTTCCGGTGTCTTCTGTGTTATCGAGGCTGATAGTGACAGGGCCGATATGCACGCCCTTGCGTGCCGGGTCAAACCCTCGCACAACGGTGCGGAAGGGGCGATAGGGTTTTTCCAGCCCGTTGAAATCAATGGTGCCCGGCCACCACAGGCTTTCCCCTTGCGCATGCAGTGGGCGTTTGGCGTTAATGCCTGCGTGCACAAATAAAATTCCGCCATTGCCAGCGGCATGATTGTCATTGCCTGCGTCTTCGGTAAAGGCTGCGCGGCGCTGGGCCGTAAAGAATGCATTGTGCCCCGGCATCTGGCGCATCTGCGCCTTTAAAAAAGCCGTCCAACGCGTCAGGCTCATGACACCTTCACGGGCCATGCGCAGGGCATCGCGCAGGGAGGAGCCGTAAAGGTTGAACATATCATTCATTTCAGGGTGGTGGTGTGTGATCCAGGTCACGACCTCGACAGGGTCAGGGGCAAAGGGGAGCTGCAGGATTTTGCTCCACAACGTTTCCTGCACGCCGCGTAAATATATAAAATCATCCGGCATCATGCCGGGGCAGGCCAGCAGCGTGCGACGGAAATACAAAATTTCATCGAGCGTCTCTTGTGGGCGAGTTGTGCCGCACAGGTAGTTGCCGGTGTAAACCAGGCGGTCGCCCGGCTGGAATTTATCGAATATGGCGCGATGCAGGGCGACCAGGTTTTCAACCTGCCCGTTCACGGTCGAGATGGTCCAAAGCCTGTTGGGCTGGCCCATATTTGCAAATTTCATATCCTGCATCATGCCTGCATTATATGCTTTTTTGTCCTGAAAAAATACAGGCGGTTTGTATACCGCCTGTATTTTGTGTGTTTTGTACGAAAGTGAAAGTTAGGCTGCAGCAACGTTGGACAGAACGGCTTCCAGTTTCTCAGCTGCTTTTTTCTCGTCGATTTTCTCGATAGCGGCGACTTCGCGGGCCAAACGCTCGAGTGCGGCCTGATAAATCTGGCGTTCGCTATAGGATTGCTCTGACTGGTCCGCGTTTTTACGCAGGTCACGCAAGACTTCCGCAATGGATACGGGATCACCTGAGTTGATTTTGGCTTCGTATTCCTGTGCGCGGCGGCTCCACATGATGCGGCGGACTTGTGCGCGGCCCTGCAGAGTCGACAGCGCGTCCTTCAAGCGGTCGCGTGATGAAAGTTTTCTAAGACCTGAAGACTTGACCTTGGACACCGGCAGCTTCAAGCGCATGCGATCCTTGTCAAAGCAAATCGTGTAAAGGGTGACATTCATGCCAGCGATGGTTTGCGTTTCCACGCCTTCAACCAGCCCGACGCCATGCGCGGGATAAACGACATAGTCGCCCGCCGCAAAATCAAGTTTCTCCGGGATTTTCTGCGCTTCCGGTTTTTGAGCAACAGCTTTTTTCTTTGCAGGTGGGGAGACCTTTACGGCTGTTTTCCCCTTAACGGTCGCTTGTACAGCCGTTGCACCGGTTTTTTTCACGACAGGCGTGGCCGTTGCGGCTTTTGTCTTTTTGGGTTTGGCGGCTTGTTTTGCTTTTGTGGCCTTCTTGGGGGCCGCTTTTGCAGCCGTTTTGGTCTTTACAGCCGCTTTTTTAGTGCTGCTGGTCTTTTTTGCGGCTGCTGCGGTTTTTGTCTTTTTTGTGCTGCCAGCCGCCTTGCCTGCTTTGGAGGCAGGGGCTTTTTTGGCTGTTTTCGTAACTTTTTTGGTGGCGGGCGCCTTTTTCTTGCTGGCTGCCGGCTTCTTTTTCGTAACTTTCTTTTTGGTCATGGCGTTGCCTCCTTTAATCTTATGGACAAAGACTGTGGACATACCCCAAAGAGGGGAGCGCGGATATATTATGAAACATTTACAGGGTGTTATGCGCTCAAGTCTTCACCATTTACATGTGAATATATAATAAATGCCATAAAAATTCAAGGACTTTCTTAAAAAAGGGTTAAGAGGGGCGTTTGCAGCCGTTGACATAAGCTTTTGGGGGTGCTTGTATGCGCTCTATAGTTTTATGGACAAATTACCGCCGCCCGGCGGGCTTTTGGATAGCAGTTGAAGGCATGGCCCCTAAAAAGAAAAAAAACAAGCAGCAAGACATGCTTCAGCGTCTGGAGCGCAAGCTGCGCGAGATCAGCGAGACATCTGATGTGGTGGAGCGTTTTACAAAGATAGAGGCAATGGAGGCAGACGTGTCGGCGGCGTCTGACAAGCTCAAAAAGGGGGCGTTGCTATCGGCGGAAAATTGGACAGTTGGCGTGGGCATACCCATGATGGTGGTGGCTTCGTTTGGTTCGACTTTTCTTTTGTCCCCTTTGATCGGCGCGGCGGCTATTGTAGCGTTTCCGGCAGGGATGGCCGGTGGCCTTTACGGCATGCATAAAATGGAAGGCGCTCTGGGCAAACGCTTTCTTGCCAAAAAAGAGAGCTTGGCATCCGGTCTTACGCGTATTGCTGAACAACTCGATGCAATGAAGCAGGATATTCTTGATAACCACTTTCAGGAGCTGCGCCGTGATACGCGTATTTCCAAAGTTTTAGAGGGTAGCCCGGCACTCAGAACACATTTCGCGAAACTGTTTACGCAGGAGGGGCCTGAAAAAACATTCAGGCTGCCCAAACCGCCTCCGCCCTCACGCAAGCCCGGAGTGCAATAACATGGCCCGAAAAAAGAAAGAAACCCATGCAGAGATCGAACAGCGCTTTCGGCATGCGTTGCAGGGTATTCAGGGCATAAAAGATGTGGGCGCCCGCTACAGGCAAATCGAAGCGATGGAAAAAGATGTGGCGGATACACGCCGTATCCAGAAGAACCGTAGCCGCAACAAAGCAGAACTTATTGCAAGCGTAGTGGGGGTGCCTGTGGGGGTCGGTAGTGTGATCGTCCCTATGGTGCTTTTACTGCCGGTTATTGGCCCTGCGGCGTTTTGGGTGTCTGGCGGGGCAGCGATAGGGGGGATGTATGGTACTGCCCAGGCTCAGAAGGCTTTGCAGAGAAAGTATCTTGATAATCAAAAAGGTTTGCATGACTTTTTCGATAGTTGTGAGAAAAGCCTTGGTGATATGAAGCGGGACATTCTTGAGAACCATTTTAGTGAATTACGCCATGACGGGCAGATTGAAGACCTGATCGCGAACAGCCCGGACTTGAGCCAGCATTTTGCTAAAATGTTTGCACGCGGGGTACCGCAGAAAATCAGCAAGCTACCCAAGCCTAGCATACCGAAACAGAAGCCTTCCTGATATGGCTGGAAAGAAAAAAGAAACACCCCAGGAAATGATGCAGCGCTTTGAAAGGGCGCTGCATGATATTGAGACCGCGCCCAGTATTGCTGACCGTTATATGAAGGCTGAAGCGCTGGAAGAAGGCATTACGCAGGTGTGTGAAAACCTGAGAGATAAAGGCTATGAACGTGCAGGGCTGATTGTAGGGGCTGTGGGCTTGCCTGTTTTTGGTGCTGGTGCAGTTGGTATCATTGCCATGGCGGGAACTGTCGGTCCAGCAGCCCTTTTTCTGTTGCCTGTGTGTGTGTTGGGCGGCGGCGGCGTTTTGGCTGTATCTCACAGCAAACTGGGGCAAAAAATATCTGCCAAACATGACGATGTGGTATCTGCGTTGCGAAACGTAGCGGGGAAACTGCGTGACATGAAGGCGGACATATTTGAAAATCATTTCGATGAGCTGTGCCGCGACAGAAAGGTCGAGGCATTGATCGAAAAGAACCCGGCTTTCAGCCAACAGTTTGCTAAATATGCAGCGCGGCAGGGCAGGGGCAAAACCTATACGCTGCCAAAGCCGCCTCAGTCAAAGCCTGAGGGGTCTTTTTAGTCCCCTTCCCCCGGTTTTTCGCTGAACAGTTTTATTTTGTCTTTCATGTCTTTGTATTTTTCCGCGTCCGGCATGCCGTCCTTGCGGCGCGTGATAACGGGCCAGGGGCCGGTTGAATAGTCGCGGTTCAGTTCCAAAAACGGCTCGCCGCGTTCATCGGTATCGGGCACGATGGCGTCGATCGGGCATTCAGGCACGCAAACGCCGCAGTCGATGCATTCGTCGGGGTTGATGACAAGCATGTTCTCCCCTTCATAAAAGCAATCGACGGGGCATACTTCGACGCAATCGCTGTATTTGCAGTTGATGCAGACGTCTGTAACGACGTAGGTCATTGGAAAGCCTTGTTATTTTATTTCTGTGGTCATGAGATATATCGCCGGATTGCCGGAATTGCAAGGCAGACGGGATTTTTATTTGCATAAATAAATTATTATGTTATATTGCGCGCATTGAAGTAATATTTTGGAGGACAACAATGGCAACGGAAAACCCTTTTGAGAACTGCGCGCAAACGATCAAAGACGCGGCAGAGACAGTCAAGCCAAGGCACTGGTATTCAGGCGATACGGCGAACAAGCATGGCGCGGCTAAAGTTTTGTCCAACCTTTCGGATACGGTCACGACGACGGGCGAAAAGTACGCTGATAGTCAGGACGTGCTTTCGCTGAAAATTGCCTTGGATACCTGCCGTAAAAATTTCCGCGCAGAGCAGGAGCGTTGGACATCGGGTTATTTCAAGGGTGCTTTCACAGCGGCCTCTCAGGCGCTTGATACTCTTGAGGAGACATTAGATATTAAAAACAATCCGCGCATCCAAAAACTTTTCCCGCCAAAAGCAGGGTAAAGCTGGTTTAGCCTGCTGCCGTGATTTTGGAGATAAGCTCGTTTTTCACGTCGCTGGCCTTGTCGTTGTCGATCTGGCAGGTGCCGACGGCTTTGTGCCCGCCGCCACCATAGGCCAGCATTAGGCTGCCGACATCCAGGCTTGAAGATCGGTCCAATACCGACTTACCAACAGCGAAGACCGTGTTGACGTTCTGCTTGCCCGGCATGATATGCATCGAGATATTGCAGTTCGGATACATCGCGTAAATGGTAAAGCGGTTTGTCGTGAAAATCTCTTTTTCATTCCTGAGGTCCGCGACAACCAGTTTTTCATGCACCGCGCTGCAACGCATGATTTGCTGGCGTGCAAGCTTGTTATGTTCTTTGTACATGACGGCGCGTTCGGCAACGTCGGGGTGGCGTAAAATGTCTTCGATGCTGCCGCTGTTCTTTCTTAGGATATCCACCAGTTCCATCATCAGCTGATAATTTGAAATGCGGAAGTTACGAAAGCGGCCAAGGCCTGTGCGGTTATCCATGATGAAGCCTAAAAGCGTCCAGCCTTCGGGGTTCAGAATATCTTCCATCGACAATTGCGCGGCATCGATTTTGTTTGTTGCGTCCATCAATTGGGGCGAGATGCCGGTGAATTTTGTGGCGCCGCCATAGTGGCGATAAATAACATGCGCGGCAGACGGCGCAGTTGGATCATTGATAACGTTTTCAGGCAGCGCATTGCCGCTGTTGCGCTCGACCTCGCTGGCGTGGTGGTCAAAAACCATGGCTGCGTTCGGGTGATAGGGCAGGTTGGTGATAATGTCGTTGCCTGTGATTTCAATCGTGCCGTCTTGCATATCCTTGGGGTGGGCAAACTTGATTTCCTCCACCATATCGAGCTCTTTGAGCAATGCGGCGCAGGTGATGCCATCAAGGTCGCTGCGTGTGATAAGCCTGTGTTTCTGCGTCATGCCTTTAACTCCCCTAACAGTTGCGGCGCTTACCCGCCCATCATAGAAAAAAATTGTGAAAAGACCATTAACGGCCTTCGTGTTAAGTTAAATATTAATGCAGCGTTAATGGATTTTCGCTATGATGAAGATACGCATGCGGGAGGCGTGAATGCAGGCGGATGTGCAAAAATTGTGGTTTGTGGCGCGCCGTTTTCAGGCCTTGGCCGACCGTATTGACCGTCTTCAACCGCAAAAATGGCTGGAAGAAGATGGCCCGCGCTTAAAGAAAATCATTGGCGACATTATGATGGCGCGGCTGCATCAAAAGGAACTGTTGTCGCAGCATGGTGTGATGTCCTTGATGGCGAAAATTGAAGAATACTCTGAGAACCTGACAGATCATGACAAGGCCTTGATACGCCTGATGAGGCGTCAGGTTATGGCTGTGGCGGCGCTGGATGATGAAGATATCGTGGAAATGGAAATGATAACCGCTGAATCTGAGCAGGATTGGCTGGCCAGTTTTGATAAAATGGAAGCTGGTGGCGGGCAGGCGGTTTTTGAAGCGCAGATTCCGGCACTGGAGGCCGTGTTTGCCACGCGGGGACAGCAGACACGGAAAACAGCGGAAAAAAGCGGGTTATTGCCGTCTGAGGTTTTGGTGGACGAATGGAATCCAGGGCTGCGCAATACCGATATTGACCGCATGTTCGATGAAGCTTGTGAAACCTACCCGGCGCTCATGCGGGAGGCGCATGAAAAGGCAGCGGGTTTGCCACCTCTTGTCGATCCGGGGCGCGACCATCCGGCGTTTACGGTGGAGCGGCAGTTGGATTTTTTCAGGATGCTGCAGGAAACCATGTTGTCCTGCGCAGGGTGGACAGAGGAAAGTTTGAAAGAGGCAGGCGTGCAGTTGCATGGCCCCGCTTTTTTGCCCAATCCGTTTTGTTGGGGCACGCGGCGCGATATTTGGCTGACCATCGAGCATAGAAAGAACCGGGATTTCGTTTTGTCTGTTGCGAATACGCTGCACGAAACGGGGCATTTGCTGTACTTGCTTTCTCTTAATTATTTGCCTGAAAAAGTAAAAGATACGCCGTTAGGGCAAGTGAACGGCTATGGCATGCATGAAGTTATCGCCATGTTTTTTGAACAGGTGGCGTGCCGTCCCGGCTTTTGGGAGCTTTTGGCCCCTATGATCCGTGCGCATTTTGGCGTTGACGGACCGGAATGGACAGCGGAAAACCTGCGCGCCGTCATGAACCGTCCTTTTGCCGGTAAAACGGAATGGGGGGCGAGTGAACTGGTGCTGATGCCAAACATGTATTACCGCGTGATGGCCGAACGCCGCATTATTGATGGTGCTATGTCTGTGCGTGACTTGCCGCAATTCTGGGCTGAAACGATGACGCGTTTGACACAGCTGCCGCATGATGCTGCGGATTTTTACGTGGATGAAAGCCATTGGCTTGATCGGCAAATGGGGTACTTCCCGGCGTATTGGATGGGCGCACTATGCGGCGCGAAGCTGCATGCGCTGGCCGATGCGCAAAGCCCGCTTACGGCCAAAACTTTAGAGGCATATTTACGCATTTTTTATGATACGGCCTATGACAAGATTATGCGCCATGCGGCGATGGATGCGCCGATGGAGATTATTCGGCGCGAATTGGGCGGTGCGCCCGAAGATTTCACAGCGCTTTATATCGAGTGGATGATAGAAAATGCTTTTCCTGTTAAAGCAGGTCTCGCAGCCTGTACCACGTAACACCTAGCATAAACAGCGGGTATTTTACGACGGACGGGATAGAACGATGTTTTATCTTTTCAAACAGGTCCATCCGTCCCGCTGTGCCTGCGACAGCTTCGGCAATCACCTTGCCGGCGATATTGGTGGCGATGATGCCATGCCCGCCAAAGCCGTGCGCGTAGTAAATGTTGTTCCCCATGCGACCGATTGCAGGAAGGCGGTTGAGCGTTAGATTGAGCGTGCCGTGCCAGCAATGTTCCAGCGGAATGCTGGACAGTCTGGGAAAGATTTTTCCAAGGCGTGTGCGTAATTTCAGGTCTTCGCCGACAGGGTTCTTCCCGTGATAGAGGCAGTTGCCGCCGAACAGCACGCGTCCGTCGTCCGACAGGCGGAAATAATTCATGACAAAATTGGAATCGCAAACGGCAATGTCGCCCGGTACGATGCTTTTGCCCTTGTCTTTTAACGGCTCTGTGGCAATCATGTGCGCGGTGGCATTCAGGGTGCGGTAGCGCATTGTTTCTGCGCCTTTAATGTTCGTTGCCCCTGCAAGGATGACATGCTGTGCTGTAACGGCTCCGTCTTTCGTGATAACGCGGGGCGTTTTTCCGGGGATGATTTCCGTGACCGTTGTTTGGTCGTAAATCTTGCATCCGGCCTTTTGCGCGGCTTGCGCAATGCCCAGCGCGTAATTGACAGGGTGGATGTGCGCGCCCTTTGGGTCGAACAGGCCGCCAATGTAGTGTTCGGAGGCGACAAGGGATTGCGTGCGGGTTTTATCGATATACTCAAGGTCGGTATGGCCAATCCGGTCCCATTCGTCACGGGATTGTTTTAACTGCTTGGCATGTTTTTTGTTGAGCGCCGTTGTCAGGTGCCCGAATTTCAGGTCGCATTTGATGTCGTGCCTGGCGATGCGCTGCAAGATCAGGGCGAGACCTTCCAGTGTCATGTTGCACAGCGTTTTGGCATCGTCCTTGCCAAAGAGGGTGATAAGGTCATCGGGCGATTTATCAAACCCGCGTATAATTTGCCCGCCATTGCGGCCCGATCCGCCTCCGGCAATGTCGCCCGCTTCCAGCAAAATGACGGACATTCCTTTTTCTGACAATTCGAGCGCGGCAGAGAGCCCTGTAAACCCGCCACCGACAATGCAAACGTCGCAGTTGACCTCCCCCTTCAGCGGGCCTAGAGTCATCAACAATCGGTTCGCCGTCAGGCTGTACCAGCACTGTGTGTAGCCTTTTTCGTTTTTGTAGTTTTTTCGCATGAAAAACTCTTGCAATAACGGACGGGAACCCACAAAGGAGTTCCTCATGGATAAATTGGCAGAGTTTATAAGAGAAAACAAGATCACTGAAATTGAATGCCTTGTTCCCGACATGTCGGGCATTGCAAGGGGCAAGATTGTTCCGGCGGACAAGATGCTGCGCATTTTACGTGAATGGGGCATGCCAATCTCTGAATCCATTTTTGTGCAGACGGTCACGGGGTCCTATGCTGTTGAGGGAACAATACGCCCCAACATGGGGGATGTTTATATGGTACCGGACGAAGATTCGGTTCGGTTGGTGCCGTGGTACGATGAGCCGACGGCGCAAATTATTTGCGATGCATTTTATATCGATGACAAACCTGTCCCGTTTTCGTCACGCCAGATTTTGAAAAAAGTCGTCAGTGCTTATGAAGAAAAGGGGTGGCAGCCCGTTGTTGCACCGGAGCTGGAGTTTTATCTGGTGGCCGTCAATACAGATCCGGATATTCCCTTGCAGCCGCCGGTCGGGCGGTCAGGTCGTCGCGAAAGCGGGCGACAGGCTTTTGGCATTGATGCCCTTAACGAGTTTGATCCGATTTTTGAGGATGTCTATGAATACTGCGACCAACAGCGCATTGATATCGACGTTCTGAGCCACGAATCCGGTGCAGCGCAGATCGAGGTGAACTTTAACCATGGGGACCCGGTTGAACTTGCGGATCAAGCCTTTTTGTTCAAGCGCACAGTGCGCGAAGTTGCTCTGCGCCACGGCGTTTATGCCACCTTTATGGCCTTGCCCATGCAGCGCGAACCGGGGTCTGCCATGCATATCCACCAAAGCGTGATAGATGTTAAAACCGGGAAAAACATTTTTGCCAATGATGACGGCACTGATACGGATATGTTCCGATATCATGTTGGTGGTTTGCAGACATATCTGCCGCACGCCTTTATTCTTTTTGCGCCCAACGTCAATTCCTATCGCCGGTTTGGCGTGAAGGAGGCGGATACGCCTGCGAATGTGGAATGGGCGTTGGATAACCGCACGGCGGGCCTGCGCGTGCCTGTATCGCGTCCGGAGAACAGGCGGATTGAAAACCGTTTGCCCGGTGCGGACGGTAATCCGTATTTGTCGTTCGCGGCGTCACTGGCTTGCGGTTATCTTGGCCTTGTTGACAAAATAGAGCCGACACCGCAGGTGGAGGGCGATGCTTACAAAAAAGGCCATAAGCTGCCCCGCCATATTTTTGATGCCATGGACAGGTTCAGGGATTGCAAGCCTTTGCATGATTTGCTGGGCGCATCGTTTTGCGAAGCGGTGCTGGCCGTGAAGAACGAAGAGTTTAAGGCCTATCACATGGTTGTATCCTCGTGGGAGCGAGAGAATCTGTTGTTAAACGTTTAATACTGACGTCGTGTTGACTTTTATGTGAAGCGTCTTTAGCTTGGCGGGCAGAATCTGACAAGGAGATATCTGTGCCGGAAGGAAAAGACAGCCGTATCGACGCTGTGCGCGCAGGCCACATGCTGATAGACGAATTGAAAAATCCAGACATGAACCCGTCTATTTGTTGGTACCTGATTGCCAAGGGGGCCGACGTTCATTTGAAAACACGGGATGGTTACAAAAAAACGGCATTAATGTTGGCTGCGTGGCGACGGGACCGCCGCCTTGTGAAGGCTTTGCTGGAGAGGGGCGCGGATGTGCACGCCGTAGATGCCGTCGGTATGACGGCATTGGCCTATGCGGCATGTGAAAACGATGCGGGTATTGTTTCAGATATTCTGGATGAGGGTGCCAAGGTAGATGCTGTAAACAACCGCCGTATAACGCCATTAATGCACGCTGTCTATCACGGTTGTCCAGATGTTGTGCGCATGCTTGCACACAGAGGAGCAGACGTTGATGCGCGTGACGATATGGGGCGGACGGCACTGTCGCGTATGATGATGGGGGAAAGTTATAGAGAACAGGTATTGGATGCCCTGCTGGATTCAGGGGCAGATATTAATGCGCGTGACGATATGGGGCGCACCCCTTTGATACGGGCCGTGATTTTTTGCGAGATCAAAATTGTACACGATCTGTTGGTGCGCAATGCGGATATTGATGCGCAGGACTACGAAGGTAAAACGGCATTGGATTTCGGCGCGGCTTGGCCGGGTTGGCGGCTCTTTGACAAGCTTGAAACGGAGCGCGAACGGCGGCGCGTGGCCGGTATTAAGGCGGCGGCAGAGCGTGGAACAACGCGGACGCGGAAAATCCATCGGCCTAAAATGGGCTGAGTTCACATGTATCCATTTGATATTATTGCACTTATATACCCCTGTTGACGTATTCTGAAAAAATATGTATTATTATGTAAAAATTTAATAAGGAGCAGATTCGCATGACCAAGGCAGCAGTTCGGGTTTTAAGTGGCGTTACACTGGCATTCGCATTGAGCGGATGCGATGTGAGCAAGCTGTGCAATGACAAAGGGTGTCTGTTCCCAAAGGATGAGACCGTGACGCAGGGTGGCGAACAGGAGGCTGTGCCGCAAAATGCCCCGCAGTCTCTTGCGGAACTGGAGCCGGACTTTCTGTCGGCGAAGACGTGGTCGCAGGACCCATGTTATCAGGATGAATTGGATATCATACGCACAGAATATGGCTTAAAGCGTGCCACAGTGGCCAATACGATTGACGGACAAAGGGCGCAATGCGAAACGCAGTTTGGGTCTGTTGCGGCAAGTGCTCTGGATAGCTGCCTTTTTGGTGCGAATGCGCAAGAGATTACCCAGATGACGCCACAGATCATAGCGACCAAGGAGAAATTGAGAGATCTAAAAGGAAAATACGCGAAGCCGGTTGCGGGGGAGTAATCTGGCAATATCTTGTGGGGGTATGAAGGGGGGAATATGATGCAGGATCATCGTTCAAAACAAAAATATGGGATACGTGTTATTGCTAGCCTAACGCTTGCCTTTGCTTGCGCTTGCGGTAAAGACCCCGGCGATCAAATTAAAGAAATAAAAAGCCAATGGGAAAACAAGGGAGGGAGTATCGCTGCTCTTAATGATTTGCTAGAGCCTGATTTCGATGCCGCTGAAAAACGGTCATGGTACCCCCGTTACCAGAGTGATATTGACGAATTGAAGGAATGGTATACCAAAAGGCGCAGATGGATTGCGCGCGAGACAGAGTTTGAAGTGAATCTTTGCGTGCCTATCAACAAGACTCTATCTGCGCAGGATGAATGCGCCCTTTACGTGGATGAAAAAGGGAAGGAAGCAATGAGAAAACATATTGCGCGTACGAACAATATGATTTCCACTTTGCAACAGAAGTAGTATTTCTTAGGGACACCCTTGAGGTGCTTTCATTTCAAGCCTGTTTTCTGATATTATCCGTCCCATAAGGATTTATGGTCGGGGAGGGTCGGCGTGGACGCGATATTTTCTTTTATTGGTGTTGATATGGGAACCGTGTGGGGTGGAGCAGTCAAGCACTGGGCCATGTTTTTTAATCCGGCCCAGCGCATGTATGTTTTATATCTGCTGACGTCTTTTTTACTGGCCTTTGGTGTTTGGAAGATCAGCCAGCGTCAGGTGAAGGCAGCAGCGGCAAAAACGGAAGACACCGAGACAAGCGCTTTGCGGTTTCTGGGCTGGTTGTTCGATCCTAAAATCTACGGACACCCCTCTGCGCGGCAGGACTATGTGTTTTTCCTGGTTAACGGTCTTGTGTTTTATGGCGTGGCATCGCAATATCTTGCATCCATCCGCCCGGCAGCGCTGACCATGCAGCAGATCATGTCCTCCGCTTTTGGGGAACTGCAGGCCCCGTTGATATCTGGCCTGCCAGCGCAGGTTCTTTATACGTTTGTCTTTATTTTACTGTTTGATTTTGGCTTGTTCATTACGCACTGGTTGTTCCACAAAGTGCCGTGGATGTGGCCGTTTCATACGGTGCATCATTCTGCCGCCGTCATGACGCCGCTGACCGTGCTGCGCATGCACCCTGTCGATATTTTCTTCACCAGTATCTGCGTTGCAGCGTTGCAAGGGCTGGGGGTTGGATTGTTTGTTTATCTGGAGAACGGCAACGTTCCATCGGGCATTGAAATATTGGGGATGAACGTTTTTGTGTTCCTGTTTTATCTGGCGGGATACAACCTGCGCCATTCGCATGTCTGGTTGAATTACCCGAAATGGCTATCACGCATTTTTGTCAGCCCTGCGCAGCACCAGATTCATCACAGCACGAACCCCAAGCACTTTGACCGCAACATGGGGTTTATTTTCTCGTTTTGGGATGCGTTGTTCCGCACGCAATATGTCCCTGAAACACGCGAAGATATCAGCTATGGCATCAATAAAAAGACGCCCAATCCCTTTCGCTCCGTCACGGCACTGTTCTTGGAGCCGTTCAAAACGTCTTTCAATGTTTTGTGGAGCGCCTACAAAAAAGACAAGACTGACGGGTTGATGAAAGCTGTCACCATTCCGGGGTTTGCCGTGATTGCATTTTGCATGATTTATGCCATGTCGATTATGCCGCTGGATAGGCTCTATGCTCCGCCGCCTTCTGTGCATTTGGAAGACCTGACGTGGTCTGAAGTGCAGAAAGGCATGAAGCTGCATAGCTATGATACGGTATTGATCCCGACCGGCGGCACCGAACAAAACGGCCCGCATGTTGTTCTGGGCAAGCACAATTATATTGTGCGTTACACAGCGGGCAAGATTGCGCATAAGCTTGGCAATGCTTTTGTGGCCCCTGTTATCGCCTATGTGCCCGAAGGTAAAATTGGGTCAGATGAAATGGAGCATATACAGTGGCCCGGCACGATTACGGTGCCGGACAAGGTTTTGGAAGAAACCTTGACATGGGCCGCGATGAGCATGAAGCAGCACGGCTTCAAGCATATATATTTCATTGGCGATTCTTATTTTAATCAGGAACCGCAGGCACGTGTGGCGGAACGCCTCAGGAAGATATGGGCGGATGACGGCGTCACTGTTCTGCATTTGGCTGACTACTATGCTGCGAACGGCCAGACGGCGTTTTTGGCCGATAAAGGCTATTCCCCCGGTGAGATCGGCATGCATGCGGGTATGCGTGATACGTCAGAGCTAATCTATGTGCGCAGTAAAGCTGTGCGCCATGGGAATGATATCGTCAAACCTATGGAGATTGGCGGTTTCATGGGGCAGGACGATAAAAAATGGCCGACAGGATATCATGGTGATCCGCGCAAGGCATCGTGGTGGCTCGGTAAAAAAATGATCCAGCTTAAAATCGATGCCGCCCTTCGCCAGATTGAGCGCGATACGGGCCGTAAGGTTGGCGGCGCAGGCGGATATAGCACAGAGGCGGCGCAACCGTGATTTCTTTGTAACCGAACTCTCTTTGCTTCCGAATAAGGAGTATGGATGGAAGAAGGCAAAATGTCACAAACCACTGAAAGGCGCCGCTTTTTATTTCTGGCTGGTATGGCCGTTGCTGCCATGCCGTTGGCCCGTTTTTCGGAGGCATGGGCGCACCATGGGAAAATTAAGAAGGTCGAGATGAGTGAAAAAGAATGGAAAGACAAGCTGGCCCCTGACCAGTTCCGTGTTTTGCGCGGGGAGGGGACGGAGCGTGCTTTTACCAGTCCACTCAATAAGGAGTACCGGAAAGGCACATTTGTCTGCGCGGGCTGCGGGCTTGAATTGTTCACATCCGACATGAAATACGACAGTGGCACGGGCTGGCCCAGCTTTTTTGATGCGATTCCCGGCCATATTGAAACAAAAATTGATTACAAAATCGGCGTACCCCGTACCGAATATCACTGCGCCCGCTGCGGCGGCCATCAGGGCCATGTGTTCGAAGATGGGCCGCAGCCGACAGGGCTGAGATATTGCAATAATGGTGTGGCGTTACGGTTCAAGCTTGGAGAGTAGTCAATGGAACAAAGGCTCAGCATTATTACCTTGGGTGTTACGGGCCTGAAAAAAGCCCGTGCATTTTATGATGCGTTGGGCTGGACCGTGGCCAATGAAGATCAAGCCGGAGAAATTATTGCTTATAATCTGCAGGGCATGACGCTGGCGCTTTATCCTCTGGACAAACTGGTGGAAGACGCCAAGGTGCCTGCGGCACAGCCGGGCGGCGCGGCATTTACAATTGCCTATAACGTTCGCTCTGAAAAAGAGGTGGATGACACGCTCGTTGAAGCGCAAAAAGCAGGAGGCCGTTTGGTCAAGCCTGCGGAAAAGGTGTTTTGGGGCGGCTATTCCGGATATTTCGCTGACCCTGACGGCCATTTGTGGGAAGTGGCCTTTAACCCGTTTTCCCCTCTGGGCGCAGATGGTGCGTTTCAATGGGGCGGGGCCTGATTTACAATTCTTGTTGCCAAAGAGCTTGTGCTCTCTTATGAATGCAACGTTGCTGCCTTATGCGGGCGTGGCGAAATTGGCAGACGCGCCAGATTTAGGTTCTGGTGGGGTAACCCGTGGGGGTTCAAGTCCCTCCGCCCGCACCATATTTTCATAATACAAATGTGTATACGTTGTCCTGTAGACATAGCATGGGAAAACCTATACAACGGCAGCCTGAACCCACAGGCAAGACATTAGGGACGAAAGTTAAGGAACGATGCAGATTACACAGACAAAAGAAGAAGCACTGGTACGCGAATACACTGTCACGATGACGGCAGAGGAGATCGACCAGAAGATTAACGAGAAACTGGAAGAGCTTGGCAAAACAGTCAAGATGCCCGGCTTCCGCCCCGGCAAGGTGCCAATGAACCTTTTGAAATCAAAATACGGCAAGTCTGTGATGGGTGAGGTTTTGGAAGCGGCAGTGAACGATTCCACGCTGAAGGCGATCAATGAAAACAGCCTGCGTCCTGCGATGCGTCCGAAGATCGAAGTGAAAACCTTCGATGAGAAAGAAGGTCTGGAATACAACATGTCCATCGAGCTTCTGCCCGAAATCAAGCTGGCGGACCTGTCTGGCATTGCCCTTGAAAAGCTTGAATCCAAGCCTGAAAAGAAAGATGTGACCGAAGCGTTGGAACGTATTGCAAAGTCCAACAAAGCCAGCGAAAAAATTGAAGAGGCACGTGCCGCGAAAATGGGCGATATCGTGCTGGTTGACTTTGATGGCACAGTGAATGGCGAGCCGTTCCCCGGCATGAAGGGCGAGGATTTTGAACTGGAGCTAGGCTCCAAGAGCTTTGTTGATACGTTCGAAGACCAGTTGGTCGGCGCGAAGGCGGGTGACGATAAAACGATAAAAGTCACATTTCCCAAGGACTACGGCCACGAAAAACTGCAGGGCGTTGAAGCTGTCTTTGAAGTCAAGGTCAAGGAACTGCGCGCGCCTGTCGTGCCAGCGATTGACGATGAGTTTGCCAAGAAACTGGGCTTTGATGATCTTGCAAAAGTCGAGGAAGCCGTGGAAAAACAAATTCAGGCTGAATACGACCAGATTGCCCGCATGAACGTAAAGCGCCATCTCTTGGATGCGCTGGATGCGGCGCATGAATTTGACGTGCCCGTCGGCATGATCGATGCGGAATTTGACGGCATTTGGCAGCAAGTGAAGGGCGGTCACGCGCATAGCGATGATCCGAACCACGTGCATGGTCCTGACTGCGCAGCAGAGCATGGCACGGAAGAAGAACGTGCGGAATATCGTGATATTGCCGTGCGCCGTGTGAAGCTGGGGCTGGTTTTGGCCGAGATTGGCCGTGAAAATAAAGTCGAGGTCACGAATCAGGAATTGCAGCAAGCTGTGATCGCGGAAGCCCAACGCTACCCCGGTAAAGAGCAGCAAGTCTTTGAATATTACCAGAAAAACCCGCAGGCGCTGGAAGCGGTACGGGCGCCGATTTATGAAGATAAAGTTGTTGACTTTATTCTGGGAAAAGTTAATCTTAACACCAAGCAAGTCGGAATTGACGTTTTGACAAAAGCGGCGGAAGAAGAACCTGAGACAAAGGCGAAATCTTCCGGCGGCAAGAAAACGGCGAAGAAAAAATAACAACAAGCCGCCGTTGTCCTGCAATTTTTGCAAGGCCGTTCCGGCGGCGTATTTGGGCGGGTGTGCCTGAAAACTTAATGATGAGAGGATTATTGTCAGATGAATGCACCGAAAAAAGAAATGACAAGCATGGATGACGTTATCGCGTCCATGAATGCCCGCCAGGACACGCCCGGCACGGCGAAGGAGTCCCCTTCGGCCTTGACGATTGAAGATGAAAAAGGCCGTGGCTGGGATCTGTTTTCCCGCCTGCTGCAAGACCGTATTATTCGTCTGGATGGTCAGGTGGATGACAATATGTCGCGCTTGACTTGCGCGGCCCTGCACCTTTTGGAGCAGGATAGCCCGGACAAGCCGATCACGATGATGATTAACTCGCCCGGCGGTTCCGTTGTGTCCGGCCTTGCGATTATTGACGCTATGAAGAACAACCAGTGCCCGATCAATACGGTTGCTTATGGTGATGCAACGTCTATGGGGTCCCTTATTCTTTGCTCTGGCGACAAGCGTTTTGCTTCACCTAACACGCGCATCCTGATCCACCAGCCCCTGATGACATTTGGCGGTAACAGCCGCATGCAGCAAACGGAAATTGGTGTCATGTCCAAGGACATGGAAGAAACGCGTGAGCGCTTGACAGCAATCTATGCCAAGAAAACCGGCCTGCCGTATGAAGTGATTGACGAGCTGATCGAGCGTGATAACGCCCTGTCGGCTGAACAGGCAAAGAAGCTTGGCGTTATTGACGAAGTGCTGACGCAGGAAGTTTACTTCCAATTGAAAAAAATGGACGTGCCCAAGCATAAGCAGGACCCGTATCCGGATAACGTGCGCACCAAGCCGCGCCAGCATCTGGCAGATCATTTCAACGATATGATAGAGCGTGCGGCGAAAACCCGCCCGCAGGCTGCTGCCAACCAGAACAAAAAAGGCGGTAACAAGAAAAACGCCAAGGTAAACGTAGCGAAGCCTTAAAAACACCTTTCCGTTCCCTTTGGGAACTTGCTATGATGAAACGGTCAGCTCTTGGTGGGTTGGCCGTTTCGTCTTTTTCAGAATATTGGGGGGAAATATGAGCTACATTCCGGAACAAATGAACACGCTGGTCCCGATGGTGATCGAGCAAACCGCGCGCGGGGAGCGTTCGTTCGACATTTACTCCCGCCTGTTGAAAGAGCGGATTATCTTTTTGTCAGGTCAGGTGAACGACTATGTGTCCACGCTGATCTGTGCGCAGCTTTTGTTCCTTGAGTCTGAGAACCCCAAGCGTGACATTCACTTCTATATCAACTCACCGGGCGGTGTGGTGACATCCGGTTTGGCGATGTACGACACCATGCAATACATCAAATGCGATGTGGCAACGGTGTGTATTGGTCAGGCCTGCTCTATGGGCTCACTGCTGTTGGCGGCGGGGCATGAGGGCAAGCGGTATTCCCTGCCGAATTCCCGCGTGATGGTGCACCAGCCCTCCGGCGGTGCGCAGGGGCAGGCGACAGACATTGAAATTCAGGCAAAAGAAATTCTGAGCCTGAGAAAGCGCCTGAACGAAATCTACGTCAAGCACACCGGCCAGAAGATCAAGGCGATCGAGGAAGCGCTGGAGCGCGACCGCTTCATGAGCGCCGAGGAAGCCAAAGCCTTTGGCATCATCGACCATATCGTCGAAAAGCAGCCGTTTGATAACACGGATAAAAAAGCGGCTTAATTTACAAAGTTACGATTACTTATAAAAAGCTGCGGTGCCCTTCTGATGCGCTGCAGCTTTTTTTACAGGGTAATTTTGAGCGCCAGCCATGGCGTGATAAACAAGCAGAATGTGGCCAGTTTGAAATAGGCCATGCCCTTGTAATGGGTTTCGTCAAACACCTCCGAGCTTAAGCGAAACCATTTAGTGTGCAAGGCATAAATGGTATCGCGTGCCATGACGAATGCCCCGAACCATAGCATCAAAACAGCCGCGTTTATCACGGCTCCCCAGCCTAGCATGCTCTGGAATAATTCTGCTGACATTGCAAAAACCCCCTGTTTTCTGGCAAAAAATCTGGACAAAAGTGTTAAAAACACTATCTTCTAAAGCATCAGTATAGACAAGATAAAAACGAACAGAGGAGACATCCCCATGTCCGAACAGCTTCAGTTTCAGGCCGAGGTCAGCCGTCTTTTGGATATTGTCACCAACGCGCTCTATACCGAGCGTGAGATTTTTTTGCGCGAGCTGATTTCTAACGCCGCAGATGCCTGCGATCGTTTGCGGTATGAAGCCATTGAAAAGCCGGAACTGGCAGCGGGGGATACGGATTATAAAATCTCTATCCGTTTTGATGCGGCAGCGCGTACCATTACGGTTTCAGACAACGGCATTGGTATGGACCGCGATGCGCTTGTAAAAAACCTTGGCACCATTGCACATTCCGGCACGCGTGAGATGGTAAAATCTTTAGGTGATGGCTCGAAAAAGGACGTGAACCTGATCGGTCAGTTCGGCGTTGGTTTTTATTCGGCCTTTATGGTGGCGGAAAAAGTTGAGGTCGTCAGTAAAAAGGCTGGCGATGACACGGCCCATGTCTGGATATCAGACGGGCGCGGCAGCTATACGATTGATGAAACGTTGAAAGATATCCGTGGCACGGAAATCACGCTTCATATTAAAGACGAAGCCAGCGAGTTTCTTTTGGAAGAGCGGCTGAAAGAAGTCATTAAAAAATACTCGGACCATATCGGCTTTCCTGTTGTGATGGGTGAAGGGGATGGCGCTATTACCGTCAATTCCGGCGGTGCGCTGTGGGCGCGTTCCAAAAACGACGTGACGGAAGATCAGTACAAGGAATTCTACCTTGGCGTATCCGGCACAATGCCGCTGGATGAACCATGGCACACGTTGCATTGGCATGCAGAGGGCGCGTTTGAATACCGCTGCCTTTTGTTTGTGCCTGCCATGAAGCCGTTTGATTTGTATGACCCACGCCGCCACCATGGTGTTAAGCTCTACGTCAAGCGCGTGTTTATCACCGAAGGCGTTGAGGCTTTAATTCCGCCGTTCCTGCGCTTTGTGAAAGGTGTGGTCGACAGTGAAGACCTGCCGTTGAACATTAGCCGCGAAATGCTGCAATCAAACCCGTTGATCGCGAAGATGAGCGCGGCGATTGTGAAAAAGATACTGACCGAACTGGAAGATCGCGCCAAAAAGGATATCGAGGAATATGCCCAGTTCTGGACGCTGTTTGGCGCGGTGGTCAAGGAAGGCCTTTACGATGCCCATGCCCACCGTGAACAGCTTTGCCGCGTGGCGCGTTTCTGGTCGTCGGAATCAAACCTTCTTGTATCTCTTGACGAATATGTGGAGCGCATGAAAGAGGGGCAGGAGCACATTTATTATATTTCGGCTCCCACGGTGGAAGCCGCCCGCATGTCACCGCAACTAGAGGCATTCAAGGCCAAGGATATCGAGGTTTTGTTCATGGTCGATACGATCGATGAGTTTTGGCTGCCGATACAGGGCGAATACAAGCAGAAAAAATTCAAGTCCGTGACCCGTGGCTCGTCCGAACTGGACAAAATCAAGGGCGATGCAGAAAACGACAACAGTAATGATGACAGCACCGATACCGGCGAAGCGATGGAAAAGCTTTTGTCACGCCTTCGTGACGTGCTGAAAGATGAAGTGAAGGATGTCACGCTGTCTGAACGGTTGGTGAACAGCCCCGTCTGCCTTGTCGCGCCGGAGAATGATCTTGATATTCACATGCAGCGCATTTTAAAACAGCAGCAGGATTATGATGGCAAGCACACGCATATTCTGGAGATTAATAAAAAACACCCGGTGATTAAAAAGCTGGAAGCTATGGCAGCAAATGACGCAGCGGCAGAAACATTGGCAGATACGGCATTGTTGTTGCTGGATCAGGCCAAGATTATTGAGGGTGAGCCGCTTAAAAATCCCACCGCCTTTGTTGAGCGTTTGAGCCGTGCGATTGAAAAAGGGCTGATGACGGCATAGAGCTGCAATGCATATTTTCTTATTAAAATTAATAGGTTAGGTGCGTGCAGCGTATTTAATTTGACATAATGTCTAAGCGTGTGTATCCTGTTCCAATGGTTCAAAACACGGCACCAGAAGCTTTTTCGGCAGTTGCTACACCGCCGCTTAGCCCGGCAGAAGCGCGCCTGCGGGAACGCATTGCGGGCCCCTGACCTGAGCCGCGAGGCGCGGATGAAAGCTTACCTCAATGCAGGCACGATTTTGGGCATGGGCTTTTTGTTTCATATGGCGGCGCAACCGGCTATTGCACTGGTCGCGGGCGCTGTGGGGGGCGTGTATTTGTATGATGCCTTTAGCAAGCGGTCGAAAGCGGCTTCTTATAAAAGGGCCTTGCAAGGGTATGATTTTTGGAAGACGCCACCTCCATCGTTTATGGTGTCTATGGGGAAGTGTTTGTCATGGGCGCTTTTGGCAGAAGCGGCCTATACCTTCAATCATGAGATTTTTCTTGCAAAAGCCGTACCCGCTGCTTTTGGCATGCCTCTGGTCCTTGCCGGAGCTCTTATGAGCTCCCTTGCCTATATGCATGAGCGTGAAAAAGCAACAAAAGCAATCCGCCTGATGGCATGGCAGGAAGGTGTGCTAAAGAACCGACCTGATATGCCGCAGCCGGGCTTTGCTGAAAAAGCATTTAACAAGATATCTGGCGCTATGCGCCATGCGTCACGAAAGGCAAAAAAGGCCGTCAATTTATCTTTACGGTAGGTTGTTTTTTTCGCTGCGGCGGATTTTGCAGTGCCGGGTTTTGCTCTACAGCGTAAGCATGAAAGTCGTTTGCCGGTTTCCACCTGATTTTGTTTTTGCATGACTGTTCATTGAACAGGAAACGGGCAATCGCATGCTCTTTGCATTCTTCGTATTTATAGGCAAAGAGCGTGCCATAGGCAGCATTGGCTTTTGCTGTGGGAAGGGTATTGGCAATGCTGCCCACCGTTTCCGCGCCAAGATCATAAATATCGCGATAGAGCATACGGCTTTCGTTTTGTCCGTTGTCCCATACGGTGACAATGGGGGTATTGCTGTTATCACCCCTGTATAATGCGCCTTCGATCTGTTGCCCGAAAAACAGTTTCTTTTGTTCTGCCAATCGTCGGTCAAGGCAGATGGTCACATCCCTGTTGCGCAGAATGGCAAGGCTGTCTGTCGGTACATCGCGTAATATGCCGTTCAGGCGCGCCGTATATTGCGTGTCGCCGTTTTCCTGTGGGCAGTACGAAACAGAGTTTTCGATCAGGGCGGCGGTATGGTCGCGCCTTTGGGCGTGGTCTGTGCGCATATCGCGCACAGGATTCCATGCTGCTGCGATAAAAGCTGCGCCAAGACTTGCGCTTATTAAGGCCTTCTTTTTACTTTGTTTTTTCATGCTGTGTGATCTATGCGTTATTGCGAGCTGATTATTCACCATAATAATGCGACATGTCAATGCTTTTTGCCAAAAAGCGAGAGGGCTGCCATCGTATCCCCCTGATGGCAGCCCCCGAAAAAGAGGATCAACGATGCAGGATACCCCTAACCCGCACCGAGCATGTCTTGCGCCGTCGCGCCGAACATGTCCTCCTCGTACATCTCTATTTCATCCGCCGAATAGCCAAAGTGGTGGCCAATCTCTTGAATAATGACGCGGTTCACCAGCCGCATCAGGTCATCCCCCGTATCCGCCCAGACATCCAGAATAGGGCGGCGGTACAGGAAAAGAATGTCGGTGTATTTGCTGGTGGTTCCCTGTGAACGCGTTGCGGCGCTACGTCCATCGCTTTGGTAGCATCCCAAAAGATCAAACGGCGTTTCCAAATCCATTTTTTCTTCGATGAAACTGTCAGGAAAATCTTCGACTTGAATCTTTAAACGTGCGATGTGTTTTTTTAATGTGTCCGGCAATTCATCAAGGATGGCGTTCGCAATATCCTCAATGTCCTCCATCGCAGGGGGGACGGTGAACCCTATGTGTATGGTTTTGGTATCCAATGCGAAACCCCGAAACGATGGACAACAGACCGAACTGACAGCTAAACTCAACACCACTATAACGAATCGGAGAGAATCGGGCAATGACTAAAAAGGCAGAGAGTCAAGATATCGAATCGTTTTTGGCAAAAAATGCAGGATGGCGGAAAATGGAAGGCCGTTCTGCTATTCATAAATCATATAAATTTCGCGATTTCAGTGAAGCATTTGGATTTATGACACGCGCTGCCATGATTGCGGAAACAATGAACCACCATCCAGAGTGGTTCAATGTTTATAACAAGGTCGACGTCACTCTCACCACGCACGATGCGGACAACAGCATCTCGCAAAAAGATTTTGATTTGGCTGTGAAGATGGATGCGGTGGCGGAGAGTAAGTAAGTAAGGTTATTCAGGGCAATGTCAGTTGAAGCTATGGAGTTTTTGTACACTGAAGATAAGATATCCGAAGTCGTGGGAGTTGAAGGATATGAGAAACTTGTGCGGAATGTTTGTCAGCAGGCTTTGAAATCTGTGGATACGACATATGTTTTTCTTGAAAGGTATGCTTACATTAACGGTTATGCCGGATCTGGTGTGGCATTACTGTCCGGTAACATCGGGTATGCACGTAATTTATTTTTGGATGTTTCTGAAGGCCTGCCCTGTGACGACATGGGAATGCATATAGCCTCTCGTGTCTTTTCTGCGACTGTTGATGAGCATACAGATAGAAGACTGGGACATTCTCCGCATAGGGTTTTGGCAAAAATTATGTTGGATGCTGTGGCGGGATATGCGGGCTACGATCAGAATATAGAACAGCGTAATCGGCTGGATAAAAAATCGAGTGCTTTCTTGAGTGTTGTGGACAGTTTTAAGCGGAATTATCAAGGATCGTCCCATGATATTGGGGCGTTAATTCAGGCGCTCGGTTATCATATTGCGTCTGAATTTCTTGCGGACAAAGAGTACCAGATTATTGATGAAGAGGTTTGGTTTCGGCACCCAGATGAACAGTTTCGTCATCATGTCAAGCGTGGGAAGAACCGTGAGGGGGGGTGGTATGGTCCTTGGTCTTGGATTACGACGCATGGTCATTACGGAGAAGCAGAGAATGATGACGGTCATGGTGTGGAACATGAGCACTGGGTTGACGCTCTTGAAGCAGCGAGGTTGGCATTGAAGTACAAGCCAGAAATAATATCAGAGAAAGAATTTTTTGTGTGCCTTGAAAGGGGCTTGCTGCGTTTTAGGCGCGACTGGAAAAGGCTTTTTAATATTGTTCTTGAGGAGATGGATGCGGTGGCCAAGGGCGCGTAATTATCAATCCATACGCGCAATCGCGTAATCAGCCGCCATGGTCATCATTTTGGGGGAGACGTATTTGCGGTGCACGGCATCAATTGCCGCGATGTAAAACTTCCCGAATGTATTTTTGCAGTGCACGCGGTTTGCCAGTGTCAATTCCGCTTTGTGTTTGCTGGTGATTTTTACTTCTACACATGACCTGAAAGAGAGGTGCTTGTCATCCGCGCCCAGAATGACAGCGGCTTTTGTATTGTCATCGCTGATGCTTTGATCGAACACCGGATACTTGTTGCAAAACAGGTGATCCGCATTGTCCGAGAGCAGGGACGACACAGGGCATCCCAGCGGTGATGTGCGCAGGCCCAGGGGCTTGACCAGAGCGTTGCGCAGTGACATCAGGCGCGAGACGCTGCGCGGCGCGTTTTCTAAAAACCCCTGCAAAATCATGCCAAGCAAGTGTTTTGCACCAATACTTTCAAAATCGGGGCCGTGCATGGACAGGCGCAGCGTATCTTCGTGGTGCAGGTGTGTATCGGCAAGGTGCTTATGCAACAGAGATTCTTCGGGCAGGGCATCCAGTTCTTTGACAGGGCTTATCAGGCCCGCATTCGATATAAATCCCGAAGCATCTTTCCACGCCCCCCATTTTCCGCGCAATACGCCCATGCATCCACGCGTTATATCACAGGCAAGGCGGTGCAACGTACCTGCAGGGGCGTCAAGAGACAAGGTTGTGACGGGAACGCCCTCCGGTGTCAGGTTATCGTTGTCGAAGGTGGCCTGAATATCCGGTGGCAAAAGCTCTGTCAGTGATGGAATGGTGGCGGTGTTTGAAAGCACCTGTGCCTTCATGTCATCTGGCAAATTTCCGCCCAATTCATTTGTGTGGCATGACAGCGCAAAAAATGTCGGGTGCGGGGAATGCGGGGTAAGTGGCACGAACTGGTGCCATGTCTCCCCGCCGAACCGCACGGTAAACAGGCAGTCTGCCGGAATATTGACAAAATGCAGTGCTTGCATGAAGTTTTGCGGATCGTCTTTGATTTGCGCGGTTGACGCTGTGGAGAAACGTAATTGCGCACCGCCGCTACCCGATATGGCCGTAAAAACACGGTTGCCTGCATGTCTATGCCAGGGGTGGCCGTTTGCGCCAACGGTAAAGGAATAAAACGATGATGGGTCATTCCTGTCAAAATCCGGCGCGCCCAGTTTTGTGGACGGCTCGTCCAGTTCATCAATAAAATCCGCATGTTGCCTTTGCCGTGACGAGATGCTGGCAAACAAATGATCGCCCGCGCCATGCCCCATTTGCGCGATGAGGGATACCTCAATATCCCGCCCGCCGGATTTTGAAGGGATGCTGACGGAAGGGAAGGTTTTGATGATGCGGTTGAAGTGCAGCATTTATAGGGCCGAGACTTTCTTTGCGACCGTGCCGTCTTTCAATGATTGGGTGAGGGCCGTTGTATCGCAGCAGTCATTAATCAGCTCTGCCCGTGATAACAGCTTAATTACCCGCGCTTCCGACATATCGTGCAGGTCCAGCCTGTCTGCGGCGGCGCGGTCAATGCCGCGTAGAATGTCGACAACCTGTTTCAAATCATTTTCGCGCAGCATCAAAACGGAATCTCCGGCTTGCGCACTGCTAAAGCGCTCACGCGCAGACCCGCCGCGCAGGAAAATCTCGGTGAAAAAGTTTTTATCTCCCGCAACGGGCCAGCCGGAGGAACCGGATGTTAGCGCCAACATACCTTCGCCCTGGCTGAACCCGGCTTCACCGACAACGGCATCGCAGACTGTATCGTTAATGCGCACAGCCAGTATTTCGCCGGCATCGTATTGCGCACGCAGCTCTGTGTGGTGGATGTTCAATTTTATATTGCCAAAATTGTCGGTATAAAACACCGTCCCCTTGGGCAGGGTGGGGATGGCGTCGATATCCATCGGTGCCCCCAGATATGACAGCCCTTTTAATGCTGCCGTGACATCATCCCCCGGCGTTTGTTTCGCCAGATGCGCGGCCAATTCCGCCAGTGCGTCTGGAAAGAAATCGCGTGACCGGAACTGCGACCCCGCATCGGGAACGGATGTTTGGTAAAATGCGATGTCGCCTGCCTCTGCCGCTGCGCGGAAAGGGGTGAGGGCATATCCTGCGTTGACCATCAAAACGCAAACGCCCGTTTTTGTCATGCCGAGCACGATTTTTTCGCCCTGACTTTTGGCCGTCACGATGTTTTTGCGCGGCGCGCAGTTGGTGTGGAACACATGGCCAAAGCCAATGTTCGAGTTCAGTGCCAGTTGCGCAGTTTTAAAACCCGCCGTCACCGTATCCATGCCGGGGATTGACCCGACATCAAGGTTTGCGGGCGCAACGCCGTGTTTCAGGCAGGCCGTGACCAGCGCCTGATGCACTTCATCATGCGCCAGATCATCGCGGGGGTAATCGGTGAGGATTTTAAGGACGGGGTTCATGGTGTTTTCCTATCATATACAAAAAGGCGGGAAGGTTTTCCTTCATCAATAACATCGCGGAGCAAGGTAAACCCGGCAGATGTTACGCAGCGCAGGGCTTTTTCATTTGCGATCTCGTGGCAAATATAGCATTTCGTTTCTTGGTGGAATAGGTGGAATGCCTGTGTGTCCAGAAAAGCCCGCAGCATATCAGCCCCTATGCCACGCCCTAGATATGCAGGGTTTCCGATACAGTAATCAATGCTGATTCCGTCTGTTACCTCGATTTCAGCGGCGTAGTTGGGATAGCTTGCATTTTTATAGCTTTGTCTATAGCCAACTGGCGTATCGTCTAGAACGTCAAGCAGTCAGCGGG
>JAPPOU010000092.1:0-12294 GCA_028817795.1 Alphaproteobacteria bacterium
CAAATGTACCGTCCGTAAACAATGCTGCATTCAGGCAGGCATGTTTGTTATCGGTATAAGGCACAACAGAACCCATGTGCTTTTTCACAAGCTCCGGATGTTCCTTGATCGCTTCCGATATCGAACAGAAAATAACCCCCGCCTCTGAAAGCTTTTCGCGGAAGGTTGTCGCAACGGAAACGCTGTCAACCACCACATCCACCGCACCGCCTGCCAGCTTTTGTTGCTCTTTTAGCGGAATGCCCAGCTTGTTATAGGTTTCCAAAAGTTTCGGATCAACTTCATCCAAAGACTTGGGCCTGTCCGCCGCTGATTTGGGCGCAGCGTAGTAATAAGCATCCTGATAATCCAGCGGCGGAAACTCAACCTTGGCCCATTCAGGCTCCGGCATTTCCAGCCAATGGCGATATGCCTTTAAACGCGCCTCCAGCATCCATTCCGGCTCGCCCTTTTTGGCCGAGATAAAGCGGATAATATCTTCGTTCAGTCCTTTGGGCGCGGTTTCGCTTTCAATATCGGTGATAAAACCAGCCGTATATTTTTGTTCCAGCGCCTTGACTGTTTTTTTTGTTTCTTCAGTTGCAGCCATCTTTTTCATTCCCGCAGGTTTTTCCCGCGCAATCTTTCGGACCAGACTGGCACGATGCCCCCGCCATATAAACCTCACCCGGCATCACGGGCTTGCCCGCGCCAACATCATATGTCTTGCCACAGGGCGATACCATCATGTCAGACAACATGAACTGCGATAATGTGGAGATCAGGGCATCGTTTACCTTGTCCCAATTCCCCTTCACGGGGCATTTTTCCACGGCAACGCAGTCACCCTCCGCGCCATCCACGCAGGATACAATCTGAACCGGCCCGTCCATCGCCGTAATGATTTCTAAAATCAGCGTATCATTGGCCGGTTTAACCAAACGATAGCCACCGGACGCGCCACGCATCGATTCCAGCATGCCGTTTTTGGAAAGGCTTTTCAGGATTTTGGCGACCGTCGGTTCCGGCACCCCTGTCCTGGACGAAAGATAATGCGCGCTACGCGGCACCGCCGTCTCTCCTCTGGACAGTTGTGCCATAACAACGATGGCATAGTCAGTCAGTTTGCCAAGTCTAATCACGCGTCTTGCAGCTCCAGCTTCTTCAATTCGTATCTTTTAGGTACGAATTGGAATATATGCACTTCATCCTTGTTTTTCCATGATAAATTTTCAAAAAATGAGAAAAATAGGTTTTTCCGTCTCATGCGCGTGAGTATGACGCCTTTATAGTTTGTTAATCAATATTGCTCATAATAGTAATGAACTGGTCATTACAGCAAAGTATTCATATTCATGCATAAAACAGCAGAGACTCTCGCACGCGTCACATTACCCATAGAATGGCCCGAAGATACGCTCCGCTGGCTGGGCACGCACGGCAGCCTTGCGCAAGATATTGAAAAATATATCATAAATTCTCAAAATCCCCTGACAGAGGCAACGGCATGGGAAGCTGTGGCCGCCAGCTACTCGCCAGAATGGGCAGATGCATACAGAAAATTTTGCACGGCTGAGTCCCTCCAAAAAGAGAAAAGCAGCCCTGAAAATGAACCGCTTGGGCTTTTAGGTCAAATTATGGACAGTCAAGAGATTTTAGCCTTAGAAAACAACTATACCGAAGCCCTTATCCCCTTCACTCTCATCAACGAACAATTGCGTGAAAATGATGGTCTTCACAAAATTTACAACCACCTGCTTCAACAGCGACAGCACATCAACGACGCTCTGGAAGCGGCTGGATTGCTTAAAAAACCTGAACCAGCCACATCTCCGCCCAGCGCATTAGGGCTATCTGCCGTGTTCAGGCATGTAAAGAACCGTTTGTCTGCCCCGGTGAATATCCGCCCACCTGCTCAAACACGCATGCAGCCGGGCACCGGCCATAGTACATCGAAATAATCATGACACCGTAAAAGCAGTCTCCTTGTCTTCCCTTTGAAAGTACAGCATATTGTTCTGGCCATATTTTTACGGCACAGGGGGAACAAACATGAAAAAATGGAAATCAAAGGCGCTGGCCTATACCTTTGCTCTGGCCGCAGCAGCGGAAGGCTGCGCACTTGATACCGCGCCCGAAAAAGCGCCGGTTACGGCCATTCAAGATATCCCTGCAGGATATACCCCTTCCGAAACGCCGTGTGACAATCGTGAAATCATCGAAAACTGTGAAATCAGGGAAAGTAACCCCGGTCTAACCCTTGGGGAGCGGGACATGGTCGACAAGGTTTACGGCGTTTCCCTTCCTGAAAACGCCGTGTGCGTACAGATGTGCGACCTGCCCGACAGCCCCTATGGCGCAACCGCCGGACCACGGGTTGAAAATGGTGTCGTCACGCCGGAATACAACGTCCTGTTCCACAAAACAGGCCTCCACTCCGGTGACTACTCCACAGAGTTACGCAATGCTGCAAACCCTGTACATACAGAAGAGAATACAAATGCCGCTGCCAAAGTGACGGTTTTCATGCACGAAATCATGCATGTCATGCAGGGCCGAAAAGAGTTGGAGCATGCCGGCAGCACCACCAACGGCATCCCCTGCGAAGGGCTGGAGTGCTATAATTATTGCCCTGACGACATGGATGCGCGCAGCTTTGAAGAATATGGCCTTGAACAACAGGCCAAAATGATGGAAGAAGCCATTGCTTATATCCTCTATCACCCCGAAATGGTCAATAACATCAATCCCGACCTCTGCACGGACATGGCAGGCATAAAAGATATCGATGTACTAAAGCAGAGTGTTTCAGAACTCATGCAGGCTAACTTTCCCATGCAAGACTTCATCGATACGGTCACAAGGCTGCGCGGCGTCAATGTGCCGCCCCCGCCGGGCTATAAAGACACCGCTGTTTCCAGCAGCACAAGCCAGCCCGGCCCCAGCATATAGAAAGCCTTGCATTTTCCACAACATTTGGATACCCTCGCTGCAGTTTAATTGTGGAAAACTGTGATGCCGCCAAAAAGACAACCATTTATCAAAGCCCTTGCCGCTGCCTTCGCGCTTTCTGCTGCAGGCCCTGCCCTGACATCAACGGCTGAAGCGCGGCTGGATCCCACCCTTGCCAGACACGCTCTACAGTACACCTCTCCTATCGAGGATATACTAGGCATACCTGAATTTGAGGATAAAGTTATCAAAGCAGATAAACTGGTCTTTGTCGTCTTTTACACCGAAGAGTCGATGGCCAGCATGCTTTTCAAATCAACGCTGCGCAAATTTGCCCGCAACAACAGCGACAAATATATTTTTGCGAAAGTGAATGCCAAAGACAACCCAGATATTACCAGGGCCTGCCACATCACCCGCGTCCCCACGGTTATCGCGATAGCCAAGGGCGGATACGAAGCCGGCCGCATTGAAGGCGCTGTCGGCATGCAAGACCTTGTGGATTTTACTATCAACGCAGAAATCCACGCAAAACTTTTTGAAGCTATGCAAAAAGTTAAAGGTCAGAGCAAACACCCCAAGCCTTAAAACCGTCAGGCCGCCTGTTCCTTGGTCGCTAAAAACTGGACGGCTGGCGCTTTTTCTGCCGCATCATCCAAATGCCATGCGTTCCGCGCCAGAAAAACGCTCTGCCCGTCATGATCCTCGGCAATATTGCTAAGGTTGTCATTAATGAACTTTTCCAGCGCCTTGTGATCTTCTGCCGCCAGCCAACGCGCCGTATGCAATGCTGCCTGTTCAAAGTGCACAGGCAACCCATATTCCGTGCGCAGACGATCAGCCAAAATATCGAACTGCAAAGGCCCCACAACACCCACAACCCAGCTTGAATCCATGCGCGGCTTAAATACGCGGGCCGCCCCCTCTTCTGCCAATTGCAGCAAGGCTTCGCCCAGATGTTTTGATTTCATGGGATCATCCAAGCGCACACGCTGCAAATATTCCGGCGCAAAACTTGGAATGCCCGTCACCTGCAGCAACTCACCTTCAGACAGGGTATCGCCAATCCGCAGATTGCCGTGGTTGGGAATGCCGATGATATCCCCGGCAAAAGCTTCCTCGGCCACGTCGCGATCTTTGGCAAAAAAGATAAGCGGGTTGTGGATGGTCAAATCCTTGCCGCTGCGGTTATGGCGCAGTTTCATGCCCTTTTTAAAATGGCCGGAGCACAAGCGGGTAAAGGCGATACGGTCGCGGTGCTTGGGGTCCATATTCGCTTGTATCTTGAAGACAAAGCCCGACACTTTTTTCTCGTCCGGTTCAATTACGCGCTGCACAGCAGGTTGCGGACGCGGCGTTGGCGCAAAACGCTTTAACCCGCCCAACAATTCACGCACGCCAAACGTATTCAGGGCTGAACCAAAATAAACCGGCGACAAATGCCCCTCCAGATACGATTGATGGTCGACAGGCTTGCACAACCCCCGCGCCATTTCTACATCCTCACGCAATTTTTCCAATGCGTGGCCAGGTAAAAGTTTTTCCAGCTTGGGGTCATCAATGCTTTTGCATTTTTCGCCCTCTGCCGGTTTTTCACCCTTGGTGCGTGACAGCAGAACCAGTTCATCATCCAACAGGTCGTAACAGCCCAAAAATTCCCGCCCCATACCGATAGGCCAGCTTGCTGGTGCAACATCCAGCGCCAGCGTTTTTTCAACTTCTTCCAAAAGTTGGAACGGATCCTGACCGTCGCGGTCAAGCTTGTTGATAAAGGTGATAATCGGCACATCGCGCAGGCGGCAGACCTCGAACAGCTTACGCGTTTGTGTCTCGATCCCCTTGGCGTGGTCGATCACCATAATCGCGCTGTCAACGGCGGTCAATGTACGATACGTATCCTCCGAAAAATCTTCGTGGCCCGGCGTGTCCAGAAGGTTAAAAATGGTATCGTCATATTCAAACGTCATAACAGAAGACACAACGGAAATACCGCGTTCTTGCTCCACCTTCATCCAGTCCGACCGCGCATGGCGCGCCGCCTGCTTGGCCTTGATCGCTCCCGCCATCTGGATAGCACCACCAAACAGCAACAGCTTTTCCGTCAGCGTCGTTTTACCCGCGTCAGGGTGCGAAATAATCGCAAAGGTACGGCGTTTTTTTACGTTTTGTTCAATTGTCATTGTTTGTCTCCAGTTCCCTCTCCCCCTGGGAGAGGGTTAGGGTGAGGGTACTTAAAACCCCCTCGATGTTATTCACCACATCATTATTCCAAAAGCGTACAACACGAAACCCCAAACTTTCTAAAAACTCCGTTCTTGCATCGTCATGGACCGATTCACAATGTTGTCCGCCATCAATTTCGATCACCAGCTTTAGTTCAAGGCACATAAAATCAACGATATACCTGCCCACCGGAGCCTGACGCCTGAATTTACAGCCCATCTGACGGTTACGCACATGATGCCATATAATATTTTCGGCATCTGTGCTTTTTTGCCGCAACCTTTTCGCTTTTTGTATGCTTCTCTGGCTCATGTTTCGAGTACCCTCACCCTACCCCTCTCCCAGAGGGAGAGGGAACTGCACCCACTATCATATCACTTTCCCCTCAAACGGGTTCTGCCCTTCCTTGTCCTCCACCTCAATCACCCAGACATCAGGATCGCGCGAGATGGCGCGTTTTGTATAGTCGTCGGCCCGCTTTTCTTCGACCAGATCATCATCAAAAATACTCATCCATGCCGTATTACCATCCATGTCGCGGGTCTGGTTCAATAATTTGCACCCCTGCCCCGGTATCACGATTTTAACCATGACAGTACCGGAAGCAAAAGCGCCCTTGTGCGCTACATAAACCGGGATGCCCCTTGCGCCGCACTGCCGTACGTGCGCCGTCACCCACAGGTCAGTCGGGAGGCGGTCATCGTCATACATGGCGTGCTAGGGCTTTTTCTTGTGGCCGAAAAGTTCAAAAGTATGGTCGACAACCTCATAGCCAAGACGTTCGGCAATCGCGTGGATCAGCTCTTCCAGTTTGTCATCCTGAAATTCGATGATATCGCCGGTTTCGGTATCAATCAGATGGTGATGATGGTCGTGGTCATGTTCTGATTTAATCTCGAACCGCGCCGTACTGCCACCAAAGTCATGTTTAATAACCAGCCCAAGGTTATCCAAAAGCCCCAACGTGCGGTAAACGGTGGCAATACTGACGGAGGCATCCACCTGTTTGGCGCGTTCGCACAATGTCTCGACAGAGGGGTGATCATCAGATTCTTCAAGAACCTTCAAAATCACCTTTCGCTGTTCCGTCATTTTCAGGCCGACATCGGCGCATTTTTGCAGAAGTCTGGACATAACTCACCTTTTTGGAGATTTTATACCGTAATGTGAACGGGATATCCACCCTAAAAATAAGGAAAAATCAACGTTTCCCGGTCTTGCGTTGCACAGGCAAATCCAAAAGAACCGTCGTGCCCTTGCCTTCGGTGGATTGCACTTCCAGCTTGCCGTCATGCAGTTCTGCCATGGCGCGCGCCAGTGGCAGGCCCAAACCTGTTCCCTGTCCGCTGCTCTGGCGCGGGTCTTTCACTTGTCCAAAGGGCACCATGACATGCTCTAACATATCGTGCGGAATGCCGCAGCCTTCGTCTTCTACAATCACGCGCACATGGCCGTCCGGCAGATTAAAAGCGTGGACAAGAACTTTATGCCCCGCGCCCGTAAATTTCACGGCGTTCGAGACAAGATTAATGAGTATCTGGCGCAGCAATCTTTGGTCTGCCCGCACGGCAGGTACGTCATCCTCCACACGGAAGTCCAGCATCACGCCCGCCGCATGTGCACGCTCGCCCATGATCCGCATCACGGATTCCAATGTTTCAGTAATGGAAACATCACTTTCAATCAGGTCCACACGGCCCGCTTCAATTTTCGACATATCAAGAACGTCGTTGATAATATCCAAAAGGTGCCGCGCACTCAGATGGATATCACCTAAATATTCTTGGTACTTGCCATTCTCAATAGGGCCGAATGTGCCTTTCTTCATCATCTCGGTAAAACCGATAATGGCGTTCAAGGGGGTACGCAGTTCGTGGCTCATATTGGCAAGGAAGGCGGACTTGGCTTTATTCGCGGCATCAGCTTCCTCTTTTGCATCTTCAAGATTGCGCATCATGTTATGGCGTTCCGTCATATCGCGGAGCGTGACCACCATAAAGGGCCGCTTTTGGCTCAGTTCCATGATCGCCATCGTCACCAATATATCCGCAACCATGCCATCCTTGCGGATAATTTGCATTTCACGCGTGCCGCTGCGCCGTGCATCAATCATATCCTGATACATGCGCTGGGAAGACTCCCGGTCTTCAGGGCTGACTAGCAACGTAAATTCTTCACCCAACAGGTCTTCACGCTGCCAGCCGTAATCGGACATAAACGTATCGTTAATCCGCATCACGCGGCCATGATGATCCAGCACCATGATACCAAGGCCACTGGTATCAAAGATGGATGTCATCATCATCATCGCATCGTCGCGCTCGCGCTGCAGCTGTGCGCTGTCGACCAGTTCAGGCCGCGCCAGCACATCAATGCACCGGGGCTGCCCCATGGAATCGAAAATGGGCGTGAGGATAAAAGACTGCACCTTCACCCCGCCCGGAAAACGCGGCAGTGCGTTGAACATGGCGGGCTTGCCTGTCTTGAAACAAGTTGCCATCAGGGTTTTCATTTCCGACGCCGCACCAACATCCATCACATCTTCCGGCGCGCAGCCCATCATGCGTACGCGAGGCATGTCGAAATACGCCGCCGCCGCATCGTTGACCTCTGCCAAAACGAAGTGTCCGTCTTCGTGCATCTCGACAATCATGCGACCGATCGGCGATTTTAAAAAAAGTTCCCTGAAACCGTCTTCCTGCATAATATCGGGCAAAACCGTGTAATCTGCTGCTGCCATAAGCCGTCTGACCTGCATCCCCATTCTCCCTTTAATAATTACCATGTAATACTCAAGAACACGTTAACGAATGGTTTCCAAGAGGCATGGAATATCAGTGCTTTTGGGCTTTTTGCCAGTTTTATGTTGACATACACTCCATTATTATACATAATATTAAACGGGGTGAGTATAATGCGGGAAAAGTTTAAAACAGCAAAAGAGGGCTGGATGCAAAAGGGAAATCCTCCCCCGTACACAACGTTCCAGCTTTCAGAAAATAACCTGCGCCTTCTAGAAGAGTTGCGCAAGCCAATACGTGAATGTGACACGGACCTCTGCATGGACCTGATTGCACAGGGTATAAACCCTGATGCGCGTTATCTTGGCTATACAGCGCTTGTGGATGCTGCACAGTGCGGCTATACCGACATTATCACCGCCCTTCTTGACTGCGGCGCAAACATAAACCTTGTCAGCGATCGTGCAAGCATGACAGCGTTGATGTATGCCGCACGCAACGGCAAAGCCGATGCCGTCCACATTCTGCTCGAACGCGGTGCTGATACGACAAAAAGAGATAGCGACACAATAAGAACAGCAGAAGAACTTGCCCGGAAAGCACAGCACGACGATATCGCAAACATGATTGCCAGCTATCCGTTTCGAAAAGCCGCTGAGAAAGGCACGCCGCGCAAACGTAAAATCCGCCACCGACCAAACATCAACAAAGGTGCTGCACCATGAGAGATCAATTCCCCGCACAGCCCGGTAATACTGACACTGCAGAAAAAGGGCGGCAACTATTGGAAGCGCTATGCCAGCCAAAAGGCAAATGCAACACAGAGCTCTGCCTGCGCCTGATTGCAGAAGGCGCAAATGTGAATGTGCATGATGATAATGGTGGTGATACTGCCCTTATACACGCTGTATGCGGAGGATACAAAGACGTTGTTCTGGCACTCCTGAAACAAGGGGCAGATGTAGACGCGCGCGGTAGTGACCAGCACACAGCGCTCTTATTTACGGCAAGTGCGGGACATACTGACATCGCACGCATCCTTATTGAGCATGGCGCAAACATGGAGGCAAAAAACTTATTCGATAATAACCCCCTAATGATCGCGGCACGTCATGGGCACACCAATCTATGCCGCATGCTTATTGCGCAAGGGGCAAATACCACAACAAAAAACTGGCTCGGAAAAACAGCCTACGACATGGCAGAAGAAGAAAAGAAAGAAGAAACAGCGCTGGTGTTATACGAACTCATCACCAAAAAGGAATTTTCCAAGGCAGATGCCAAAGGCACGCTACACAAACGGAAAATAAAACGACGGCCCCCCTAAACGCTATGACAAATTTGCAGGGCTTGCCGATCCTTTCATGAATGTGGCAAACTCTTTGCGTGAATAACAAAATGAAAGACAAAAAAGACGGAATATTTCACCGCTTTGGCCGGATGCTCAAGCGCATCCTGAAACCGCCCGTCAGCTTTGACTTCAAAAAAAAGCGCCTCAAAATCCGCGCCAAAAGAACGCTGGCCCTTTTGGGAGGTTGGTTCTTGTTCATGTCTTCTTTTATCCACGTCTTTCCCCGCGCCGAGCAGAAGCTGGAAGAACACAACCTTTCCGCCGACATTGCCGCAGAATTCGCACCAGATAAAAACATCCACATCACAACAGATACAACACCGGGGCGCATCGCCATTTTGGGAAGCAGCATCATGTACCCCAGCAGCGTCATAAATCGCATCGACCATTTCAAAAACGAACGCGTCGCCGCCTTTGCCGTCTCTTCCATCAGCGGCATCTTTAACGACACATGCGGCATTTACCTGAAAGAAAACCTACCCAAAAGCAACTTAAATAAAAAACTGGGATTATCAGACCAAGATGTGAATGCCTATTATCTTTTGCATGAAATACGCCACTGCGGACAGACGGGCATGGATCACTTCACGCAAGAAGCAGATGCGGATTACCACGCCATTACACGCCTTGCGAAAGAACGCAATGATTCTGAAATGGTAGGGCGCTTTATCAATTATCAGGCACTCTACCTGACGAAAGAAGATGACACACTAAGTATCGAGCACGACACGGTCCTCTACCTCGACCTGAAACGGCGCAATATGCCGATACCGCCGACAGAGGACATTTACGCCGCCAATCTGGCGGCAGCAAATTTGATCCGCACGGCCTTAACCCAAGAACTGGACGTCACCGGTGATGAATTCATGCAACAGCATGATGCCCTGTCCCCGCTTGCGCAAAGACGTGTCTCGCTCTGGGTTCAGGCTGTATTGCAAAAAAACCAGCTGCCTCCCGCCGCTGTATCCCAAAACAGGGCAGTATCTCCACAAGCGCAAGGCCCCAAAGCCGCATAACGGCTGGGAAATCAGCCTTTCCAATCACCTGTTAACATGATCTTTAGAAACATGCCGTAGAGTAAAAGGCAAAAGGAGAAAGCTTCTCATGCGCGGTATTTACCTTATCTGTCTCTTGACGTTTCTGGTTTTTGGCACGCCGGCACAAGCCGCGCCCGTCATAGACGAAGCTGGCGCGCAAGAATTACAGCAATCACTTGAAAAGCTCTATAACTGGTATAGCGAAGTCGCCGTCTCGGCTGGCGAAGGGCTTATCATGTCCGGCGGCGTTGACGTTAAGCCCAACGGAGATTTTTATGTCGCAAAAATAACAGGTCTCTCCATTGTCGTAGATCATGGTTACCGCTTTGATATTGGCACGGCTACATATCATATCATGCCGTCCAGTACGCCAGATGTCTGGCTGGTATCCATGACGCTTCCACCAAAGATTGTGATGTACGACAGTAAAGACAGGGCAGAGATTTCCTTTCATCTGGGCGAGCAAAAATCTGCAGCCCTTTGGCACGCAAAAGACGATCTGTGGCCAAAATACGATGTCACCTTTAACAACATCAACATCGCATCCTATGACGGCAGCTTTAAAACGGCGATTAAAGAACTCCGCTTCACGATGGATTTGAAACAAGACCCTGACGGCAACTGGTCTGGACCTTCTAATTTTACCATTAACGGCATACATCTATCAGGGCAGGGAAAAAACTCAGGGCTTGTACTGAAAATTGCCAATATTGTCAGCAACACATCATATAAAAGCCTTGTCCTGAACGACCTTGAAACACTGCGCACCGAAATCAAAGAACTTCTTGGCGCCATGCAAGGCGACACAAAACTCCAGAAAAAAGTCCGCAAGCTCATTGCCAAAGCTGCCAGAAACGAATACAGCGACGCGCAAGACATTGTATCGGACCTGAAAATGAAGGGCCTGACCGCAAACCTTATCTACGGCAAGGCCGGCGTATCTAGACGGCACAACATAGAGCTGAAAAACCTGGAAACCAGTGTTTCTGCCCTGAACATGCGCAACAACACCGGTCAAATCGATTGGTCTTTGGGCATGAACGGTTTCACGATATCTGATCTGCCACCCGGCATTGATCCCGGACTTATCCCCCATCAGGCACAGATTAATGTGAACCTGTCCAACCTGCCCATTACAGAAATAGCTGAGCGCGCCGGCATGTTCATTGCCTTTATCGGCATGGGGAGCAGCAAGGATGAAGCAGATAACGAGGCTAAACAGTTCATCGCTGTCGATCTGCCTGCCATTCTCGCAAAAGCCGGGTCTGGGTTAACTGTTAAAAATACCTTCATTGCCGCGCCCAATATATCCGGTCAAGCTAACGTAGAATTAAGCGCGCAAGCACAGCCCCCCTATGCCGCCGGCACAGCCCGCGTCACGCTGGGCGGCATTGATGAGCTGATTACACAATTGCGGCAAAGCGGCCTTGCGCAAGGCAAGGATCTGCAAGGTCTTGCCGGCATACAGATTGCCGGGCAATTGCAACAAGATAAAAATGGCAGGTCGATGCGGATTTACGATTTTAAAATCAATCCGGATGGAACAATCCTGTTAAACGGCGTCGATATGTCGATGATGGGCAAAAGATAAAAAAGCCTTACGCAACAGGCGTTATGCGCCGCCTTTGTTCACATCCCGCGCATATTGTTCCAGCGCAGATGTCTCGCGGAATTCAACAACGCGATTACCGCCATCGCCTCTGGCTTGTTCCAGCGCCGTTTTGGCATTCTGAAGCGCGACATCAGGCTCTTCGCGCTGCAATGCTTCTGCAATGCCACAAGACAGGGATATCCCCACCTTTTTTCCGTCTTGCAAGAACACAGGCGTTGTCTCTATCTCTCCACGCAAGCGGTCCATAACCGCGCAGGCATCCATAAACTCAACATGTTTCAGGACCAAAAGATACTCCCCCTTACCCATGAAATAGGCATCGTCAAAGGAACGTATCGTCCGCGCCACAATTTGCGCGACGCTGGCGTAAATCCCCTCCATCCCGGATCGATCATGTTC
>JAPPOU010000092.1:12304-13731 GCA_028817795.1 Alphaproteobacteria bacterium
TTCTTTCTTCAAATCAGAAACTTAATCGATGATAATACTGTCAATACTGAACGGCGTGCCTTTGCGGTCATAGCGGTCTTGCTCGCGCTTTAAATCAGCCCGCAGGCCAGATGCCGTGCGCAGCCCCGTGACCGCATCAACGGCCATCCCCGCATCGGCAACGTCTTGATGCAAACGCCGCAATTGCGCGACATAGGCATCGAACTGCGCGGAAAAATCGTCGTACAGTTCCAGCGTTGGCGCAACACCTGTCGCGCAATGATCCAAAAACCGCTTTCCCGCCTTGCAAAGCTCATCATGCATCATGACCATGCGCTCAACCAGCTTGCGATCAATGATACCCTGCTCGCCACCGCGCTTGCACCACATCAATACCGTCGATGTCGCCTGCGAATCCGCAGGACGCGTTTGGCTTCCTGGAAAAAAGCATTGCCGCATAATCTGGTTACGCCAATCAAGCAAAGACTCGATTTCCGTGACAATCATATCGACAGATAATGTCTGCGTATAACTTACAGCCATAGTTATGTAACCCTTAAAACCCCTGCGTCAAAAAATATCCCTACTTACAAGGATACAGAATATCCTGAAATTACACAATCCACTCTTTCTGCATCTCATCCAGCGTCCCGTTTTTCAGGGCGCTGCGCACATCGCGCATCAGGCGGTTCATGGTAAATACGTTATGAATGGAAACCAACTGCATCCCCAAAATTTCCTTTGCACGGAACAAATGATGAATATAGCCACGGCTATGGTTTTTGCAGGTCGTGCATGCGCAGGTCGAATCAATAGGGTCCTGATCGGTTTGATAGGGTTTGTTACGCAAATTGATACGCTCTTTCTCTGCCCCTTTAATCAAAGCCCACCCATGACGGGCAATGCGTGTTGGGGATACGCAGTCAAACGTATCCATCCCTGAACGCACGTTCGTAAAAATATCGCGAAAACCGCCGATGCCCAATAAATGCACAGGCCGCTCCGGGTGAATATGCGGACTGCACATGGCGACGACTTCATACATCTGTTCACTGTGCGATCCCAGTGACCCGCCAATCGCCGTTGCAAAAAAATCGCTGTCACGCGTCCATTCGCAACTGATTTTGCGCAAGTCTTCGTAAACGCCGCCCTGTACAATGCCGTACATCGCTTGCGGATAGGCATGGCCATCTTCAGATTCAATGCGCTTGTGCTCGGCTAGCGAGCGATCACCCCAGCGCATGCTCATTTCCATGGAGCGCGCTGTATAGTCGCGGTCTACATGGAACGGTGTACATTCATCAAGCTGTACAATCAAATCTGCGCCCAGTTTTCTTTGGATCTGTACAGATTTTTCCGGTGACAGAAAATGCATGGAGCCATCAAGATATGATTTAAACGTTGCGCCTTCTTCGGTAATTTTTAACAACGTATTCGGTCGGTGCGTT
>JAPPOU010000092.1:13741-27341 GCA_028817795.1 Alphaproteobacteria bacterium
CGTTTGCCCTCTGCCCTTAATCTCATCTGCTACCGAACCATGGCCGAGGGAAAAAATCTGAAACCCGCCGGAGTCCGTAAACATGGGGCCATCCCAGCCTGTAAACTTGTGCAGCCCCCCCATCGCCGCCACCACGTCAGGACCGGGCGACAGCATCAGGTGATAGGTATTTGAAAGAATGATATCAGACTGCGCCTCACGCATTTGTTGCGGGGACAAACCTTTAATTGCCGCCTTCGTACCACAGAATATAAAATTAGGCGTATCAATCGTACCATGCGGCGTCGTCAAACGGCCAAGGCGGGCATAGGAATTAGGGTCTTTGTGGGTGATTTCAAATTTGAAAGTCATATACATCCCTCAACTATCAGCCAAACAAAAAGGCGGGGAAAGCCCCGCCCTCTTGCATAAAAAAATGTAACCGTTACGCTGCCGCTTTTCTTTTCGACTTGGCCGACTCGTAACGCTTTTTCGGCTCGGGCTTTTCCGGCAGGCCGACTTTGGCGACCAGTGCCTTGCGTACTTTGCGCAGCGCCGGCTGAAGCTTGGTCGATGCCGTCCCCAAAAGGAATGCATCAATACCGCCCTTGTGCTCGACCGTGCGGATACCATGCGTTGAAGCCAGTACCTTAACAGGCCTTTGCAGACCATTGCTAAAGAATGAAGCCTTCTGCAGGTTCGGCAGAAAACGGCGCTTTGTCTTGTTGTTCGCGTGGGACACGTTATGGCCGCTCATCGGCAACTTGCCCGTGATTTCGCAACGTCTTGTCATCTCTATAACCCTTTCGAATCCAGTGCGTGGTAACATATGTGAAGTATTGAGGAGCGTCAAGGGTTTATTGTGATCGCCCCTCTTCACTCCGAACAACCCAAACATTAAATTTATTCATTAATTTCAAATACTTAAGTCAAAATCCCCATCCCGCCTTGACTTTCCGTAATATATAAAGTAAGATACATCAATCCTTTTTGGCGGTTAAACAGGTATAGGGCGCGGCGCAAATGTCAGGAACAAACGCACATCCGGATGCAGACGATACAGGGCAAGACACCCCTGAAACGCAATTGCGCCAGATTTTGGATACAAGCCCTGACTTTGGCCTGGATATCAACAGTGCCATGACCCTGCTGGAGCAATGCACCGATGAAGACGCCAAAAAAGCATTGGCAGACGACATCGCTATTTTCGCATGCAGACAGCAACGCACTGATGTCATCCATACCCTTCTGGATCGAAACCTCGGCGCAAACGGAAAAGAAAAAAACGGGGGCCGAAACCTGCTGATGCTGGCGGCATCCAGAAACTATGCAAGCCTTGCCGAACGCCTGATTGAAAAGGGCGCAGATGTCAATGCAACGGATAGATCAGGCGAAACAGCCTTGATTTTTGCCGTACACAATAGCGGGATAGCAACAACCATCCTCTTGCTTGACAAAGGGGCGGACATCAAAAAATACGGTGATGCAGCATTAAGCAAAGCCATTCTGTACACCGGCAGTCCTGAAATGGTCAAGTTACTGCTGAACAGAGGGGCAAATGCACGCGCAAAAAGATTTGGCAGCCCCATGCTGGTGGAAGCTGCCATGCGCCCCCCCGACATAGCGCAGGCTTTAATTGACAACGGCGCGGATATCAATGCACAGAACGACAAAGGCACCACCGCACTTATAAACGCCGTAGGGTATAGCAACACCAGTGTTATTGACGTCCTGATTGAAAACGGGGCTAACCTTAACATTCAGGACAAACGCGGGCAAACCGCACTCATGGCCGCTGTTCTCAGGAGCAGTGACGCCCAAGACGACAACAATGCCGCTATTGTCCAAAAGCTTATTGACAGCGGAGCAGACCTTGATATTCGTGATAATCAAGGCAATACCGCAACAGACTATGCCCGTCTCAATATGCACAAAACAAAAGCTGCGGAAATTTTTAGAATACACGCCATCAAAAAAGCAGCAGAAAAAGGCACCACAAAACCCCGCAAAATCCTCCGCCCGAAAGTGATGTAGGAAAAATATCATGGCAACAGCAAAACAAGGCTGGGATAAAGAACAGCTCAACCATCAGCTCTCCACTGAACTGATGAAGGAAGACGAGGACATGAGCCTTGATACCTGCTTGCAAATGATTAAGGACGGCGCAGACGTGGATACAATCAGCCAGATAGGCCGCACAACACTGATGCGCGCAGCAGAACTGGGGCGTATTGATATCGTCAAAGCCTGTATAGAAAACGGGGCAGACATCCACCTTAAGGCAAATAAACTAGACGGAGGCTCCGCTCTTGTTTATGCCGTCATTGCAAAACAAGTGGAATGCATAAGGTTTTTAGCAGAAAACGGTGCCAATTGTTCCCATACATTAGGCTATCGCAACACGCCTCTTCTCTGTAATACAATCCTGGGGGGCAGGACAGATATTGTAAAAATACTTATTGAGCATGACGCATCCCTCGATGCAAAAGATAAAGATGGCGACTGCGCCATTGGATATTACGCAGCATACAGCAACACACCCGGTATTTATGAAGCGCTTATAGATAAAGGCGCAGAGATAAACACCAAAAACAAAGACAAAGAAACTCCTTTGATGTTCGCTACCCGATACGAGAGGATGGATGCTGTTGCCCTGCTGCTGCAGCATGGCGCCGAAGTTGACGCACAAGACAGAGTCGGCAAAACAGCCCTTATGATCGCCTGCACCAAAGGAAATAGGGAAGCTGTGCACCTGCTACTGGAACAAGGCGCCTGTGCAGACCTCTGCGACAACCAAGGAGACACCTCTATCGACTATGCCCATGGCTTTAACAACGCCTTTGGAGAGGCCGTCAAAGAAATGAGTAAAAGAATCCCTTTTGAAGTCGCAGCTAAACGCGGCACCCTCAAACCTCGCAAAATCCTTCGCCCATCAAAAAGAGGGTATAATGCCTGACGCGAAACAACAGCAAGACAAAGAGAGGCTGAACAAAGAACTGGGAAAAGCCCTCGCAACAAAGGATGCACTGCTGTGTTTTAATAAATGCCTTGGAATCATCAACGCCGGTGCCGACCCTGATACGCCAGCCAGTGAGGCTGGTGGGCGCACAACCTTAATGCGCGCAGCAGAGCTGGGGCGGCTTGATATCGTTAAGGCTTGCATTGAAAAAGGCGCTGATATCAACCTTGTCGCTGAAAAGCGGGACAGAGGCTCGGCCCTTTCCTATGCCGTGAACGCAAAACAAGTAGAGTGCGTAAAGTTTCTTGCAGCAAATGGCGCAAACTGCTCCCACCATATCACCAGCCTGCGAAGCGTTCCCCTCCTCTGCACGGCCATTTCAGGTGGAAACGAGGAGATCGTTAAAACCCTCCTTAAACACGGCGCAGACGTCAACGCAAAAGACAGAAATGGTGATATGGCTCTTGGGCACTATGCGTCAAATAGCACTATCCCTGATATCTACAAAATGCTGATAGAGTATGGCGCCGATATCAACGCCCAGGGTAGATATGGCATCACCCCTCTCATGCGTGCCGTAAACCGGTTCCGAAACAAAGAGGTTGCCCTTCTTTTACAACATGGTGCCGATATTGATGCGCAAGACCATCGCGGTGCCACAGCTCTTATCACAGCCTGCTCTCTCCGCGAAAAGGACATGGTGCAACTGCTGCTGGAGCATGACGCACGCATAGATATCAGTGATCAGGCAGGCTTCACCGCCCTGGATGAAGCCAACAGCCATATAGGAGACACTGCAGACGCGATCAAGGATATGCTCAAAGTACATCCTTTTAAATCCGCCGCCAAACGCGGCACAATACGCAAAAGAAAGATTATACGCCCCTCAACGCAAAACAAAATCCAGTCTGGCCCTCGCTGAAAACTTCGGGTATAAACGACATAATCGTATCCACGTTATTCAGGGCCTATCATGCAACTTACCAATAAAAAGACTGCGCAATCCATTCCCGTCACACCTGTTGCTGCATCAAACTTTAACGCATGGCTGAAAAAACAGAGCAAAAGCGTTCAAACAGCCGTAAAAGCGCAAGGTTTTACCGGTTCTGCCGGAAGCACCATGCACGTAACAAATGCAAAAGGCGCGACAACACGCATTCTTTACGGCACCGGGCATGAAAACGGGCTATACACTTTTTCCGCCCTGCCCGCACGCCTGCAGTCCGGAACGTATTATCTGGACAGTGCATTCAAGGGCAATGGCACAGATGCCGCACTGGGCTGGGCATTGGGCACATATGATTTTACGCGCTACAAATCCGGCAAAAACGATAAAAAAAACGCCCAGCTTGTCTGGCCCAAAGGTGCAGATAAAAAATATGTCACGGCAACGGCAGAAGCATGGTTCATGGTGCGTGACCTTATCAACACGCCCCCCAATAACATGCAGCCCAATGACCTGCAAAAAGAAGTGGCCAAGCTTGCGAAAAAGCACAAAGCCACTGTCAAAACCATTAAAGGCAAGGCGCTGCTGGAAAAGAACTACCCCACTATTTATACCGTCGGCAAAGCAGGCGAACATCCGCCGCAGCTTATTGATTTGCACTGGGGCAAAACCACGCACCCCAAGGTAACGCTGGTGGGCAAGGGCGTCACCTTTGACACAGGCGGCTTAAACATCAAGCCCGGCGGCAATATGTCGTTGATGAAAAAAGACATGGGCGGTGCTGCGCACGTGATAGGGCTGGCGCATATGATTATGTCGGCAAAGCTGCCGGTACGGCTGCGCGTTCTTATCCCTGCTGTTGAAAACTCCATCAGCGATGAAAGCTACCGCCCCAGTGACGTCATTACAACGCGCAAAGGCATTACCGTTGAAATCGACAATACAGATGCAGAGGGCCGTCTGATCCTGTGCGACGCGCTGGCAGAAGCCAGCCGCGAGAAGCCCGAACTTATCATGGATTTCGCAACCTTGACGGGCGCCGCCCGCGTGGCGCTGGGGCCTGAACTTGTTCCCATCTTTACGCATGACGATAAAGTGATGTCTGCCATTGAAAAAGGCGCAAAAGAAACAGAAGATCACGTCTGGCGCATGCCGCTATGGGCGCCGTACCTATCCATGCTCGACAGCAAAGTGGCCGATATCAAAAACAGCGGTGGCGGCTTTGCGGGCGCAACCACAGCAGCGCTATTCCTTGAAAAATTCGTCGATAAAAACATTCCATGGGTGCATATCGATACCTATGGCTGGAACCCGACCCCCCGCCCTGGCAGACCGCTGGGCGGCGAAGCCTATGGCATCCGCGCCAGCTTTGAGATGATTAAAAAGCTGTTCGGTAAAGGAAAGTAATGCCCGACGCCGCCGCACAAGTCATACGCTTTTACGAGAACCACGCCTCTGACTTTGATGCAGAGCGTAACCGCGACCTTTTTGAAAAAGCCTGGCTGGATCGCTTTTTATCATTCATACCAAGCGGAGGGCATATTCTTGATCTTGGCTGCGGAACGGGGCAACCCCTTGCCGCTTATATGATTGAACAGGGCTATCACATCACCGGTGTCGACGCTGTTCGTGAAATGATCGATCTGTGCCAATCCCGCTTTCCGGCACACACATGGCTCACGTGTGATATGCGGGAACTCGACCTTGCGCGAAAATTTGACGGCCTACTGGCATGGGACAGCTTTTTTCACCTGCCCCATGACGACCAGAAAAAAATGTTCAGCATTTTTCAGCAACATACAAGAAAAGACGCGCCACTGATGTTTACGGCAGGCCCCGATCATGGTGAAGTCACCAACCCGCTATGGGGGGACCCCCTATATCACGCCAGTTTTTCGGCAGATGAATATGCCGACCTCATGCAACAGCATAAATTTGAAAGCGTTGCGGCAGCTATCGCAGATAAGTCTTGTGGCAATCGCACCATTTACCTTGCCCGTTTTACAGGCGAAACATGAAAAAAAACGTTATTACCTCCACTGCCGATGTCCGCGAAAAGCCGGACCCTGCCCTGCCCCACGGCTATCTTGAAACCCAACTGGTCTACGGCGAAGATTTCATTGTTGAAAAAGAGGACAACGACTGGTCATACGGGCATTGCGCGCATGATAACTATCCGGGCTGGGTCGAAACACGCTGCCTTGGCGACAGACCCGACCCCACGCATACCGTTACGGCACGCACGACATTTACCTTTAGCAACGCAGAATCCAAAATGCGCATTAAAGCGCCACGTGTACAGCACCTATCCTTCGCCAGCCGCGTAACCGTGACAGATACGCAGCATGATTTCTGCCTGTTGGATACGGGGGACTGGATATTTTCTGGCCATATCTCTCCACTGGAAGAATACGATACAGACTATGTGACTACAGCTATGAAATTTTTAGGCACGCCCTATGCCTATGCCGGACGCAGCGGGTTCGGGCTGGATTGTTCAGCACTGGTGCAACTGATACTGGCACGTGCGGGTATAAAGGCCCAGCGCGATGTGAACCAGCAATACAACACCATCGGCGAAGAAACGGGCGGCCCGGCACAAAAGGGGGATTTTGTTATCTTCCCTGAACAGGGCCGCACGCCTTATGACCATATCGGCGTGATGATTGATGATAAAAACATCCTGCACAACGTATACCGCAAATACGCCATGACAGTTATTGAACCACTGGATGACCTTGCAACGCGCTGCAAAGGCATTACAACCATCCGGCGCATTCCCGGCATTTACAGCTGACAGGACAATGCCCGTATCATGCCTTCATCATGCATCCACGGCTCGGCAGCCTGCAAAAGCGACTCTGTATCCTGCCCCAGATATCTCATCATATCAACGAAAGCATGTAAAACGACAAGCCGGCCATCAATCGTAATACCGGAAAGCCGCCTGTAAGCTTGCATCACTTCATGCAATAGTGGCGCAGGCATGTGATGAAAGTGCCTGAACTCGCGGTGAATATCTCCCTTTGCGCACAGGCCGAAATCCAGAACAGCCGCAATGCCGCCATTTGCATCAAACAAGATATTGTTTAACCCAAGATCATTGTAAATAAATTGCGGCGGCACATGGCGCGGCCAGGCCATAAATTTATCGATAGCCTGACGCACAAAGTCCGCAACCACACCGCCGCCCTCAACGTATTGCAAAATATATTCAGGATAAGCCTCGGACGGGTCGTCATATACATCAATTCTTGACGTATGGCTGTGACAGGCATAAAGAAATTCCGCGCATTGCGTTGCAAATGAACGCGCATTCAGGGTATGTGCATCTTTGACATCAACGGAACGGCCCACCAGCTTTTTGTAGCCGATATACTTCCCTGCCCTACCCACAAAAACAGGTTCAGGTATAGCAAAGGGCAGTTTGCCTGCGAAATGATGCAGAACGGAAACCTCCTGCGCTAAATCATAATCTGCGCGCACAGGGAACTTAAAAATAAAATCCACACCCTCGACACTGGCCTCAAAAATGCAGCTATGCACGGCAAACACAAGCCGCATGTCCGACAGGTCAATACCGGGATAATCGCGGCGCACGATGTCTGCAGCCTCTTGCGCCTCCATGCCGGGGCCTACCCTGCTTCCTTCAGAATATCATGCGATACGTAAGACAAAGCCAGTGCGATCACGTAAAAGAAAACGGTCAGCCACATTGTATCCTTGGCCGTCCATGTATTGGCCATGTATTTCATTTTGTCTTTTTTTCTAAAATCATAATTCCAATTGCAGCATTCCGACTTCCAGAAACAGAACAGCAAAAGCGTGAAATTCACCAGCGCGAATGTTTGCCATGATACCAGCCCCAGAAATGCAGGCACATTACCAACCGTCAATGATGCCACCCAAGGCGCTGCTAGCCAGCTGATCATCAACAGCACAGACCACATGGTCAGGTTCGCCCAAAAACGCAGGTTCACCTGCTCTGGCATCAAAGGTTCAATTTTCCGGGGACGGATATGCATCCTGTAAAACTGAAGAATGATAAAACAGGAAACGATCGTCAACGCAAAGCCTATCAGGCTGAGCGCCATGGCGCCAAACTGCGTACAAGACAAAAACGGCAGCATCAGTTTTTTGCCCAGCGCAAAATTACACAACAAGTATTTGCGCGCAAACCAAATATCCGCCGTAAACGCCTTGATCGCGCACAGGAACATAATAAAGAATGCCGTGCTGCGCAAACCCTGCCGCTGCGTGTATATTCCGCGCCGCAACATGAACAGGGAGACAATCATGAAAAAAGGAGCCGTGACGAAATAAAGAAAATACGCCAGCACAACACGATATATCCAGATTAGCGCAAGCATATCTTCAACAGCTTTCCCTTACGTTTCCCTCTTCTTTTATCGCATGCCTGCGCAAAACTACCAAATGCTTTACTTGTTTTGCCAAGCCTGCCAGAATGGGAGCCAACTTAGGTTGACATAAATGGAAAAACAGCAAAAAAGAATCGAAGTGCTTGGCTTTGACAGCGGCTGGGGCTGCAAAGATTACGGCTGTGAAGACGGCCCCTATGCCCTGTCCAGCGCCTTGATGATGCATGACCTTGCAAGGCTGGGACTCTCCGCCAAATGGCGCGGCCCTTTGGGCTTGAAAAAACTGGGCGAGCACGACCGCCGCAACACGAAAGAAAGAACGCTCCCGCTTCTGAAAACGTCGCTGGAACGGCTGTTCAACACTGTGCAGATCAGTGTTGAGAACGGGCACATCCCTGTTGTCATCGGCGGCGATCATTCATCAGCCATCGGCACATGGTCGGCTGTCGTCACAGCAAAGGACGCCCATGAAGATTTTGGCATGATCTGGATCGACGCGCATCTGGATGCCCATACGCATGAAACATCCAGCGAGGGGAAATGGGGCGGATGGTGGCATGGCCAACCTGTATCGGCACTCACCGGTCACGGCCTGCCCACCTTCACGGGGCTTGGCGGCACCAAAACAAAAATATCACCCGAACACCTCAGCCTGATTGGCATCCGCAGTTTTGAACCTTCAGAAAAAGCTTTCGTGGAAGAACGCAACATCCGCGTCTATTACATTGAAGAAGTTGAAGAGCGCGGCTTTCAAACCGTATTCGATGAAGCGCTGGCCCGCGCCCAACAGGCCACAAAAGGATTTGGTATCAGCATCGACCTTGACGGTTTTTGCCCGGACGATGCTCCCGCTGTCGGCACACTTGAAGAAGGCGGGCTGCTGGCACGCGATGTCTTGCCCGTCCTGCGTGGCCTTGCCCAACAAGACGGGTTTTCGGCGCTGGAAATCGCGGAATTCAACCCGCATAACGACATCAACGGCCAAACGCGCCGTTTGATAGAAAAACTCATCAACAGTATTTTTTCAAACGCCGGAAGGTGATGGCGGCTTAGGCTGCGATGCTTGATCCACGCCTTGCGCTTTTTCAAGCTTGTCCACTTTCTCTGTCAATGCGCGTATCTCTGCGCGCATTTCACGGATCAGGTCACTTTCTTTTTGACGGGCCGGTTTTTTCTCAAAATAAGTCTGATACGCACGCAGGTGACGCACCATGTGCCGGCTTTCTTCGTGCGTGCTGTTATACAGGATCGCTCTATCAAAATCCGCGCCCAGATCGTGCAAAACACCGACAACATCCGTACGCCCGTAATTCACCGCATGACGCAACGCATTTTCCTCGCCGGCATGCACATCTGCGCCAGCCTTGACGATCTCTTCAATCGCAGACTTATGCGTCAGCATGCTTAAAGCTTGATTGAGCAAGTCTTGCTTAACCTCTGGCGTAACCGTTTCAAAGGCCTGCCCAATCTCATCCGCCTTCAGGGCCATGCTTTGCACCATACATGCCACGAAATAAGGGCGCTCTTTATAATCACCGGAAATAACACTGCGCAAATTTTCCGGCTTGCCTGCACGAAACACTTCCACCGCCCCCATCGCGCATTGGGCCACCGCACGTCTGTCACTGTGCCACCCGTCCACCTTTGCATTCATGACAACGGCAATCTCTTTGGCCGTGCCTTCTTTGCCGATATCAAAGGCAGTCCTTTTTTTCTTTTTTTCTTTCCCTTTAAACGGGTTTTTTATGCTCTGTAAAATATTCATTTGCCTTCTTACACTGTTATCGCGGGCCATCATATGGCTATAGAATCTAGACGATACGCCCCCTTTTGTCAATATGTAAAAAGAATGACAGAAAGAAAAGCCGCAACCCTCACAAAATATTGATGAATCCGGCACGATCCGCCATACTCATCAGAGGGGGGACTGTTCGCAGATGTTCAAAATTCTGGGTCTAATTGGCGTTTGCGCCTGCGTTTTCGGCGGCTATGTACTGCACGGCGGGCACTTAGGCGTTTTGTGGCAACCAACGGAAGTCCTGATTATCGTCGGCGCGGCCGTCATGGCGTTTATCGTCGCGAATTCAACGCATACGCTGAAACAAACATTCGTCGACCTTGCAGCCATCTTCAAAAAAGACAAATACGGCAAAGCCGAATATCTGGAACTGCTGGGCATGCTCTATATGGTCTTTAAAACAGCCCGCACAAAGGGCTGGCTGGCACTGGAACAACACGTAGAAGATCCATTTAACAGCGACCTGTTTAAAAAATTCCCCGGCTTCATGGCAGACCATCATGCCGTGACGTTCCTGTGCGACTATTTGCGCCTGATCTCTCTGGGCGCGGAAAAACCGCACGAGATCGAAGCCCTGATGGATCAAGAAATCGATACGCAACAAGAAGAGCGCGACCACACATCCCACGCCGTGCAAACCATGGCTGACGGCATGCCCGCGCTGGGCATTGTCGCCGCCGTTTTGGGGGTGATCCACACCATGGGATCAATTAGTGAGCCACCGGAAGTTCTGGGTAAACTGATTGGCGCCGCACTGGTGGGAACGTTTCTGGGCGTTTTGTTGTCTTACGGGTTTATCGCCCCTATTGCCGGTGCCATCAAGATACGTAACGATGCAGAGCTCAAATACTATATCTGCATGAAAACCAGTATTTTGGCCTTTCTACAAGGTGCCGCCCCGCAGGTGGCTATTGAGTTCGGGCGTAAAATCTTGAACCACGAATCACAACCAACATTTCTTGAGGTCGAAGAGGCCACGCAGAACATCTCTATCTGACGAGGCACGCTTTGTCCAAACACAACGACGAAATACAGCCCATCATCATAAAGCGCGTCAAAAAAGGTGGCGGCGGACACCACGGCGGCGCGTGGAAAGTCGCCTATGCCGATTTCGTGACCGCAATGATGGCCTTCTTTTTGCTTCTCTGGCTTTTAAACGTGACCACAAACGAACAAAAAGCCTATATCTCATCCTATTTCGCGCCAGCTGATCCGCGCATTGCTGAATCCTTAAGCGGTGCGGGTGGCGTAATGGGTGGCACCACCGTATCTCCCGAAGGGGCCATGACGCAAACACAGGCCACCGCCGTACAAACAGGCGAACCCGCGCAGGGTATTGGCAAGGAAGGGGATGGCGAAGGCGACGGACAAGACGAAACAGAGGAAGAAGCCGCGCAAAACCGCGAAGATGCACGTAATTTTAACGCAACAGAAGAAAAACTGCGCCAAGCCATGGAAAGCGTACCAGAGTTAAAAGAACTGGCCAACCATCTTTTGGTCGACATGACGCCCGAAGGCCTGCGCATTCAAATCATCGACCAAAAAGGAAAGCCCATGTTTGAAGTGGGCAAGACCACCCCCCTGCCCCGCGCTGTCAAACTTCTGCAATTAATTACGGAGACCATTAAAACCCTGCCTAACAAAATATCTATCCGTGGGCATACAGATTCCGTGCCCTATGGCAAGGGTGCTATCTATACCAACTGGGAACTGTCATCAGACCGCGCCAATGCCAGCCGCCGCGTAATGCTGGCCGCCGCGCTTGATATCGCGCAAGTCGAAAACGTGCAGGGTAAAGCTGATCGCGAACCGCTGATGAAAGACGATCCTGCCGCCGCGCCGAACCGACGCGTAAGCGTTATTTTGCTCAAGCAATCTTTGGTGGCCGGGCTGAAAAAGAAAGATGGCACCAGCACCGGAAAAGGTGGCAAGAAAAAACCCGAAAAACCAAAACCCCGCCAACGCGAGGAAGGCGTCATTTACTTCCCGTGACCTGACACATACCAAACCCGAAGAACGCCATGCATAAAAACGCCATTTTCGCCGTCCTTGTCTCTGCTTTAGGATATTTCGTCGACGTTTATGATCTTATATTGTTCTCCGTTGTGCGCGTGGCCAGCTTAAAAGACCTTGGCTTGACGGGCGATGATCTCACCAGCACAGGCATTCTGCTTTTGAATATCCAACTTGCCGGCATGTTGATCGGCGGCGTCTTGTGGGGGATATACGGCGATAAAAAAGGGCGGCTCGCCATTTTGTTCGGCTCCATCCTCATGTACTCCGTTGCCAATATCGCCAATGCTTTTGTTACAGACGTCTGGCAATACGGATTTTGTCGCCTGCTGGCAGGATTAGGCCTGGCTGGAGAAATTGGTGCCGGCATCACGCTTGTCAGTGAAATATTGCCAAAAGACAAACGTGGCATCGGCACAGCGCTTGTCGCCACCATGGGGGTCGCGGGCGGTTTGGCCGCTGCAACCATTGGCGATATATTCCCTTGGAAAACCGCGTATCTTGTCGGCGGCGGCATGGGGCTTGCGCTTTTTGTCATGCGCCTTTCCGTACGCGAGTCGGATTTGTTTAACACCATGTCTGACCACAAAGACGTCCGCCGTGGCGATCTACGACTTTTGTTCAAACCCATGGCACGCTTTGGCCGCTTTATCACCTGTGTGCTCGTCGGCATGCCCATATGGTTTTTGGCAGCGCTGATTATCACTCTTGCACCTGAAATCGGAAAAACATTGGGCCTTGCCGGAGAGGTTAAAGCCTCCGGCGCTGTATTGTGGTTTTATGGCGGACTGATTGGCGGTGATTTATCCAGCGGCCTTCTCAGCCAGTTCCTCCGCTCCCGCAAAAAAGCGCTATACACATTCATTGCTGCCGCAGGCATTTTCACACTGGCCATCTTGAACCTGCCTGCAGGCGCCGGGGCCGATGCCTATTACCACCTGTGCGGCGTAATCGGATTTTTTGCAGGGTACTGGGCTATTTTCCTCACGACATCTGCAGAAAGCTTTGGCACAAACCTGCGCGCCACAGTCACAACATCTATCCCCAATCTGGTACGCGGCGGTGCAATTTTGCTCTCCTCCGCCTTCGGTTTGTTGCGCGATCCTCTTGGCGTCATCCCCAGCCTGACGGTGATCGGTGCCATCACCTTTGGTGCCGCCCTTGTTTCTGTCTGGCTGCTGCGGGAGACATTTGCGGTGGATTTGGATTATGTGGAGGCGTGATCTCCCCCACAACAGACTCCGAAAATAATCATTACATTTCAATAGGTTGGAGGACAGGCCTCTTTCGAAGAGAGGCTGTAAGCTATTGAATTGACTTCTAAATCGTCAATCCAGTTTGGGAACGTGCCCCCAAAAAGGCCCCCATAACATGAATTTAGGGGGATTCTGACCGCAGGCTTTCGCCCGTGTTCGTATGAATTTTATATATGGTTTTTGGTATGGGTGCTAGTGAAAATAGACTGAAGGTGTCCTTAGTTTCATAGGGCCCGGCTTTCTCGCTTAGAGGGGGCTGGCTATGGGGTG
>JAPPOU010000067.1 GCA_028817795.1 Alphaproteobacteria bacterium
CTTCATTGTGGGGAATCACGCGGTAATCCGTTTCACGCGTGGAACGGAGATTCGCAGAATCGGCGATTTTCATGGCGGCTTCGGTCATGGGCATGAAACATAACAGAAAACCCGCCCCCGTAAAACGCCCCTCCCGTGCTTTATTTGTCAATTTTACGGAAAAATGATATAATAGTTCAGGGTTTGGATATTGTTTTTTATCAGGGAGATAACGCTATGAATCGACTTCTCGGCAGGACAGCCCTTTCTCTTATACTCCAATTCAGCGCCGTCGCGGGCAAGGCTGCCGCAGACGCGCCCAAGCATGACGGGACAACGCCACAACAAGAACAATCGGAAGTTTTGCCGCCATGGGACAATTACACGCCCCAGGCCGTCAAACCCGCTGACAGCAATGACGTTGTAGACGCATACCCGGAAACCGCGCCCCAACCGCTAGACCCATGGGAAGAAATTGTTCCGCCCGCACAAAGAGGGGAAAGCGACAGCCTTGATGCCTATGAAAGCACAGGCGGAAAATACAACCAACGCGGTACACCATACCACCGCCAGAACACGCACAAAGGCAGAGGACATGAGCCTGGATAACACGCAAAACATGTCGCCGGAAGACGCAGGCCAGGCCCTTATCGGAGCGCTGACAAGTGGGGATTACGATTATTGCGCGGAACTTATCACAGGCGGGGCCGACCTGAACCAACACGGCGGGCGCACCGATGCAACGCCCCTGATGGTGGCTGCCGCACTGGATACCGCTGTACTGCTTCAAGACATGATTGCGCACGGCGCAGATATCCATGCCACAAACAACCGGGGCCAGACAGCACTGATGTGTGCCGCCCACCACCCCAAAGGCTATTTATCGCTGGAAATACTGGCTGACCAAGACGGTGCCAAACTTGATGCGCAAGACCATAATGGCGATACCGCCCTGACACTGGCCGTTCGTGCCCAGAAAAGGGCAGGATCAAAGTATCTGATAATGGCAGGCGCAGACATTCACACGCCTAACCGCAATGGCGATACAGCCTTAACACTTGCCGCCGTGCACAAGGACATGCTGCCCATTGTCCGCATCCTTGTTAAAAAAGGTGCCCATATCGACACACAAAACAATGACGGACAAACAGCGCTGGATATTGCCAGGATTGTAGGTAACGCAGAAGTTGCAGATTTCCTCGAAAAAGAAAAAGAAAGGGTGCTCACAAACGCAATGCGCAAAGCGGCAGACAGGGGAACGACACGCGCCTGGCGTGTAATACGCCCCGGCACCAAAGACAAAGTGCGGGGGAACACACATGAGCCAAGATAACCCGCCATCACCCCAAGAGCTGGGGCAACGCGTGCTGGACTACATGCGCCGCCGTAAGCCCGATGATATCGCGGAAGCCTTTATGCTGCTTAAAGCACACAAAGATATTGACCTGACTCTGCGCGATGAAACCGAGAAAACCGCGCTGATGCACGCCATATGGGCCAATTCACCAGATACGGCAGCGCTTATCATGCAGCGGGGCGCGGATATCAACGCAAAAAATAGAGAGGGCTGGACCCCTCTCATACAAGCTGTTCTTAACAATGCCCACACCGTCTTTTACCACCTGCTTAAACAAGAAGGGCTGGATATTGACGCAACAGACCATGACGGCAATACCGCACTGATGTGGGCCATTAGAAAAGCGCCGCTGCCCTGCGCCAAAGCCTTAATCAAAGCAGGCGCAGACATTAACGCCGAGAACAAAGAAGGCGTTTTCCCGCTGATGGAAACGATCAAGGCAGATGACACCGATACGGCCCGCCTGCTGATTGAACACGGCTGCAATATATATCAGAGCTACGGCCCTCAACATCTTTCCCCCCAAATGATAGCCGGCCTGCGCGGGCGGAGAGACATTGTCGCACTCATTAAGACAGAAGACCGCCGCCGCACAGAAGAAACCTTCCGCACCGAAGCTGAAAAGGGCACGAAACAACGCCGCGTTATCAAGCGCCGCAACACCCAAAACAAGAAGGGGCCGCATGTACATTCGTAAACCCCGCACACCAAAAGAGGCAGGACAGGAACTGCTCCGTTTTCTGAACGAAACGCACCCGGACCCTGAATACTGTAACCTGCTGATGCAGGACCACCCCGACTTTGACCCCGCTGTTACAGATGCCGCTGGCATGACGGCACTGATGTCGGCCGCATTTCATGGGCAGTATGGCATCATGGAATACATCATGGACAACGCAAATCCTGATATCAATGCCCGTGACCATAATGGCCACACCGCACTGATGCACGTTATACAGGGCGACAGACATGAAGGCCGGGCAGGCATGGTCCGCAGCCTGATCGAGGCGGGTGCGGACATGGAAAGAGAAAGCGACCTTGGCATCCGCCCTTTAACGGCAGCTATCTTTTCCAGCGATGCAGATATTGTAAGAATACTGCTTGAACATCACTGTAATATAACAAAAGAAGACGGCTCCGGCCGGACGCCACTGCAACAAGCCCGCAATGTCGGGCGCGAAAATATCGTGGATATGATTGCAGCGGAAGGCCGCCGCCGCACAACTGAAGCCTTTCGCGCCGAAGCCGCAAAGGGCACAAACAAGCCCCGCCGTATTCTGCGCCGCAAAACAGCGCCGGGTTCCGCAACACCCTGACACAAAAGAAAAAGACAGCCCGTTCGCACGGGCTGTCCTTCAAGTATCGGGCAAACGCCTTTAGGCGACGGCTTCTGCGTCTGTCGCTTCTTCTGTGGGCGTTTCCGGTTGTTCTGTTTCTTGCTTGGGCGCAGCGGCTTTTTCTTCCGCTTCATCGTCGGTGACGATCAGGGCACCGCCTTTTTTCTCCTGAATTTTCGCCTCTTCTTCGGAACGGGCGATATTGATCGTGACCTCTGTCCCCACTTCCGGGTGCAGCGTGATCTCGACGGGATAAAGGCCCAGCTCTTTATAAGCGCGGTCCAGACGTACCTGTTGGCGCGTCACGGTAAAGCCCTTGGCCGTAATTGCATCAGCGATGTCACGCGCCGAAACGGAACCATACAGATGGCCGGCTTCGGATGCGGAACGAATGATGGCAACCTTTGTGCCGTCCATCTTTTTCGCGATTTTTTCAGCTTCGCCCTTTTTCTTGAGGTTATCGGCCTCCAGCACTTTTTTCTGTGCTTCGAAATAGGTCACATTGGCCTTCGTTGCGCGCAGCGCCTTGCCCTGCGGCAAAAGGAAGTTACGTGCATAGCCCGGACGGACGGTTACAACATCGCCCATCTGGCCCAGTTTTTGTACGCGTTCAAGCAGAATAACTTGCATCTTTGTTCTCCTTACTCGCCGACGTAGGGCATCAGCGCCAAAAAGCGGGCGCGTTTGATTTCACGCGACAGCTTGCGCTGCGCTTTTCTGGATACCGCCGTGATACGGGACGGCACAATCTTGCCACGTTCAGACACGTAACGCCCCAAAAGACGCGGGTCCTTGTATGTGATTTCCGGCGATACATCGCTGGAAAACGGGCATGTTTTCTTGCGGCGGAAAAACGGGCGGGAACCACCACCAGATTTACGCGGTCCGGATTTTTTTTCAGCTACGGCCATGATTATTCCCTTCCTTCTTCGCTACGGCGGTCATCGCCATCACCCTGTTTCAGGATGGCGGACGGGCCTTCGGGCAATGCGTCGATGCGCACGGTCATATAACGCAGAACGTCTTCGTTCAGGCGCATCTGGCGCTCCATTTCGGCAATCGCCGCGTGCGGCGCGTCGGAATGGATGAGCGTGTAATGTCCCTTGCGGTTTTTCTTGATTTTGTAGGCCAGCGTGCGCAGGCCCCAGCTTTCGGTATTTTCGACCTTGCCGTCGTTGTCGTTCACGATCTTGCAAAAGGCCTTGGCGAGATCTTCCGCCGCTTTCGCGGAAATATCCTGCCGCGCGATAAACACGGTTTCGTATAAAGGCATTTATGTTTCCCTTGGTTTATTCGGAGTTTTTAAGACCCCAATAAGCTGCCCGGACCATCCAGACAGCGGGTTTAGGTGCAGCACTATACCGCGATTCGCCCAAAGCGCAAGGGAATTCCGGTAAATTCAGGCGTAAAAAGGGAGAGATAATTTACATATTTATTTAAGCGCTGCGCCGGACGGGCGGCGGTGGATCTTCCGCCGCACGGGCGCACCACGCGCATCTGCCTCCTGAAAGGCCTGACGCACAGCGGCCCCATCCAATAATGCAGCCAACGATGGCTTGTTAAATTCCGCTGCATAATGCGCCGCCGTTCTCTGACCCTCGTCTTTATGCGCTGCCTGCGCTCCCGCTTTTAGCAACAGGTCAACAACAGCGCCTTCATCCGCCGCAGTCATCGTGACAGCATGTATCAATGCTGTGCGGCCATGATAATTGACGGCATTCACATCTGCCCCTGCCTCTAAAATCCACTGCATCTTGTCTGCCCCCGCGCCCAACAAAACAGCACGCATCAAAAGTGTATTGCCAAACGTGTTACCCGCATTGATATCCGCCCCTTTCTCGATCAAAAGCGCAGCAATATCCAAAGATGCATTTTCTCCCAAAACAGCTTGTACCAGCAAACCATCACCACTACCGGGGTAGCAATAACCGGCATCCGCCCCCGCCGCCAACAGGGCCTGCGTTACAGCCATAGACCCTTTGTCCACAGCAAAGGCCAAGGCATCATCCAATGCAAAGGCGGGCACGCCCTCTGCAATAAAACGCAAGGCAACCGCATCATCGCCATCTTGCCTGCCGAGCACTTCCAGCAGCGCCGTGCCTCTTTTTTTGTCATCGTCCTGCATCAAGGCCTGCCTTTGTCTTCTTTCTTATAACGCGGCGTTTTGCAGAGGTTCCTGCCGCCGCCTTTTCTGCAAAAATATCGCGCATTTTATTTTGCAGTATGTTCTTGCCTGAAAAAAATTCGTTTTCCTGTGCCAGATCAACGGCCATATTGCCGCTATGGTCTTTGATTGTGGCATCGGCTCCTGCCTCTAAAATTTTTCCTATGATGTCGGCGCGACCAATCATGGCAGCCCAGTGCAGGGCCGTCTGGCCTTGGTGGTCCTGCGCATTGATGTCCACCTGCGCTTCCAGCAACATCTTCAATGTATTCATATCGCCATTGCTCGCAGCAAATATAAAGGCCGTCATGCCATCTGAAGCGGCCGCAACATTCACATCCGCGCCTTCCCGAATTAAAATTTGCGCGACGATAGACGCACGCCCATTCAAGGCATGCAAAAGCGCTGTTCGGCCATCACGGTCTTGCGCGTTAATCTCTGCCCCTGCTGTTAAAAGCGGGCGGATCATGGCGGTGCGCGCGCTAGCCGCAGCACGCATCAAGGGCGTTTCACGGGCGGCGCTGCATACATTTACATCCGCGCCTTCCGCGATCAGGCGCAGCGCCTTTTGATCGTCATATCCAAACATTTGCGCCACTTCGGTGGACAGCATCCGCCCCTTCACGGTTTTAAAGTCTTCACTTTGCATGATACCCCGCCCCCATACGTTTTCTGATGATACGGCGTGATGTTGACGTACCCTTTGCCGATGCGTCCTGAAAAGCCTTTGTTGTGCGGTGCGCCCTTTCTTGCTGAAAAAGCGCCGCTAAAGAAGCAATATAGGACGGATCCGCCCCATCCAAATAGTCTTCAAAAGAAAGCCCTTCATGCGTACGCACATCCATGTCAGCACCATGCGCCAGCAACACTTTTATATTATTGATACGTAAACACCCCTTTATAAGGGCCGTCAGGCCATCTACATCCTTTATATCTGTCTGTGCGCCGCATTCTAAAAGCTTTGTAACCACGTCAGGTGGGCTATACCGGGCGGCACTCATCAAGGGTGTATAATTATTCATATCTCCTTGGTTTACATCTGCCCCCGCTGCAACAAGAGTATCAATGCATTGTGGGCTGTCACCATACACCGCGTAATGTATCGCTGTACAACCCGCATCCTCTTTCACATCCAGCCGCGCCCCGGCATCAATAATGTCTTTCAACACATTTGCTTCCCCAGACCGCGCTGCCCGCATCAATAACGTTACACCGTTGGCAGCTCCACAATCGATATCCGCGCCCTGCCTGACCAGCTCTAAACACTGCGCAAAATTCATACCCCATGTATAATTCATCAAACCCTTTAACTGCGCGTTCAGCGACGCCGTACATGTTTTTTCTTTATCATCCCGCATGATACCCTGCCCCCATGCGTTTCCTGATGATACGGCGCGGTTTTGGTGTGCCCTTGCCAGCAGCGCTGCGAAATGCTTTAGCTGTACGGCGGTCTCGCTCCTGTTGAATAGCTTCTTTTACTTCCTCAGAAAATTCACCCGGCGGGTACTCTTTTAAAATATCGTCAATCGTCTTTCCAAGAGTATCGCGCACACCCATGTCAGCGCCATGCGCTAACAATAATTTCACCGTTTCCGCCGTTGTCGTTATTTCCACTGTTTTTACAGCCCGCATCAAAGGCGTGCATTCTCTATTATCCTTTATCTCGGCATCCGCCCCGACCTCCAAAAGCCGTGCCACAACGGCAACACTGCCATTACACACGGCACTCATCAGCGGCGTCCATTGCTCTATTGATTGGCTGTTTAGGCAAGCCCCCGCTGCAACCAAAACATCAATACATTGTGGATTATCTCTTTGCGCCGCATAATGCAGGGCCGTCCGCCCAATGCCATCTTTCAGATCAACCCGCGCCCCCATGGCAATCAAATCTTGCATTACATCTGCTCTGCCATCACGTGCCGCGCGCATAAGCAATGTTCTGTTTGCACTGTCTTGCTTATTAACATCCGCCCCCTGGCGAACAAGTGCCAAACACTGCGTAAAGTTGACGCCACAGCTGTCATGCATCAAATGCCTTAACTGCGCATTCAGTACCGGCGCCCACGGTTTTCCTTTATTGTCCTGCATTGTACCCCGCCTTCACGGCCCGACGTATCACGCGGCGCGATGTTGATGTACCCTTTGCCGCTGCGTCCTGAAAAGCTTTTGTTGTGCGGCGTATTTCCTCTTCCTTGAAAACGGAGGTAAGATTGGCAAGGTGCTTTTTATCTTCAGGGGTGTCACCGCCATACTCATCAGATGCATATTCCAAAACCGTCAGATCAGCAACATCCCGCACATCCATATTCGCCCCTGCTTCCAGCAGCTTCTTCGTCACATAGGAATCTTTCGTGGCGTAATACAGTGCCGTGCGACCGCTCCTGTTCTTCATCTCCAAATCCGCCGCCGCTTCAAGTAGCAAATCAATAACCAAGCTGTTTCCTGCTACACAGGCTGCATGCATCAGGGCCGTTTTTTTATGATTGTCACAGGCGTTTACATCCACTTTAACATCAAGCAATGCCTGAACAGCACCCACTGCGCCACTTCGAACGGCACGTATCATCGCCGTGCGGCCCGCATGGTTTTTAAAATCCGGGTCCGCGCCTAGCGCTACCAAATTTTTAACAACGCCTGCATTGTCATGCTGTGCGGCCCACATGAGAGCCGTCATGCCGCCTTCTACTGTATTCGGGTCCGCGCCATCCCGGATAAGCTGTCGGCAAACTAGAAGGTTAATCGCATGATTTAAACGGATCTGATACCGAAGCCGTTCTGTCGCCTCCGCCGCATTTTCCGGTTTTTTGTATCCTATCAATACCATAGACCTTTATTCCCCTGCCAAAAACACCTTGGAGGACTATACCATCATCTGGCCCTTTTGTCAATAATATGTAAATAAATATCCCCAAAATCCTTGCTCTGGGGGGGTAAAAACGCTATCAATCCGCCCTAGACCCTTGATTTTACAACCAGAGCCGGGTTTCCCGGCCCTTTTTAAAGAACGGACCGTCATGCGCGCTTTCGTATTCCCCGGACAGGGCAGCCAGTTTATCGGCATGGGCAGGGACCTTGCCGACACCTTCCCCGTTGCGCGGGCCGTTTTTGAAGAGGTGGACGAGACCTTAAACCAAAAACTATCCGCCCTGATGTTCACGGGCGATGAGGCGGACCTGAACCTGACCGAAAACACCCAGCCCGCGCTGATGGCTGTCTCGGTCGCCGTTGCCCGCGTGCTGCAGCAAGCCAAGCCTGAAATCTTAACCCCTGTCATGAGCAAATATGTCGCAGGGCACTCCCTTGGCGAATATGCCGCATTGACCGCCGCGCGCGGTTTTACGCTGGCCGATGCCGCAAGGCTGCTGCGCATTCGCGGGCAGGCGATGCAAAAGGCCGTGCCCGTCGGCACGGGTGCCATGGCCGCGCTATTGGGGCTTGACCTGTCACATATCGCCACCATTGTGCGCGAAGCGGCGCAGGGCGATGTGATTTCTGCCGCGAATGACAATTCAGACGGGCAGGTCGTCGTCAGCGGCCACAAGGCCGCCGTGGAGCGCGCCGTGGCGCTGGCAACGCAGATGGGCGCAAAGCGGGCCGTAATGCTGTCTGTCTCCGCGCCGTTTCATTGCCCCTTGATGAAACCCGCCGCCGAGACCATGCGCGATGCGCTGGCCGAGGTATCCTTGCAATCCCCATCCGTACCGTTGGTCGCCAATGTGGTGGCGGAACAGGTAATGGACCCGGCCCGCATTCGCGATCTTTTGGTCGAGCAAGTGACCGGCATGGTGCGCTGGCGCGAGTCTGTTGAATACATGCATTCAAAAGGCGTGACGCAATTTATCGAGCTGGGCGCGGGCAAGGTTTTATCGGGCCTGAACAAACGCATCGCCAAAGGTACGGACTGCCTGTCTATCGGCACGCCCGACAGTATCGATGCCTTCCTGACATCACTTTAAAACATGCTTTTAAGGAGTATATTCCATGTTTGATCTTTCCGGCAAAACAGCCCTTGTCACCGGCGCCACAGGTGGCATTGGCGGGGCGATTGCAAAGGCGCTACACAAAAGTGGTGCCACCGTTGTGATTAACGGACGCAAGGAAGACGCGTTGAACGCCCTTGCCAGAGAATTAAAAGACCGCGTGCATATCGTGGCGGGCGCGCTTGACTCCGCTGAAGCCGCCGATGCCATTATCAAGGCCGCCGAAGAAAAAGCCGGTCAGGTTGATATCCTTATTAACAATGCAGGCCTGACGCGTGACGGTCTTTTCATGCGCATGAAGGATGACGACTGGCAAACGGTGCAGGATGTGAACCTAACCGCGCCCTTTCGCCTGATCCGCGCCGCCATCCGTGGCATGATGAAAAGAAAAGCAGGCCGCATTATCAACATCACCTCTGTCGTCGGCGTGACGGGCAACCCCGGTCAGGCGAACTATTGCGCATCGAAGGCCGGCATGATCGGCATGAGCAAATCGATGGCGCAGGAAGTCGCCAACCGTGGCATTACCGTGAACTGCATCGCCCCCGGCTTTATCGCGACCGCAATGACCCAGGCCCTGAACGACGACCAGAAAGCAAAAATCGATGCCACCATCCCGGCTGGAAAGATGGGCGCGCCCGAAGACATCGCGGCGGCCTGCGTTTATTTGGCCAGCAACGAAGCACAATACATGACCGGCCAGACGCTGCACATCAACGGCGGCATGGCCATGATTTAAGGAGGCTTAATATGAGCTGGATTACCAATTTCGTACGTCCAAAAATAAAAGCGCTGATCACAACAAAAGACGTGCCCGACAACCTCTGGGCCAAATGCCCCGGCTGCGAAGCCATGCTGCACCACGCAGAAATGGTGAAAAACCAAAACGTCTGCCAGCATTGCGACCACCACATGCGCCTGCCGATCGAGGAGCGTTTGAAGCTTTTATTCGACGAAGGGCAATACAAGCTGGTCGAACTCGCCAAAACAACGACGGACCCTTTAAAATTCCGCGACCGCAAAAAATACACAGACCGCTTAAAAGACGCCCAATCTGCAACAAAACGCAAAGACACCATTGTCGTTGCAGAGGGCACAATTGGCGGCAAAAACGCCGTGATTGCAGGGTTTGATTTCAAATTCATGGGCGGATCGATGGGCGCTGCCGTAGGCGACGGCCTTGTCACCGCTGCGCGGCTGGCTGTCGGCAACAAGGCGGCCTTTATCGTCATTCCCGCATCCGGCGGCGCGCGCATGCAAGAGGGCATGATTTCATTAATGCAAATGCCCCGCTCTGTCATCGCGGTGGAGCTGGTCAAGGAAGCAAAGCTGCCCTATATCGTTTTGCTGACAGACCCCACAACCGGCGGCGTTTCCGCATCATTCGCCATGCTGGGCGATGTTCATATCGCAGAACCCGGCGCGCAGATCGGCTTTGCCGGGCGGCGCGTCATTCAAGAAACTATCCGCGCCAGCCTGCCCGATGGCTTCCAGACAGCGGAATATTTGCTGGACCACGGCATGGTTGATATGGTCGTGCACAGAAATGACCTGCACCAAACCTTTGCAAAACTGCTACGTCTTTTAATGAATACCAAAAAAGACAAAGCCGCCTGATTTTTTAAAAAGAGCGTTCCATGCGCGCTGAAGACTGGACCTATTCCCCCGTACCCGCCGTTGAAACGGCCATGGCGGATATTGCGGCGCGACACGGGCGCTGGCACAACAAAAGCCTTGATATCGTTCATGCGTTGTTGGACCGCCTTGGCAATCCGCACCACAATATGCCCCCCACCTTTCATGTCGCCGGCACAAACGGCAAGGGGTCAACGCTCGCTTTTTTAGAAGCTGCCTTTGCCGCAGGCGGGCTAACCACGCATAAATACACATCCCCCCATCTGGTCCGGTGCGAAGAACGCATCAACATCAAAGGGCGTAACATCACGCCCGAGGCCTTTCTATCTGCCTTGCAACAGGTAAAAAACGCTGCAGAAGGATTGGAAGTTTCATTCTTTTGCTTCCTGACGGCCATGGCTTTCCTGTCATTTTCACGCACAAAGGCCGATGCCGTATTGCTGGAAACAGGCATGGGCGGCAGGCTGGATGCAACCAATGCCGTTATGCCTGCAGTGTCTATCATCACGCCGGTATCATTAGATCATATGCATCTTTTGGGAGATACCCCTGCCGCTATTGCCCGCGAGAAGGCGGGTATTATCAAGAAAAACACGCCCATCATTAGCGCCGCGCAGGAACAAGACGCCATGGAATCCATTACGCAAGCGGCCCACGACCTATCCGCGCCGCTGTACCGCAGCGGCAACGAATGGCATGTCACAAGCACCCAAAATGGCTTTGCCTATAAAACCGAAAAAAAACATATCAACCTACCCCCGCCCGCGCTGGCTGGCGCACACCAGATTATGAACGCCGGCACTGCCATTGCCGCACTGGAACAAACGAAATTTTCATTTCTGGCCACGCCTGAAACGCTGACAAAAGCCATGCGCAGCGTCACGTGGCCGGGGCGATTGCAAAGGCTGCGCACCGGTCCCTTGGTTGACAGCCTGCCGGACGGCTGGGAACTGTGGATTGACGGCGCACACAATGATGCGGGCGCGGCCGTATTGGCAGCGCAAGCGCGGTATTGGGGTAAAGATAAACCCCTGCATATCGCCATTGGCCGTAAGGCCGGACGTGAAGAGCGACTGGGCTTTTTCACAACGCTCCAGCCTTACGCTGCCTCTGCCATTGCGCTGGACTCCGGCTATATCAACGCGCCCATGGCCAGCGCGCAGGATATTCTGCTGCAAATGAAAAAGGCAGGCTATGAAAAAACATCTGCCGCCGACACCTTAAAAGACGCCATTGACGCGCTTGTCTTTCAATATGACGCGCCGCAACGTATATTGGTCACAGGGTCTTTATACCTGACTGGCCATATTTTAAGGACGCACGGGTGACGGAACAAAAGACAAAGCCGAAAATCACGCTGGTCGATGATGACCAGAACATCCTGACATCCGTTTCCATTGCACTGGAAACGGAAGGATACGACGTCACAACCTTCAGCAATAGCGTTGAAGCGCTGGACGCGCTTTTAAAAACCCCGCCCGATCTTGCCATCCTTGATATCAAAATGCCCCGCATGACGGGGCGCGAGCTTTTAATCAAGCTACGGGAAAAAACGCAGTTGCCCGTGATCTTCTTAACATCCATGGACGATGAAGCCGACCAGTTTTTAGGCCTTAAGCTCGGCGCGGACGATTACATCACCAAACCGTTTTCGCAAAAACTTTTGCTAGCGCGCATCAACGCCATTTTGCGCCGTGAAATCTTGCGCAAGGGCGGCACGCCGCCGGAAGACAACGCGGATAAGAATGGTGCAAAGCCGGATATCATTCATTGCGGCTCCCTTGCCATAGACGAGGCACGGCACCTGTGCACATGGAAAGAACAACCTGTAGATATGACCGTAACAGAGCTTTTGCTGGTCAAATGCCTTGCCAAAAACCCCGGCCACGTGAAATCACGCGAACAGCTTATGGACTATGCCTATGGGGAAGAAGTGTACGTCGATGATCGCACCGTTGACAGCCATATCAAGCGCATCAGGAAAAAGTTCAAGGCGCTGGATGACAGCTTTGACTGCATCGAAACCGTCTATGGCATCGGTTACAAATACAAAAGCGATTAAGGCCCATGCATATTTCGCCGCTCAGCCTTCGTATCCTTGCCGTCAATGTCGCGGCGTTGTTGGTGCTGGTCGTTGGCCTTTTGTATACGGGACAATACGAACGCAGCCTGATCGACAATGAACTGAATGCGCTACAAGCCGAAGGGCGGCTGGTGATGGCCGCGCTGGCGCAAAACGGCGTGCGTGAAACCGAAGAAGGGGTTTTGGTTTTGGCCGAAGACCTTGCCCGCCACGCGCTGCGCGACATTATCGATACAAGCCGTCTTCGCATTCTTGTGTTCGATAAAACCGGCACGCCGCTTTTGGACAGCCACCAGCTTTTAGGACCGGGCGGTATCGTTGAAATGGTGGAGCTGGACCCGCCAAAAAGCACATGGAACATCGCACTTCTAACAAAGCACTACACAGCAAAAGCCTTGTCGTTGTTACCCACACGCCTCAAGCTCAAATCGTACCCCGCTGCGCAAAAGAAAAACGCAGGCGATTACCCCGGCATCTTGCCTGCACTGGAGGGTGCAGCCAATAAAACCGCGTGGCGCGATCAGGATGAACGCCTTTTAATGACAGCATCCTTGCCCGTTCAAAAACTCAAAAATGTTCTGGGCGCGGCGCTGCTTATGCGTGACGGAAAAACTGTAACCAATGCCGTCACGACCATGCAGATCACAGTTTTAAAGATTTTCGGGTTGGCGCTCTCCGTGACCGTGCTTTTATCCCTTTACCTGTCCGAAGCCATTGTTCGGCCGATCGTCCGGCTGGCACTGGCCACCAAGAACGTGCGGCGCAGCCTGACGTTAAAGGACGAACTTCCGGACCTATCCTATCGTGGCGATGAGATTGGGGATCTCTCGACCGCCTTTCGTGACATGACCTTTGCACTGGCAGACCGCATCGATTCTATTCATCATTTTGCCGCAGATGTCGCACATGAAATCAAAAACCCGCTGGCCTCTGTGCAAAGCGCCGTGGAAACACTGGCCCGCGTTCAGGACCCCGCCCAGCAAAAACAGCTTTTAGATATTATCCGCAACGACGTGCAACGAATGACGCGGCTGGTCACGGATATTTCCACAGCCTCCCGGCTTGACTCTGAATTGCGCAAAGCCGAGCGCACAACCTTTAACTTCACGGACACCGTGCGTCATGTCATCGATACAGAGCGCACCAATGCGGAACAAGCCAAAAAGGACATCATATTCTCAGCAGAAAAAGGACAGCGCATTCCCATCACCGGGAACGAGGTGCAACTTGCGCAGGTTGTGCATAACCTTATAGATAATGCTTTGTCTTTCTCCATAGAGGATGGAAAAATTGTCATCTTGTTGAAAACAGAGAAAAACCGCGCCTTTCTTACAGTCGACAACGAAGGGCCGCATATTCCCGAAGATAAAATGGAAACAATCTTTTCGCGTTTTTATTCCGAACGCCCAAAGACTGAAAAATTCGGACAGCATTCAGGACTAGGGCTGAGCATCACGCGGCAAATCATATCCCTTCATCATGGTGAGGTTTTTGCGGCAAACTTAAAGGATGCGGATGGCACGCCAGCAGGCGTGCGTTTTACCGTGATCCTGCCATTGGGAGCCAGCATAGGATGACCGAAAAAATAAAAAAAATGACAGTACACGCCACCTGCATCGCCATGGAAAATGGAAAACACGTGACGGGTGTTCTTTTGCGCGGCACGGCAGGATCAGGGAAATCGGATACGGCGTTTCGTTTAATCGAGACGCATGGCTTTAAGCTGGTATCGGACGATCAGGTCATTATCCAGTCTCGCGGTGATACGCTATACGCATCGCCCGCCGAGAATATTGCCGGCATGATGGAAGTGCGGGGGCTGGGCCTTTTGCGGTACCCGCTCGTTTTTTCAGCACCCTTAAGGCTGGTCGTTGATCTGGTGCCACGTGAAAACGTGCCGCGCCTGCCAGATGTATTAAAAACGGACTTCATGGAAAAAACGCTGCCCTATGTGCAATTACACGGTCACGACAATTCAACCCCTCTGAAAATCATCAAAATGCTTGAAATAGACGCCACCCCCGGTTTGATGGTAGACTGCCCGCCATGACACAACAAGAAACGGACAACAGGAAACTTTTACTTGTCACCGGGCTTTCCGGCGCGGGCATGTCATCCACATTGAAAGCACTGGAAGATATTGGCTGGCAAGCTGTTGACAACCTGCCCCTGTCATTGGTTGAACCATTATTAAACGACAAGCAAGGCCACAAAAAATCCGTTGCTATCGGCATTGATAGCCGCACATGGGGCTTCACCGCCACAGGGCTTATCGAAGAAACCGAGCGGCTGCGTAACCAGAACGGGTTGGATGTCGGGCTTTTGTACCTTGATTGCCAGGACCAGGTTTTGCAACAGCGCTTCACGGAAACGCGGCGCGTACACCCCTTGGCCGTTGACCGCCCCCTGACCGATGGCATTTTATCGGAGCGGCGGCGGATGGATGACATCAAATCACATGCAGACTACATCATTGATACAACCGAATTGAATATCCATGGGTTGCGCCGCCATGTCGCAGGTGAATTCGCGCTGGAAACCGGGAAAGAGCTTCTTATCACCGTATTGTCATTCGGCTTTAAAAAAGGACTGCCCCGCACGGCGGATCTTGTTTTTGACGCCCGCTTTATCGACAACCCGCACTGGGATATGAACCTCCGCCCCTTAACGGGGCTAGATACGCCCGTGATTGAAAAAGTCAAAAAAGATAAAGACTACCCTGCTTTTCTTGCTGGCATAAAAGGTTTGCTGGAAACGGTTTTGCCGCGCTATCATCAAGAAGGCAAGAACTACCTCACCCTTGCCATCGGCTGCACAGGCGGCAAGCATCGCTCTGTCGCCATCGCCGAAGAATTACGTGTATGGCTGCACAGGGCGGGCTATAATGCCGCCCTCCGTCATCGCGATCTCGAAGCGTTTTTATCGCAGCGAAAGGAAAACGAAACATGATTGGCCTTGTTCTTGTCACGCACGGTAAATTGGCAGAAGAATTTATTTCCGTCATGGAGCACGTTGTCGGACCACAACAGCAAATTGCCGCCGTCTGCATGGCTGCAGATGACAACATGGAAGAAAAGCGCACGGAAATTATCACAAAAATAAAGGAAACAGACAGCGGCAAGGGCGTTTTGATCCTGACCGACATGTTCGGCGGCACGCCATCAAACCTTGCGATATCCCTCACAGAGGACAATAAGGTCGAGGCGCTGGCAGGCCTGAACCTTCCCATGCTGATTAAACTGTCTTCCGTCCGCGCAACAGACTCGCTGGAAGATACGGCGATGGCAGGGCAGGAGGCAGGACGCAAATACATCAATGCCGCATCAGCCATGCTGAATCAGGGCTAAACAACAATGACGGCAGATTTTGAGAAAATCTTGACCATTACCAACCGCCGTGGCCTTCATGCCCGCGCCGCCGCGAAATTTGTGCGTACAGTTGAACAATACATGGCCGATATTCGTGTTTCCCGCGAAGATGTCTGCGTCTGCGGCAGCTCAATTATGGGGCTTTTGACGCTGGCCGCCTCCACCGGCACGCAAATCCGCATCAGCGCCAAGGGGGATGACGCGACAGAGGCACTCAACGCGCTGGAAGCTCTTGTCTCTGACCGGTTTGGCGAGGATATTTAGGCTTTACAAACCCCCAGAATTCCTTATTTTACAGGCACTATCATTCACACAGCATGAGGAGGCCCCAGATGGCACTGGCGCAGGAAAAAATGAGCAATAACGGTGACTTCAAAGTAAAAGACATCTCCCTTGCCGACTGGGGCCGGCGTGAAATCGCCATTGCGGAAACGGAAATGCCCGGCCTGATGGCCCTGCGCGAAGAGTATAAAGGTAAAGAGCCGTTGAAAGGCGCGCGCATTGTCGGTTGCCTGCATATGACGATCCAGACCGCCGTGCTCATCGAAACGCTGACTGCACTGGGCGCAAGCGTCCGCTGGTCATCCTGCAATATTTTCTCGACACAAGATCACGCCGCCGCCGCTATGGCTGCTGCCAACGTACCTGTCTTTGCATGGAAAGGCATGAGCGAGGAAGAATTCTGGTGGTGCATTGAACAAACCGTCAAAGGCCCCGATGGCTGGGTACCAAACCTTATTCTGGATGACGGCGGCGATGTGACGCAACTTATTCACGACAAGTACCCAGACCTTCTCAAAGACATCAAGGGCCTGTCAGAAGAAACAACAACGGGCGTACACCGCCTCTATGAAATGGCAAAGGCCGGGACGCTAAAAGTCCCCGCTATTAACGTGAATGACAGCGTCACCAAATCAAAATTCGACAATCTTTATGGTTGCCGTGAATCGCTGGTAGACGGCATTAAACGTGCAACAGACGTGATGGTTGCCGGAAAAATCGGCGTTGTCTGCGGTTACGGCGACGTTGGCAAAGGTTCTGCCGCATCCCTGCGCTCACAAGGCGCGCGCGTTCTCGTCACAGAAATCGACCCCATCTGCGCCCTACAGGCCGCGATGGAAGGTTATGAAGTCGTGACCATGGAAGATGCTGCCTCTGTCGGTGATATCTTTGTCACCACGACAGGCAATATCGACGTGATTACGCTGGACCATATGCGCGAGATGAAGGACCGTGCCATTGTGTGCAACATTGGCCACTTTGACAGCGAGATCCAGATCGGCGCACTGCAAAACTATAAATGGGAAGAAGTAAAGCCGCAGGTTGACGAAGTCGTCTTCCCCGACGGCAAGCGCCTGATCGTTCTGGCCAAGGGCCGCCTTGTCAACCTTGGCTGCGCAACGGGGCACCCCAGCTTTGTGATGTCGGCATCATTCACCAACCAGGTGCTGGCGCAGATTGAGCTGTGGAACAACCATGACAACTACGAAAACCTGGTTTATGTTCTGCCCAAGCACCTTGATGAGAAAGTCGCACGGCTGCACCTTGGCAAACTGGGCGTAAAACTGACTACGCTGACCAAGGAACAGGCCAAATATCTGGGCATGGAACAAGAAGGCCCGTTCAAGCCGGGACATTACCGCTACTAAGCCTTTCTGTTTTCTGGTTTTACACCTTGTCCATAACGGGAAACCCCCGTAACATGGCAGGGTGAGTAAAGCGAACCAAAATAATAAAAGTACAAAAACACCACGCATTAGCGAGCGCGTGGCAGAGGCCCTGTACCCCGGCTATCGCGAAAAAAAGCGGATGACACGCCAGAATGCGCGGCTGGAATCTTTCTTGCGTGCCATTCCTATTGAATTTTGCGGGTGGGACCAAGATGAAACGCAGGCCATTTCGACAGGGTTCCGGGCGTTGCTGGGCGTTGAAAAGACCGCCACGCTTGATGATATCCTGAGCGCTTTCAATACTGACGACAGCACGGCCATCAAAAAGGCCTTTGCCGCCCTAACCGAAGACAACACGTCTTTTGACCTCACGGTTTTTGCCATCGCCACAAAAAAAACGCTGCGCCTCTCTGGTCGGCGTGGGCAAATCACGGATAAAGGGCAGGATTTTTCTGTTCTATGGGCTACAGACCTAACGGATATGGCAGCGGCGGCGGCTGAAGGACACGCCGCCCTTTCCGGTATCAAGGAAAAGGAAAGCGAAGTACGCGCCGCCCTGAATGCCATGCCTTTCCCTGTCTGGCTGCGCGGCACAACGCTGGATATTGCATGGTGCAACGATGCCTATGCCCATACCCTTGACGATAACAACACCCATATTGTGGCAGATCAAAAAGAACTTCCCATGACGGGCAGCAGCAAAAACAACGTCGACCAACGCGCATTGGCGGAAAAAGCATTAGCAGACAATAAAGCGCAATCTGCCCGTGGCCATATGATTATCGACGGCCAAAGACGATTGATAGAAATGCTGGAAATCCCTGTTGCGCCCGAAAAAACGGTTGTCGGCGTAGCGCGTGACGTCACGAAAGAAGAAGAACTGCAGGCCGCCTATGACCATCTGGCCGCCTCCCAGCGCGAAGCTTTGGAACAATTGCGCACGGCCATTGCCATGTTCGACCAGAACACGCGGCTGGAATTTTACAATTCTGCCTATGAGCAACTTTCGGGCCTGTCCGGCACGTGGCTGGATACGCAGCCCAAAATTACCGACATCATCGACCGCATGCGCGAGGCCAGAAAACTGCCGGAACAGGCAGATTACAAACAATTCAAGCAGGCATGGCTGGGCCGCTTTACCTCGCTGATCGATCCGCACGAAGAAATGCAGTACCTGCCGGACGGCACAGCCCTGCGCACCATTGCCGTGCCCCGGCCCGCAGGCGGGTTGATGCTAACGCAAGAAGACGTGACCAGCCGCCTGCAGCTGGAAACGTCGTACAACACCTTGATGGCCGTGCAGCAGGAAACGATTGATAACCTTGCAGAAGGTATTGCCGTGTTTGGAGAAGACGGGCGGCTGCGCTTGTGCAACCATGCGTTTTCAACGCTGTGGGACGTGCCTGTCAGCCTTTTATCGGACGCACCGCATATTTCGCAAATCCTTGAAAAAGCACAGGCCTTTTTTAACGCAGATAAATGGGATCAAGCGCGGCAAATCATTTTATCAAACGCACTGGAGCGAGAACCCAAAAAAGACCGCCTGCAACGCAAGGACGGCAGTATCCTTGAATACTCTGTCATCCCCTTGCCCGATGGCAATATCCTGAATGCCTGGTTTGATATCACCGATACGGTGAACGTGGAACAAGCGCTGGTCGAAAAGAACGCGGCGCTGCAAGAAGCCGAGCAATTGAAAAGCGACTTTTTGGCCAATGTGTCCTATCAGCTTCGCACACCGTTAAACGCAATGATGGGTTTTGCCGAAATGCTGGACCAGCAACTTTTTGGCGAACTTAATACGCGCCAAAAAGAATATACAGGCGGCATGATCGAAGCCGGGCAACGGCTGGTTTCACTCATTAACGACATTCTGGATTTATCCACCATCGAAGCCGGATACTTAAAACTCTATCCCGCGCAGATTGCCATACGGCCATTGGTCGAACAGGTGATGGCCTTGACGGCAGACTGGGCTAATGCGCAAAAGCTTGCTATATCCATCGATGATGTAGACACAAAGGCCACGATATGGGCCGATGAACGCCGTATTAAGCAAGTTTTACTGAACCTGATTAGCAATGCCATCAATTATAGCCCGAACGGCGGCGATATTCGTATCTCTGCCATTGTGGAGGACGAAAACCTGTGCCTCACGGTCAAGGATTCGGGTCTTGGCATCCCTGCGGACGATCTGGCCCGTGTCTTTACCCCGTTTGAAAAAATTCACGATAAAACAACGCGCCGCCGCAGCGGCGCCGGGCTGGGCCTTGCGCTAGTAAGAAGTATTATCCAATTGCACAACGGTACAGTGTACATTGACAGCATAGAAGGCAAGGGCACAACCGTGACCATTTTACTGCCTGTCAGCCAACCGGATACAAACGCCTTTTAGGGGGTCAGGGCCTATAGGAGCGCGAAATGCTACTCCTTCAAACGACGCCACCACCCTCTGCGCGGTTCACCCGTTGATGCCGGTTCCTCGGCAACAGCCACGGCCACAGGCGGGGTCTCTGGCTCACGTACAGCGGCTGATGCATCAGCGCCACCCGCCGCAGAAACAGGCACTTTTTCTTCACGGCTATCATCGTCTGATGCCGTATTCCGCTGACTTTCGCCGTCATCACCATCGTCCGCTTTACGGCGGCGACCGCCACGACTGCGGCCACCACGCTCCCGGTCTCGGCCACGGCGGCGGCCACCACGGCGACCACGGCGACGACGCGGACGATCTTCCGTATCCTCATCATTATCGCCGGACGCGGCGGCAGGCGCATTGTCGCTGCCCTCAGCTTCCGCGTCATTGTCTTCAACCTCAGGAAAATCTGACATATCGACGGTTTTAACAGGCGCAGCGCGGGGGCGATCCTTACGGTCTGCGGTCCGCACCGCCTCGATCTCATAGGCCGGCTTCAACAGGGCATCATCAGCATGCACAAAAACGCGCACATCATGACGCGTTTCAATCGCGGCCAGCATTTCACGTTTATTGTTGAAGATATACAGCGCAATTTCCGTCGGCACCTTCACTTGCAAAGTATCTGCCTTGGCACGCATGGCTTCTTCCTCGATAGCACGCAAGACCATCACAGCCGTGGTTTCAACCGTGCGCACAAGACCTGTACCACTACAAAGCGTGCAGGTTTCAAAGTTTGTTTCGACAAGGCTGGGGTTCATGCGCTGGCGCGACATTTCCAAAAGACCAAAGGCCGAAATGCGGCCCAACTGAATGCGGGCACGGTCAATCGACATGGCTTCACGCATGCGTTTTTCTACCTGACGGTTGCTGCGGCGGTCTTCCATATCAATAAAATCGACCACAACAAGGCCACCCATATCGCGCAAGCGCAACTGACGCGCAATTTCATCTGCCGCTTCAAGGTTCGTTTTTAGCGCCGTTTCCTCGATATGCCGCCCCTTGGTGGCGCGACCAGAGTTGACGTCAATCGCGACAAGGGCTTCTGTCTGGTTAATCACGACATAGCCGCCGGATTTCAGGTGCACTGTCGGGTTATAGATCGTATCGATCTGCGTTTCGACCTGATAGCGCGAGAACAGGGGAATGTCTTCTTCCTTATACTGCTGCACTTTCCGCGCATGGCTGGGCATCAAGGTCGACATGAAGCTACGCGCGTTTTTATACGCCTCGCCACCAGCGACTAAAACCTCGTTAATTTCACGGCGGTACAAATCGCGAATGGCGCGTTTAATCAAATCACCTTCTTCATACACCAGCGCGGGGGCGGTCGATTTTAATGTCAGGGCGCGAATTTCGTCCCACAAGCGCAAAAGATAATCAAGATCGCGCTTGATCTCGATTTTGCTGCGCGATACGCCCGCCGTGCGCAAAATCACCGACATACCTTCGGGCACGTTCAGTTCTTGCAATATCTGTTTCAAACGCTGACGGTCACGCGCATTGGAAACCTTGCGTGACACGCCACCACCACGTGGCGAATTTGGCATCAACACGCAATAACGACCAGGCAGGGAAATATAGCTGGTCACAGCCGCGCCCTTGTTGCCGCGCTCTTCCTTGCTGATCTGGATCAGCATGACCTGGCCGCGCTTAATCACTTCCTGAATTTTATAACGGCGCTTGATGGAGGAGCGGAACACGGGCGTTTCCGCCTGATCGCCCCCAACCATATCGACGTCTTCATCGGCATCTTCCGTTTCGGCAACGCCTTCTTCATCAATGGCACTGTCTTCTTCTGATGCGCTTTCTGCATCCTCGTCTTCAGTGTCCGTCAGACTGTCTTGTTCTTGTGCCGCCGCCGCAACAGTTGTTTCGCTGTCTTCCGTATCACCGTCTTCAGAATTAGAAGCTTCATCGCTTGCATCTTCCGCGTCAGCGCTCTCTTCGTCCCCTTCTTCGTCTTCACCCTCTTCTTCGCTATCTTCCTCGACTTTTTCACCGCGCGCGGCCAACTCGGCTTCATCTTCCGCGTCCTGACGCGCCGCTTCCGCCGCTGCCAGTTCACGCTCTTCTGCCAACAAGGCTTCGCGATCCGCAATGGGGATGCGGTAATAATCAGGGTGCACTTCGGGGAAAGGCAAAAATCCGTGACGGTTGCCTCCAAAATCAACAAAAGCCGCCTGCAGGGACGGCTCGACACGCGTGACTTTTACAAGATAGATATTACCCTTAAGCTGCTTGCGCACTATCGATTCATAATCGTAATCCTCAAGCTTGTTCCCGTTCACGACCGCAACACGCGTTTCTTCGGGGTGGGTCGCGTCGATCAGCATTCTTTTTGCCATGTTTTTATTCCTCATATGCACAATGCCGCCGGTAACGCAGCCTTAAAACCATCCGCGACAGGATATCGGATGGAGCAAGGCGCGGTCGGCGCATCGTCAAAATTTTCGCTGCAAGGTTTCAAATGGTGCCTTTACCCTTTGAAAGGCGCGCGTACGGCCCGATTACCGGCTTTCCGCTTGCGCCCGGATAAGGAAAGCAGGGCCTTTGTCCTTTTCTTTCGGCCTGCATCACCATCCTGCCCCTGCAAGGACCGCTGGTGGCGGGAGGCTCTTTTGCAGGGTAAACCTCGAAACTCGTTGACGTTGCTGCCCTTGGTAAAGGCGCTCCTGTCGCACCCCGATCATACGCCCAAATCAGGGCCGGAAACAACATGAATCTGCCACCCTCTTAGCCTTTGAAAACACACATAATTATTTACATACCACCCCATATGGCCTAGACTGGGCGCAGGGTTTGGGAATGATGCGCCGCTTTTTCTTTCTATTTTTTATAACGCTTGGAATCGGGCTGGCCACCGTAGCGCAAGCTGCCGAGCTGTCTATTTTAGACATCCGCTACGGCACGCAGGCCGATAAAACGCGTATTGTTATCGACGTCAGCGACCCTACAGATTTTCGCGCCTTTTTGCTGGATGGCCCGCCACGGCTGGTCATCGATATGCCGCCTGCCCGCTTGCGCGCCGCCAAAACACGGCTGTTGACCCGTCCGCTGATCCGTTCTTACCGCAGCGGCGTTCTGGACGACAGTGGCTTGACACGGCTGGTGTTTGACTTAAAAGACACCGCCATCATCGACAAGGCCTTTGCTTTGCCGGGCACAAAATCGGCGCTGGACCGTATTGTCATCGACATGCAGCCCGCATCCAAAAACCTGTTTACGGGCAGCCTGAAGCACATTCATGGCAACAAAAACCTTGATAAAATCCACAAGGGCACCTCTGCCCCCGCCCCCATTTCCGGCCTTGAGGAAATGCGGCACATGGACCTGAACACCATCGCCCTGCCCACGCGCAAGCCCACCGCACAAACAAAGACGCAAAAAACAAAATACACAGTCGTCATTGACGCAGGACATGGCGGCGGCGACCCCGGTGCCGTACAGGGACGCATCCGCGAAAAGCACATTACACTGGCCATCGCAAAAGAGCTGCGCCGCCAGCTTTTAGAGACAGGGCGCTATGACGTTGTCTTGACGCGGGATCGCGACACCTACATCAAACTACGCAAACGTATGGAAATAGCACGCAAGAAAGAAGGCGATGTTTTCCTGTCATTGCATGCAGATAAAATGCCGAAAAAACACGTGCGCGGCGCCTCTGTCTATACCTTGTCCGAAACCGCGTCAGATAAAGAAACTGCACGGCTTGCAGAAGGTGAAAACAACGCAGGTGTCGTGGCCGGGGTTGATCTTGCCGTGGAAAGCCACGATGTCGCAGGCATTCTTTTAGACCTTGCGATGCGCGAAAAAATGAACGAGTCAAATTTGCTGGCAAAAATGGTCGTAGAAGCCATGCGCGACAAAAAGATCAGGATGTTGCCAAATTCACACAGGTCAGCCGGTTTTGCGGTTTTAAAGGCACCCGACGTGCCCTCTATCCTGATCGAGAGCGGTTTTCTCTCGAACCCGCAAGATGCAAAGCTACTCAGCGCGCCCCATTTTCAAGAACGGCTTAGCACCGCTATCGTAAACGGACTGGATGCATACTTCCGAAAAATGCAGGTCTTGAAAAAAGATCATCGTTAAGGCGGGAAGACGCCGTGGCGGCACTGGACTTACCGTAGCATCTGTAGTAAAAAAACCGGGTTACAACGTTGTACAACGGCTTTCTTTCCGGAAAGCCACTATCTCAAAGAGGATTAATAACATGAAACGTATGACATTCGCACTTTCCGTGCTGGCTGTTCTGGGCCTTTCGGCTTGCACCACTGGCGGCACATGGACCCCGATGTCCGAAGGCCGCACGGCTGGCCACGGCACGGTTAAACAAGCACCTGCGCCGAAAGTACAAAAAGCGGATCGTGCTTTCAGCCACGCAATGCACAAGTAATTTTTTCTCTGCAGGAAAAAATCAGAAAAAAGCGCCGGAACATCACCGGCGCTTTTTTTCTATTTTACCTGTATCCGTTATCTCCGGGTTTTAAAAAGGGGCGCTTGCCGCCCTGATGTAACCGACGATATTAAATCTGCAATCACAACCGGATACCCTTTGCGCTCCTTAATCACGCTTTCAACGATGCGCCAATCAACCCTGTCTGCCGCATCGCCCGCCGTATCGACGATCATTTCACGAATGTCGTCATTTAAAAGGCGCGGGGTCATGTTCTCTTCCACTTCAATCTGCAAGCTCTGCGCCGCTTCCGGCACGGCCTCAAGATAAAGTTTTTGCCCGACCCACCCCGCCAGAACAGGTTGGTCGACAACCGTGACTTTTGTGCCGGGCGGCACGGCAGCGAACAGCTTTGAAATATCCTCCGGATAAAGGCGTATACAGCCAGAGCTGACACGACGGCCAATGGCCCAAGGCTTGTTGGACCCATGGATAAGGAACGTCGGCCACCCCAGATACAGCGCATGCGTGCCCAGGGGGTTTGCTGGTCCTGCGGGAACGGAAACAGGCAAATATTCCTTTTCCTCCCGCATCCGCTCTGTCGGATACCACGTTGGCCCCTTGACCTTGCGCGTTACCATTGTTTCGCCCTTTGGTGTATCAAGACCTTCCTTGCCAATACCGATCGGAAAAGATACGGGTTCTGCGCCCGGCGTTTCAAAATAAAAAAGGCGCATGGCGCTTAAGTTCACGACAACGCCTTCCTGCCGCGCGCGCGGTAAAAGATGCATCGCAGGAATAACGACCTTTGTGCCCGGCAGCGGCGCCCAGGAATCAATATCGGGGTTGGCGGCGCGAATTTCGACATAACCCATGCCGAAATGACGGCCAATATCCAACAGCGTGTCTTCTTCCTGCGTTTCATAGGTTTGCATCGTACCAGAAGCAATCCGCGCAAAAGCGGGATAGGCTTCAAGCTTATAAAGGTTTTCGTCTTCATCCTTTGCAATATCTGTTTCGACATCTGTGGCAATATCCGCCGTCACCGCGCCAAAGGACGCTGTGCGGTCCTGCGGTGACGCCGTGACCGGCGATGACAGCGTCACGGACAAAGCTAGAAAAATAGGGAAAAGGGGCAGCGCCATATCAAACATCCTCTGCTGCAAGTCTACACCTGTTACGCAGAAAAAGGAAAGATCAGGCTGATCCCGCTTCGGAAGACAGGGAGAGAAGATCAATCCCCATGACTTTCAGGGCTTTATGCCATTTTCCCTGCAAATCTCCGCTAAAAAGGAGATCATCGCTGACAGGCAGCGAAAGCCAGCTATTTGATTGTATTTCAGCTTCAAGCTGGCCCGGCCCCCAGCCGGCATATCCCAGCGCAAAAATGCTTTTATGCGGGCCACGGCCTTCCGCGATAGCTTTCAAAATATCAATTGTGCCTGTCATGCAAATATCATCATCGATACGCACCGTATCCTCGCGCATGAAATCCGTGGAATGCAAAACAAACCCCCGGCCTGAATCCACCGGGCCGCCGCAGTGAATAACAGGTGCTGTCACGATATTGCCGGCCGGAAGATCCATTTGCTCTAAAAGGTCTTCAAAAACAACGTCTGACAGGGCCTGATTGATAACGATGCCCATCGCCCCCATTTCGCTATGCGCGCAGACATACACAACGCTGCGCGCAAAATGGCCTTCCTCCATCGACGGCATGGCCACAAGAAGATGATTACGCAAATACCCCTCTTCCATCGCCTGCGGCGCAGACAGCGCAGACGGCATCTCTTCAAAAACTTTCATTCTATTATCGTACCATAAAAATCATAATGAAGCATAAATATGATTATACATCTGAAAACAAATGACTTTTAAAAACGAAAACCAAGGCTGATGGTACCAAAGACGTCGCCATCGTCCTGCACTTCAAATTCCTTGGTACGGTAAACAAGCGCGTAGGATAAACGCGTTTTACCATAGGTGATAGCAAGGCCTGCGTTAAAATCAGCAACAAAGGGTTTTTTATCAATGCTGTAACTATCAGCCACCGTGTTTCCATCCAAAAAGATATTTCGCGCAACAGCCCGCGTTTCAACGCCACCAAACAGATACCAGTTAAACACCTGCTCCGGCACGACAAAGGCCCCCGTGCCCGGCATCGCCGGTCTGACGCGAATGGGATGATCCTGAAAACGTCCCTCATACGGCGTGAGGCTGAAGGTCAACCCCGCATTGGCATAGGTATAAACATTCCCCAGCGTTGCGCCCAGATGCGGCACGGCAGCCGCCGTCCACCCCAAGGCTTCGGTGCCATAGCGGCTGGGCCAGCTGCGCTCCCATGACAACATTAATGCAGGCTCGTTTTTCAACTGGTTGCCCCAGCCCTGCGGCGCGGGGGAGTTCGAAATATATTTATGCACGAACTTTTGCGTGCCCTCGCCCAACGCTGCCGGTCCGACAACGCCCAGCGTTGCCTCCACGCTGTCAACAAAGTTATTGCGCACCGTCACAAGACCGGCCGAGCCATACAAAAACCCCGCCCACGGCCTGTCGTTCAATGGCTGCGCTGCCAAAGTGATATGCTTGGGCGTATAAAGGTTTTGCCCAATGGAG
>JAPPOU010000011.1 GCA_028817795.1 Alphaproteobacteria bacterium
ACGTTGCAAGGGTTATTGACATGGCCGGAAATACAATAGACTTTCGTGCCCCGGTTTTTTTCGCGCCCGATAGAGGCAAACCACTCACCCCCACGCTTTAAAATTTCAGGCACAACAGAAATGGTTTCGACATTATTCACCGTTGTGGGGCAGGCATAAAGCCCCGCACCTGCAGGGAACGGCGGCTTGTTGCGCGGCATCCCCTTTTTACCTTCAAGCGAGTTCAAAAGAGCTGTCTCTTCACCACAAATATAAGCACCCGCACCGCGATGCAAATACAAATCAAAATCATACCCGGAACCACAGGCGTTTTTACCAATCAGGCCTGCATCATAGGCTTCATCAATCGCGATCTGCAGCGCGTTGTGTTCGTCACGGAACTCACCGCGTATATATATGTAAGCCACATGCGCGCCCATGCCAACCGAGGCCAGCAAGGCCCCCTCAACCAATCTGTGCGGTTCATGGCGGATGATATCGCGGTCCTTGCACGTACCCGGCTCAGACTCATCAGCATTGATAACAAGATAGCTGGGGCGGCCATCCTTGCCCGGTTCCTTGGGCATAAACGACCATTTCATTCCCGTCGGGAAACCCGCGCCGCCACGACCACGCAGGTCTGATGTTTTGACTTGCTCCACAATCCAGTCACGGCCCCTGGCAATCAACTCTTTCGTACCGGACCATACGCCACGCGCTTGCGCCGATTTCAAATCTGCACCGTGCCAACCGTAGAGGTTTGTAAATATGCGGTCTTTATCGCTTAACATGACCCCTCCGTGCTCCTGCGCAGGCAGGAGCCCAGTTTTTATACATACAAATGGGTCCCTGCCTTCGCAGGGACACGATACCTGTTACAAATGGCAATCCCCCCATCACTTTTCCCCCGCAATTTTAATACCCGCGCTTTTCGCCTGTTCGTGCAGGCAGGTCGCGCCCTCAACGCCGCTGGATTTATGGCGCGCACCGTCCTGCGATCCATGCGGGTGTTTTTTGCCAGCTTTCAAATCATCCAAAAGCTGCACCACATTTTCAGGCGTCAGGTCTTCATAGAATTCATCACCATTGCGCTGCACCACAGGCGCATTCACGCAAGCACCCAGACATTCAACATCTGTCAGGGTAAATTCACCGTCGGGCGTTGTTTCGCCCAGTTTAATACCCAGATGTTTTTCACACGCCTCCACAGCCTCACCCGATCCACGCAGCCAGCAGGGCGTCGTCGTGCAAAACTGCAAGTGATGCTTTCCGACAGGTGCCAGATTGTACATGGTATAAAACGTTGCAACCTCAAACACCTTAATCTTTGGCATATCAAGGATGCGGGCGATTTCCTCCATCGCTTTTTCCGGTATCCAGTTATCGTGCTGGCGCTGCGCGATCCACAACAGCGGCATCACGGCGCTGGCCTGATAGCCTTTGGGATATTTGGCAATCACGGCATCCACTTCCTTCATACTTTCGGGCGTGAAGGTGAAGGATGCGGGTTGTTCAAAATCGCGTTTCTGCGCGTGGCTCATCGGTCAATCTCCCCGAATACAACATCCATCGAGCCGATAATGGCGACGGTATCGGCCAGCATGTGGCCCTTTGACATGAAATCCAGCGCCTGCAAATGCGCAAAACCGGGGGCACGGATAAAGCAGCGATACGGCTTGTTCGAGCCATCGGCCACCAGATACACGCCAAACTCGCCTTTGGGCGCCTCAATCGGCATATAGGTTTCGCCGGCAGGCACGTGATACCCTTCGGTATAAAGCTTGAAATGGTGAATCAAAGCTTCCATCGAGTTTTTCATTTCGGCACGCTTGGGCGGCGTGACCTTGTGGTCATCCACCATCACCGGGCCGTCCGGCATTTTCTCTATCGCCTGTTTCATCAGTTTTGACGACTGGCGCATTTCCTCGATCCGCACCAGATAGCGGGCATAGCAATCGCCTGTTGTGCCTGCGGGGATATCAAAATCAAGATCGGCATAGCATTCATAGGGCTGCGATTTACGCAGATCCCACGGCACACCTGATGCGCGCAACATGGGACCTGAAAAGCCCCAGTCCAGCGCCTGTTTTCTGGAGACAACACCAATGTCCACCGTACGCTGCTTAAAAATACGGTTCGCGGTCAACAGCGTTTCTATATCGTCAACAAATTCAAGAACGCTATCGGCCCATGCATAGATATCTTCGGCAAGACCTTTGGGCATATCCTGATGCACGCCACCGGGACGAAAGTAATTGGCGTGCAGGCGCGCACCGCACACGCGTTCGTAAAATTCCATGCCGATTTCACGTTCCTCAAAGCCCCAAAGCGACGGCGTAATCGCACCAACGTCCAGCGCGTAAGTCGTGATATTCAAAATGTGGTTGAGAATACGCCCCAACTCGGAAAACAACACGCGGATATATTGCGCGCGCGGCGGCACGGTAATCCCCAAAAGCTTTTCCGTCGCCAGCGCAAAGGCGTGTTCCTGATTCATCGGGCAGACGTAATCCAACCTGTCGAAATACGGCACAGCCTGCATGTATGTTTTGTGCTCGATCAGCTTTTCCGTGCCACGGTGCAACAGGCCAATATGCGGATCGGCCCTGTCCACAATCTCGCCATCCATTTCAAGGATCAGGCGCAAAACGCCATGCGCCGCCGGGTGCTGCGGGCCGAAGTTCAGCGTATAGGGGGCAATTTTTTCTTTTGCGGCATCTTCGGTCATGCGGCATCCCCCTCCCCTGCAATCACTTTCGGCTTCACGGCTTTCTCATCGCCGGGCAGCTGGATATCCGTCATCCCTTCCCACGGGCTAGTGAAATCAAAGTTACGATAGGCTTGTTGCAATTTGACCGGTTCATACACAACGCGCTTTTGTTCGTCGTCATACCGCACCTCGACAAAGCCTGTCAGCGGGAAATCCTTGCGCAAAGGGTGCCCCTCAAAACCATAATCCGTCAAAATCCGGCGCAGGTCAGGGTGGCCGTCAAAGATAATGCCGTACATATCCCAAACCTCACGCTCGAACCATCCGGCGGTGCTGTAAATACCGGTCACGGATTCAACGGGCGTATGCTCATCTGTACGCACTTTCACACGGGCGCGGTGGTTGTGCTTCAGGCTCAGCAGCATGTAGACCACCTCAAACCGCTCATCACGGTCCGGGTAATCCGCGCCGCAAATTCCCATCAATTGTTTAAAATCGCAATTCGTGTCATTCAGTAAAAACGTGATAAAACGACGCAGTTTGTTGCGGGGTACGGTGAAAGTCAGCTCACCCCCAATCACTTCGTTTTTCAAGACGCAGCCGGGATTGGCTTCCTCAATGTAAAAAGCCAGCGCGCCCAGCGCGACATCTTCCACGGTTTCTACTTTTTTTTCTTCCGTCATCCCCGCACCATCCTGCCGCGCGCACCTTCGCGTTCAATCTTTTTCTGGAGCTGTAGAATACCGTAGACCAGCGCCTCTGCCGTGGGGGGGCAACCGGGCACATAAATATCGACCGGCACAATACGGTCACATCCACGCACAACGGAATAGGAATAGTGGTAATACCCGCCGCCATTGGCGCAGGACCCCATGGAAATGACCCAGCGCGGCTCGGCCATCTGGTCGTAAACCCGCCTGAGCGCGGGGGCCATTTTATTGGTCAGCGTGCCTGCCACAATCATCACATCTGACTGGCGGGGCGACGGGCGCGGAATCACGCCAAAGCGGTCAAGGTCATAACGGCTCATATAGCTATGGATCATCTCAACCGCGCAGCAGGCCAGACCAAAGGTCATAGGCCACAATGAGCCTGTCCGCGCCCAGTCCAACAGCTTGTCCATCTGCGCGACGACAAAGCCTTGGTCTTTAAGCTGCGCTGTTGCGGCCCCGACCAGTAAATCTTGTTTTTCGCCCTGCGGAAACGGCTGCATCGCTTACTCCCACTCCAGCGCACCTTTGCGCCACTCGTAAATAAAGCCAATGGTCAGAATGCCCAAAAAGACAACCATAGACCAAAACCCGAAAAACCCAATCCATCCCAACGAAATTGCCCATGGAAACAGGAAGGCGATTTCAAGGTCAAAGATAATGAACAGGATCGCAACCAGATAAAACCGCACGTCAAATTTTGAACGCGTATTTTCAAACGCATCAAAGCCGCATTCATAGGCCGCGTTCTTTTCGGCATCCGGGTTTTGCTGCGTCACGATCAGTGATGCCAGCACAATCACCAGCGCAAGGCCGCCGGCGACGCCCAGAAAGATGACGATCGGAAGATATTCCGTGAGCAATTCACTTGCCATTTCTTATTGTTCCCCATTCACAACGGGTATTTTGAATCATGGCGCAACATTATTACGCCACTGCTTTTGCTGCAAGGGCATTGTGCGCCTAAAAGATTTGAAAATGAAGGGATTTCTTCGAACGTTCAGGAAAATGGCGCGAGTGACGGGACTTGAACCCGCGGCCTCCGCCGTGACAGGGCGGCGCTCTAACCAACTGAGCTACACCCGCGCAACTCCTTTAAGGTTCGGACACCCTTTCTGATTGGTTTTGTCGGTATTGTCAACGGGTATTTGATAAGCTATGTGAAACATCTGATCGCAACCCCCTTAGTTATACATAACCTGAAAATATGGACCATATTCACGCTTTTCCACGCCATTTCATCTGGGGCACATCCACCGCCGCCTATCAGATCGAGGGGGCCGTCACCGCAGACGGGCGCGGCACAAGCATCTGGGACACATTTTGTCATACCCCCGGAACGATCAAAAACAGCGAAAACGCTGATATCGCCTGTGACCATTACAACCGTCTGGAAGAAGACCTCGACCTGATCGCCACCACAGGGCCGCATTACAGGTTTTCGATAAGCTGGCCACGTGTCCTGCCCCATGGCACAGGACAAGTGAATGAAAAAGGCATCGATTTTTATAACCGCCTGATTAACGGTCTTTTGGAACGCGGTGTCACGCCATGGGTCACCATGTATCACTGGGACTTGCCACAAGCCCTACAGGACAAGGGCGGCTGGACACATCGCGACATATCGAACTGGTTTCAGGATTACGCCCACATTTTGCTGGACCGGTTCGGAGATCGCGTCAACAACTGGATGATCGTGAACGAACCCAGCGCAATCAGTCTTTTCGGGCATGGCTATGGTTTTCACGCACCGGGATTAACAGGCCTTGAAAACCTGATGCCCGCAACGCACCACCTGAACTTGACGATCGGGCAGGTATACCGCATGGCGAAAAGCCTGTGCCCCACACTCAATATCGGGTCCACCTATACCCGCATGGACCAGCGCCCCGAAACGCCGGACACACCTTTGACTGCTGTTGAAAGCTTTGATTGCCTATGGAACCGTAATTTCTATGACCCGCTTTTACTGGGTCGCTACCCCGCACAAACACTGCCGTATATCAAGCGTTATATACAAAACGACGACATGGATATTGTTAAAACCGATCTTGATTTTATCGGCATCCAACACTACGCCGCCATTTACGTGCGCGAAGATAGTGCAAAAATATACGGCGCTTTTTTTGGCGATAACCCAACACAGTTTGAAAAAACGGGGCTGGGCTGGCCCATCGATCCTGATGGTTTTTATGACTGCCTGATGCACCTTAAAAAAACATACCCACATCTGCCACCCATCATCATCACCGAAAACGGCGCGGTCTTTGATGACACTTTGGATAAAAACGGCACATGTCACGATCCAAAACGCATCGCGTTTTTAAAAGACTATATTGCCGCCCTGTCCCGCGCCATCGCGGACGGCGTGGATGTGCGCGGCTATTTTGCCTGGACCCTCATGGATAATTTTGAATGGGCCGAAGGCTATACGCCGCGCTTTGGCCTTGTACATGTCGACCGCGCTACCCTGAAGCGCACGCCGAAATCGTCATGGCAATGGTATCGGCAACTCATTCAAAACAATGGCCTTTTGCCAGAGGGTTGACTCCCCCTGTTTGCGTTATGTATACACTAAGCCCAACTCCGTTCATTAATTAATAAGGTCAGGCCCATACGCATGAACACGCCCCGCCCCGCAATCAACACGGTACACGCCGGAAGGGTCTTGCTTGGTGAGCTGGCCAAAAAATTCTGCGATAAAGAATATTGCCGCGACCTGATCGCTGCCGGCGCAGACCTTGAATTACAAGGCAGCTTTCATGGCAGGAGAGCGCTCGGCACCGCCATACACCATGGGCACGAAGACCTTGCCATCTGCATGCTGAAGAAAGGCGCGCAAGCGAACATTAAGGACAGTTTTGGTGAGACACCCTTGATATGCGCCGCCACCAAAAACAAGGTTACCATCATTACGGCACTCATCAAACATGGGGCGGATATCAATGCCTGTAATTCCACCGGGCGCACAGCGCTCATGGAGGCCGCAACACACGGCATGGACGCAGCCGCTGCCGTTCTCCTGCACCACGGCGCCGATACAAAGGCTCAGGACTTCAGAGGGCAACAGGCCTGGCATCATGCTGTAAGAGCAGGGCATACAGATATTGCAGCATTGATACGGACAACAGAAAAATTGCGCATCACGCAGGACTTTCAAAAAGCTGCCGCGCGCGGCACAATTCGTGACAGGAAAGTTTTACGGCCAAAACCGCAGGGGCAAAAACCATCATGACAAACATGCCCCTCCGCGCCGTTCCTGACCCCGATGATGATAGCGGCCAACAATTGCTAGGCGCCATCACCAAGCAACATTGGGATATTAAAGAATGCCTTGCCCTTATCAAAAAAGGCGCAAATGTAAATTACCGCCACGGCCTGACAAAGAAACCCTTGCTGGCTTTTGCTGTGCACCGCAACAGCCCGGAGCTTCTCACGGCGCTCCTCGCTGCTGGTGCCGACGTCAATGCCAGCCCTGTCACAAGCAAATCCACTCCTTTGATGCAGGCAACGCTGCGCCATCGAACAAGCCTATTACCTATTTTGGTGCAACACGGTGCCGATCTGGAAGCACGCAACCGTTCCGGGCTGACCGCGCTAGCCTTGGCCACAATACACGGCGAGCCAGATGTCATCGAAAAACTGATTCAGCTTGGCGCAAATGTAAACACAAAAGACGACAAAGGCGTTACGCCCTTGGCACATTGCGCAGCCAACTTTTATGCCGACAACGGCTTCGATGGCCTGAAACATCTGCTCAACGCCGGCGCAGACCCCCATGCACGTGACGCAGTGGGTAGAACACCCGCTGAATATGCCAAAGACATGGGAAAAGTCACCGCCGCCGTATTCATCCAAAAGGAAGTACGGCAACGCATTATAAATAACTTCACGGCTGCCGCTGCCGCTGGCACCACACGCCAACGGCCCATTAAACGCCGCATCATCACACCAAAACAGGAGCCGAAATGACACAGCAACAAAAGCCCCTGATCCTGTTCGAGCGTGTCTCCCCGCTCACAGATGCAGGGCCGCGCTACGCCAAAGCCTTTAAAGAAGCTTGCGAAG
>JAPPOU010000030.1 GCA_028817795.1 Alphaproteobacteria bacterium
CATTTGCATTAATGGGTTGTGCGACATCAAAAATTAAATTTGATAATATGGCAGAGGAGAACGCGATTTCAATTCTTCAGGTCGATGTATCTATAAATGGAAAAGACTTAAAGGAAGGTGGATTGAGTCATTGTTTTGTTCATTTTAAACAGGGTGAAGCAAAAAAATATATCAGGGCTCAATATCTACATGCGCATAGCTTTATTGTTATGAAGTCAAAACCGGGGCCCGTTTATATAGATTACATGAATTGCATGGAATTCAAGGTTTTCTATAACAGAGAGCGTGCTCATGTCTTCGAGAAAAAGCCTGCCTTTGAGGCAAAAGCCAATTTCATTAATTATGCGGGCCGTTTATCCATCAATTATACGCCACATGCCTTTTCCCTGGCTGATTTGATTCATGGTTTTCGGGGGATTACAAAAGAGGATTTTCGTGTCACTATGAAGCTGCGTGATGACTTTGAATCTGCCAAAGAACTGTTTTTAGAGGAATATAAGGAAGTGCCGGAGGGTTTTACCTTCCGCAGGTCTTTATTCAAGGACCATGGTCAGATTGTCCGGTAGCATGGATATAGGTGGGTAGAATATCAGCGGTGGTTATGTATAGTAAATTTGTTTAAACACTTTATACCCGCCTCGGCAATATAATCACTGTCTCCATACTCAGTACAACTTCGTCATTCTGGTTGCGCAGGATATTGCGCGTACGCATCACGCCGCGATCGGGCTTGCTGTTGGAGGGGCGGAGGTCGATCACTTCGATTGTCAGCTTTACTGTGTCACCCGGATAAACCGCGATGGGCCATTCCATTTTTTCAACGGACCGGCCCAGCATCCCGCCCTTAATTTTGGGAAAGTTGGTGACCAAGAGCCGCATGGCGGTACAGGCCGTGTGCCAGCCGCTGGCGATCAAGGTGCCGACAGAGGTATGCTTGGCCCGTTCATCATCCAGATGGAAATCTTGGGGGTCATAGAGGTTGGCGAAGGCGATGATGTTTTCTTTTGACATAGTGATGGGATTTGTGCAGATTTTCTGTCCTATGGAAAAATCTTCAAGGCAATGCTCTTTTTCTTTTTCATGTGTTTGTGGCATGGTGAGGCTCCGGTAATAATTAAGATATAATATAGAGCAGGTGTGACCTTTTAAACCACTTTCTGGAGATACGAGAAATGCCAAACTATAAAGCCCCCCTTGATGATATGCGCTTCGTTTTGAACGAGGTTCTGGATGTCAGCCAGCTTTCCAAATTTGAAGGCTATGAAAATGCTGATACCGATACTGTGAATTCCATGCTTGGTATGGTCGCGCAGTTTTCAGAGGAGGTGTTGGCTCCCCTGAACATGGTGGGCGATGCCGAGGGTTGCACATATGACCGCGCCACAAAAAGCGTTAAAACACCCAACGGATTTAAAGAAGCTTATCAGCAGTTCTGTGAAAATGGTCTGACGGCTGTGACCTGTGATGAAAAATACGGCGGTCTGAGTATGCCTGTTACGGTGGGGACGGCACTGGGCGAAATGTACTGTTCCGCCAACCTTGCTTTCGGCATGTATCCGGGGTTGAGCCATGGTGCTTATAACGCACTGGCAGAATATGGCTCCGATGAATTGAAGGAAGAATACCTGCATAAACTGACCAGTGGTGAATGGACGGGCACCATGTGCCTGACCGAGCCGGGCGCGGGTACAGACCTTGGCCTGATTAAGACCAAAGCGGAAGAGCAGGGCGATGGTTCTTATAACATCACAGGCACCAAGATTTTTATCTCGGCCGGTGAACATGACCTTGCCGGAAATATCGTACACTTGGTACTGGCAAAAATTGATGCGCCGGATACGCCGGAGGGTATCAAAGGCATCAGTCTTTTTGCTGTGCCTAAGCATCTGCCGGATGCGCAGGGCAACCCCGGTGATCGCAACCCCGCGTTTTGTGAGCGCTTGGAAGAAAAAATGGGCATTCACGGTAACAGCACCTGTGAAATGAGCTTTGAAGGCGCCAAGGGCTTCTTGATCGGCGAAAAGCACAAGGGCATGAAAGCGATGTTCGTGATGATGAACGAAGCGCGCCTTGGCGTGGGCCTGCAGGGTCTTGGCCTGTCGGAAGTCGCGTACCAGAATGCGCTGACCTATGCACAGGACAGAAAGCAAGGTGCGAAAATTGATGAAAAAGCGGCAAAAGGCACAGCGCCTGAATCCACGACAATCATCAAGCACCCCGATGTACGGCGTGAACTGCTGAGCATCAAGTCGCAAACCGAGGGCGCGCGCATGCTGGCATATTGGACGGCGATGCAGCTTGATATCTCGCACAAGCATCCTGATGAAAAGGCACGTAATGAAGCCAAGAAAGTCCTCGACTTCATGACGCCGATTGTAAAAGCGCATTTTACCGACAACGCCGTTGATAATACCAATTCCGCCATTCAGGTCTTTGGCGGTCACGGCTATATCAAGGAGCACGGTATGGAGCAGTTCAACCGTGATGACCGTATTACCCGCCTTTACGAGGGAACGAACGGCATTCAGCCGCTTGATCTTTTGTGTCGCAAGGTGATGATGCAAAAACTGATGCCGTCTTACCTGAAACCGGTGGAAGCTGATATTAAGGCTGCAAAGAAAAGTGGCGTGCCGTCAGAGCTGACACGCCCTGTGGAACAAGCGGCCAGAAAGCTAAAATCAGCCACCCGCCGCCTGCAAATGAAGGGCGCAATGGGTAAAATGAAAGGCGATATGGGGCCGACCATGCGGGAAGCCGCAGGCATGGCAACAGACTACCTAAAGCTTGCCAGCCTTGTTTCCATGGGCCATATGTGGGTCAAAATGGTAGATGTCGCACAGCAAAGGCTGGATGAAAACGCAGAGAACAAAGACTTTTATGAAACTAAAATCAAAACTGCGCGTTTCTACATGGACAAAATCATGCCACAAATGCACACCTATGATGCCGCGATGAAATCGGGCGTGAAATCACTTGTGGATATTGCGGAAGAACATTTTGCGCATAATCAAGGCACGGTGGCTGAAAAGCCGCGCCAGAAACCACAGCCGCCTGCGAAGAAAAAGGCGATCTGGCCGTTTTAACCAAAACGGCTGGTTTTTAATTATTGAAATTCTCCCTTGCCCTGCCGTTTTATGACGGGGCAAGGAGGGGATATCAAACGACGGGTAAAAAACAGGGGAGGGTAAGAATGAAAAAGTTTTTCATTTCCATTGCTGTCATTATTGTTTTGATTGCGGGCGCGGTTATGGCTGTGCCGTATTTTTTGCCCAAAGAAAAAATTATACAAATTGTGCGTGAAAAAGGGCAGGAGGCAACGGGCCGTGAGATTACGGTGGGCCATGTCGGCGTGCGGATTTTTCCCAGTATTGCATTAACATTGTCTGATTTTGCTATCGGCAACCCTTCGTGGGCGAAGGAGAAGAACCTGTTGGAAGTGGGGCGTCTGGATGTGCGTTTGGCCCTGCGTCCGCTTTTGGAAAAGCGTGTCGAGGTTAGCCGCTTTTCCCTGAAAAACCCGGTTATTCATTTGGAAAAATCTACTGCAGGGAAGGGAAGCTGGGAGATAAAGCCGCCATCCGCGCAGCCATCATCCGGTAAGGCATCAGGTGGCACGTCTTCTGCTGCAAATGATCTGGATATCCGCTTTGGCAAGTTTCATATTGATAACGGTTTGCTCACCTACAATGACCATGCTTCAGAGAGCGCAACAAAGGTTGAGAAAATTAACGTCGTTATCACGTTCCCTGACCTGAAAAGCGCGGTGCAGCTTGATGGTGATTTGTTTTATAACGAAAAACGCGTCGGCCTTGCGCTTGAATTTGAAAAACCCATGGCTTTGGCAGAGGGGAAATCTTCACCGGGCGCGGTCAATATAAAGACAGACCTTGCGCATGGAAAATTGTCCGGCACGTTCTCCACGGCGGGTACGATGTTTAAGGGGAATGTCGAAGCCGCCATTTCAGACCTGCCGCAGCATATGGTATGGGTGACAGGCAAAGAACAGCCCATACCATTCCAAAAAGTTGCATACAAGAGCAGCCTGAACGTATCTGCAACGCAGGCTGTGCTAGATGGCGCAGCGCTGACTTTGGATGAAATTGAGGCCAAAGGTAATGTGAAAGTCGGTTTTGCGGGCAAGCCCGATATTTTTGCGCGCCTTAGCCTGAACAAGCTGAACCTTGACAGGTTTATGCCGGAGAAAACGGCGGGTAAGGGTCCAGCTGGACCGGCACCCGCTGGCGTGTCTTCGGATTGGGATGCTGCGCCCATGGATTTCAGCGCGTTGAAATCTGTTAACGTTGATGCTGTACTGGATACGCAGGGCTTTTCTCTTAAAGGGGCCGAGGTTGGGTCGTCCAAGCTAGCGGTGCAATTGCGGGATGGCAAGCTGCGCTTCACATCATCGGAAGCCTTATTATTTGATGGTGTTTTCTCATCCGAATTGTCAGCAGAAGCGGCGGCAACGCCTATGCTGGCATTTAAATTTATGATGAAAGACGTTCAGGCAAAGCCCATTTTGTCTACTTTCGCGAATTTCAAGAAGCTCAGCGGCGGCGCTTTTGCAGATGTTTCGGCAACATCAAAAGGGCATAGCCAAAGGGATATCATCAACAACTTGAATGGCAATGGTTCTGTAACGTTCAAGAATGGTGCGTTAGAGGGTATTGACCTTGTCAATATCGCGCAGTTGCTTCAAAAAAAGATGACAGATATGTCGATTGGTGGCGGCAAAACCGAATTCGTTGATATGGGTGGTACGTTCACGATTACAAACGGCGTTGCATCAAATCAAGACTTTGCCATGCGCGGCCCACTGGTGCAGGCAAAGGGTGCGGGGACGATTGACCTTCCCAAAAAATATATCCAGTACCGTGTGACACCAAAATTGACAGCGTCGTCCGGCGAGGATAATGCCAAAGGCCTTGGTATTCCCGTGGATATCAAAGGCCCGTTTTCAGGCATCAAGGTTAAGCCGGATTATGCTGGTGCTGTGCGTAATGTGCTGAATAACCCGGAAGCCGTGAAAGAAACAATTCACAATGTACGTGACCAGGCAAAAGGGCTGCAGGGCATGATGAAAGACATTGGTAAAAACCCCGATCAGGCATTAGGGGCGTTATTAGGTGTGCCGCCAAAGAAAAAGCAGGAACCTGCCGCGCCTGTAGAACCGCCCGTTCCGGAAGCCGTTCCCGTTGAAGCAGTTCCGGCAGAAGAGGTACCCGCACCGTGACAAAGATTGCGCGATATTGGGGCCTGTTATGGCGCGATAATTTGCGGACAAAACCTTTGTACCTGCGCCTGCCGTTATCGTTTTTGCGGCTCGTCGCCGCTGTGTTGCGAGATTTACAGGAAGGTGGCTTGCGTTTACGGGCGACCAGTCTTGTTTATACAACGCTGCTGGCGCTTGCGCCTTTGCTGGCGCTGTGCTTTTCAGTCCTCAAAGGGCTGGGCATACATAACCAAATCGAGCCTGTTTTGCAAAATCTTCTCCTGCCGCTTGGCGATAAAGGGGCGGAGATTACAGAGCGTGTCGTTGGCTTTGTCGCGAATGTTCAGGTAGGGCTTTTGGGCGCAGTCGGGTTTGCCTTTTTGATTTACAGCGTCATTACGCTGATGAATGAAATTGAAAAAGCCTTTAATGATATTTGGCGGGTGCGCGGGGCGCGGTCTTTCGGCCTGCGGGTGCGGGATCATCTCAGCATCTTGCTCATTGGTCCGCTTTTATTATCGTTGTCGGTAGCGATTACAGCCTCTGTCAAGCATGTCGATATGCTGGAACATTGGCTGGGTAAAGACCTGACGGGCAGTGTTGTTGCCTTTACGGGTACGATGATGGGCTGGTTTTTGTTTGCCGTCGTTTTTGCCGCTATATATATGGTGATGCCCAATACCCGCGTGCGTTTAGGCCCCGCATTGGCGGCGGGCGCACTGACGGGCGTGATGTGGAAGACACTGGGTTGGCTGTTTGGCGTGTTCGTGGCAGGCTCTGCAAAATATGCCATGATTTATTCGGCTTTTGCTGCGCTTGTTCTTTTTATCCTGTGGCTTTATGTCGGCTGGCTGGTTGTGTTGATTGGTGCCTCTATTTCGTATTACCTCCAAAACCCATCAAACCAGTCCATTTCACGCCGTCGCAAAGCTGTGAGCTTGCGGGTGCGGGAAAAAATAGCACTAGGTATTTGCGCAGAAGTGGGCAGCGCATTTTACCATGACCGCACAGCGCCGGATGCAGGAGAAATTGCAAGACGTTTGACGGTGCCCATCGTTGCGGTTGAAGATGTCATGATAGAACTCATAGCTGCCGGTATTATCGCACCGACAGGGCGCAGGGGCATGCAGTTTATCCCCGGCCGCCCGTTTGACGAAATGAGCGTGGATGCCATGCTGTCGGCATTCCGTGCCATCGCGGAAGGGGATGGCGTGGCTTATGACCATGTGGCTGTTCCCGAAAGCGTTGAAGGCGCATTAAAATTGTGCCACGATGCTACGCATAAATCTTTATCAAACCTCACGCTCAAAAAGGTCTCGCAATGATCCCTCGCTACAGCCGCAAGGAAATGGCAGATATCTGGTCGCCGGAGAACAAGTTCAAGATATTTCTTGAAATAGAAATTCTGGCTTGTGAAGCGCAGGAGAATTTAGGTGTTATCCCCAAGGGCACATCGGAAAAACTCCGTAAAAAGGCATCGTTCGATATCAAACGTATCGATGAAATCGAAAAAGAGACAAAGCACGATATTATTTCGTTCCTGACTTCGGTCGCCGAATTCGTGGGTGAGGAATCGCGTTATATCCATCTTGGCATGACATCGTCTGACCTGATCGACACCGGGTTTGCATTGCAGCTGACGCAGGCCGCCGATCTGATCCTTGAAGGGCTTGATAAAGTTTTGGCAGCGTTGAAAAAGCGCGCACAGGAACACCGTAATACCTTGTGCATTGGCCGCAGCCACGGCATTCATGCCGAGCCGACAACGTTTGGTTTGAAACTTGCCGGGCATTACGCTGCTTTTAAACGTGCCAAAGAACGCATGAAACGCGCAAAAGAAGAAATAGCCATTTGCGCCATTTCGGGGGCTGTCGGCACCTATTCCAGCATTGATCCGCGTGTCGAAGGATACATTGCCGAAAAACTGGGCCTGAAAACCGAGGATGTGACAACACAAGTAATCCCACGCGACAGGCACGCCATGTTTTTTGCAACGCTGGGCGTGATCGCATCCTCTATTGAAAACATTGCCGTTGAAATCCGTCATCTGCAGCGCTCGGAAGTTCTCGAAGCGGAGGAATATTTTTCT
>JAPPOU010000052.1:0-2983 GCA_028817795.1 Alphaproteobacteria bacterium
GCATCCGGACGGCCATAGGCGATGTTGTCGGCCAGCGTCCGGTGGAACAGGATCGGCTCCTGCGGCACCAGCGCAATCGACTGGCGGAGCGAGCTTTGCGTGACGGCGGAAATATCCTGCCCGTCAATGCAGATTTCGCCTTCATCCACATCGTAAAGCCGTTGGAGCAGCTTGACGAAAGTAGACTTACCCGAACCCGACGCGCCCACCAGCGCAACGTTTTCACCGGAACGAATGCCTACGTTCATACCACGATAGATCCACCGGCCCCCGTTGGGGTAACGGAACCCGACTGTATCGAACGCAATCATATCATCCCGCTGTGCATCGGAAACCTGAAGGGTGCCCGCGTCGGACTTATCCTTCACGTCTTCCTCTTCCAGCCAGAAGCTGACAACGTCGGCCATCTCGCTCGCAGACCTTTGCAGGTCGGCGATCTGGCGGCCAATGTCGCGCAGATAACCACCGATGATAAAGAACGTTGTAATGACCAACGCGATATCGCCGGGTGTCGCCTTGCCGGTTTGCCACAGCCAGACTGTCGCCGCGACCATGCTTGCCGTCAGGACAAGACGCAAGCCAGACCTGAAAGCATCCGCATACACAGATATCTGCCAGGCATGGAACGCTTTTTTCCACCACTTTTTGGATATATCCTCAAAAATGGTATCTTCACGTGCCTCTGCGCCAAAGGACTTCACGCTGGGGTTGCCGGTAATGATATCGGCCAGCGTACCGCCCACCGCGCTATCGGCATCCGCCGCCTTTGTCCACAGGGGGGCCAATAGCTTCACCGACATCGCAATGCTAACCGCACAGTACAACAGCATCATGACCAGCGTAATCGCGCCGACCAGCGGCAGCTTGATAAACAGCATGATTGATACGCCCGTCATGATCGTGATGGCAGGCAAAAGCCCCATCAACAAAGTATCGGCGAACACATCCATCGACCATTTACCACGCGTGATCTTACGCACCGTCGACCCCGCGAAGGAATTCGCGTGCCAGTCGGAGCTGAAGCGGTTGACCTTGTAAAGACCATCTACCGATACCTGATGCAAGTTCCGCACCGCAAAGCGCATCCAGAACAGGAACGAAAATATCCTGAATGCCTGATGCGCCACGGCCAGCGCGGCAAATATAACGAAAGCATGCCACGCAGCATCTGCGCGCGCGCCTTCCGCAACATCGGGCGATGTCATGGCATCGACGATTTTACCCGTATACACAGGCACAATCGCGTCAACACCGACGGAAAATAGCATTAATACCGCCGCCGCCACGCCGAAATACCATTCGGGTTTCCAGTAGTGCAGGACGAATCGCATGGTATCGCGCCAGCTTACGTCCGGTTTTTCTTCCTTGTCTTCATAAGACATGACTCTTCTTCATCACGCCCTTGACGGACGCAATGCTCCATTTACGGTTTCTCCGTGACCGAAACCTTTTAACAGTATGCTTGAAAAAAGTGCTGGAAACAGCAGTTTTGGCAAACTTTGTCGTGCAGCCCGGTCGTTTGTGCGTTGATCCGGGCCATAACGGGGGTATCCCTGCTACTCGACGCCCGGAAATGACGCCACAGATTTAAATAGTATATAAATCATGTTCATTTCCTCCTTTGTTTGCGAACAGGAGAGTACAGTAACACAACTTTATTACAAAAGGGAAGAAAAAAATTTCAAGACCGTAGAAAAACCAACCTTATCACGCACCCACACCCGTACCAAGACCCTGCCTGCGTCGGATTTTTCGCTTTCTCTTTGTGCCAGCCTCTGCTTCTTTAAGGAAGATATGTTCGCGGATCATCGTTTTCACGACATCCCCAACCGCCTCTTCCTCCGCTACCTCCAGCACTGTCTGTCCATATTTATTCTTAATACCCAGATCGGAATTCTTTGCCAAAAGCAGTGCGACAGTGTCGCATATAGCAACATCGCCGCCTGTACCTTTCAACGCATGAAACAAAGCTGTCTCTTTACCCTGGTGAGTATCCGCTGCGCTTATGTCTGCCCCAGCCTCCAACAAAAGCTCCACCGCTCCCGCCCTGTTACGAGAGGACGCAATAATCAGGGGCGTCCATCCGCTATGACAGCGTTCTTCAATATTATCGGCACATTGACCCAAAAGCGCGCGCAGAACAACGTCCTCCCCTTGCCGGGCGGCCAGCCACAATGGCGTTTGGCCCCACTGGTTACCAACGGTCAGGGCCGCGCCACGCTCAATCAGGCTCAGACACGACGCTTGCTCCCCCTCGTCCAAAAGCTGGGGTTTCATCAGCAGGGAAAGCAGCTTCTCTCCCATTTCTTGTGGTGACGGTGGCGCTGCCGCGCTATTGAAAGCTTCGACAAAACGGCGCATAAGGCCTTACGCCTCCGGCGCAGCTTCCAGCACGAAAAGGTAGCTGCGGGATGTAACCCGGCATAAATCGGCAATGCGGTCATGCGACAGCCCGGCATCATGCGGCACAAAAATAACCGCTAGCTCTAAATGCTCCAGCGCGGCGCGGCATTCGTCAACTGTACGCACGGTAATGGTGTCACGGCTGTCCGCAATAATCTTTGCCTGCCAGCAGCCATGCGGCAAGCGCACCACGCGGCTGGCATGGTCTGCCGACGGACGCGCCGCATCTGCCGCCTGCCCAAAGGCCATATGTTCCAGCACGTCATGCGCTACCTCAGGTTTGGATACGTCTAACATATTTTTTCTCCCCTTAATTACATGTTAACATACAATCTATACCCTGCCTCAAATCGAAGAGGTATTGGTGCCCTTGGGCACAACAATACACTTTCGTGTGAGGGGTTCAATTTCGTATTTCAACATATCACCAATGCGCGCCCCTTCATTAATATCCTCCAAAGGTTTCCCGCTGCCATCAATCAACGCACAGGCATGTGCAAAAGCTCCTGTCAGGTTTTCATGCACTTTTGCAACATCTTCCTGTTCCATGGTTTTTGCAAGACCACGCTTCACCATGTGC
>JAPPOU010000052.1:2993-7135 GCA_028817795.1 Alphaproteobacteria bacterium
ATGTACGTAATCTTGTTCTTTGACAAAGCGCCCTTAACGGTATCTGTAATGCCACTGGGGCCGACAATAACCGTGCCGCCCTCTTCCTGATCTGCATCTTCCAGCACCAAAAGAACATCTGGCGTAATATTGCCCTCGTCATCTTTATTGGCAACCGACACGACGGAAAAGTGTATCTTTAACGGAGATTTCCGCTCTATCGTTTCGCGAATGGCCTCCATATACTTCTTTTCGTCATCATCCAGCTCATCATCGGCAGGCAAAAATGTGCTGCTATCGTCAATCCAAAGGCTGTTCAGGTTATCACTGCCCAATTCTCTTGGCAGCGCCAAGCCCGCAACAACGGCGCGGTAATCAACCAACTCCAGATCATCTGGCACGTTGCCTGAAATAATCCGCGCACCACCGGGAATAACAGGCACCTTCGCCGTATCTTCCAGGTTTTCGTTTGGAATAGTGAACTGGCTGAAATCCTGGCTTTCCTGTACAGTCCTTAATGCCATGCCCACGTTACGCAGCGGCATAATCTGGTCCGGGTTTGCATCAAATTCATCCGACTGCATTTGCGCCATCGCAGCCAGCAGAATTTCGCGCACCTCTTCCAGATACTCCTTGCCACCAAATTCATCAAGACCGTCACCAAAGCGCAGCAGCTCGGCCAAGGGCTTCACCTCATTGCTCTCTTTCGCTTCACTTAGCTCACGCTTGGTCACGCCATATTGCTGCGCAATTGTCAGCAATGCAGAACGCGTGTTCGGCATGCCGACGGTTGCGTTCATGATATCTTCTTGAATAGCGCGACCCCAGCCTGTGCCCAACGTGTGCCATGCCGGCGCGGGGTTGACGAACTGCGTTGTTTCAAGATTCTCAAAAAGAGCATTGATATCTTTTGCCAGTGTCGCCTTTTCAACATTGGCAACCTCTGGCAATCTTTCCAAAGCCTGTTCAAGGTCTTTGATAACTCTACGGAAGCTCACGTGAATACGCTCTGCCGCGCCAGATACTTCGTCTGCCATATCAGCATGCTTGCCGTTATCATAAGCTTTAGAGTTTGTATCAGAAAGCTGCAGACGGCTATGATAATACTTTGCCAACTGCCGAATGCCCTTGATCGTATCCTCAAACTCTTGCAGGAAATGAATCTGGTGCGGTGGAATCGCCCTTTGCTGCGCCGGTGTCAGGCCCAGCTTACGCACCTGCATCAACTTATTAGCAAAAGCATTTGGATCTTTCTGCGCATCAGCATTCCATGCCGTATACAATGTTGTCAGCGGCATGCCGGTCAATATCTGCGAAATACGGTGCGCCCAATCTTCTTCCGACGGTTGGCCCACCTGACGCGGGTCAAGACGCGTGCGCATCGACAGGGAAATATCATGCGTCGTGCTACCATCCGAGCTATCGTTACCTGCGATAAAGACGCAGAAGCCCGCTTTCATATCTTCGCGCTTTAATTTGACGGTCTTGTCCGCGCCGCCATCCTGCGCCAACGGGTTTTCAATATCCACTTCATCAATCTCACCCTTGACGAACTGCAGGAATGTCTGGAACGCATCCAGCGTGCCGGGTCTGGATTTGTTATATTCATCCAAGAATACAGGGCGACCCTCGCGGAAGGCTTTCAACACTTCACCTTCTTCCGTACGGATACCAAAGGAGTTGTTGCGTACCTCAATACTTTCCAGCTCATAAATCGTTTTCATGACATCAACGGCGCGCTTCCCTGCATCTGCAGAGCTTTCCCACGTTTGCGCCGCGCCAACCTTGCTCCAATCGATTGTTTTTTCGTCAATCGCACCTGGAAAAGCTTCATTGAGCATGTTCACAGATGCCGGTGATATATCACCGCCTGCAAGGCGCTCCTCAAACTGCTCGCGCACGCCCTCGCCATAGCTGACGACCGTACGGAACAAAAGCTCGCGCATATTCATGCCACCACAGTCGACAGAGGCTGCGCCTTTTTCATGCACGATCTCGCCCATCATCTTGAACAGGTGCGATTTACCAAAGGCCGCGTCACCGAAAATCGTCATGGAACGGTTTTTGGCCTCAGGGTCCGTCATAGTAATCAGGTCACGCAACATAATGGCCATGTTCGGCAATGGCATTTCACGCAGCAAACGCCCGTTCACCTGTGCTGCCGACATATGACCGGAATAGACCATAAACGGCGAATCTGACTGCACCACGCCAATGGTAAAATCCGCATTACTGGCATCTGCCCCCGCATCATCTGCGACATGCACCATGGGATAAGGCAAACCCGGAACACCCAGAGGGCGCCTGACCGCGCTTTTATCCGCATCCGTCAACTCAGACACTTTTCTTCCTGAAAAGCTCTTTGGGTTTGTATCTTTTGTCATGTCGCTCATTTTTCTATCTCCCTGTCAAGTAACCTGTTTTTGTTGATCCCTAATGTCTGTTAAAACCTTTACCCTTGCGGCCTCTGCACCTTGGTATGCAATTGCCGCATCCGTTTTCGCTTCTCTACGTCCGGCTCTGTCTTCACTTTGAACTGCTTGAGCCGCCGCAACATCAACCGCCCAAGATCCAGCGGTATTTCGTTGGGGTCATGCCCACGCACAACCCCCAGATTTTTCGCGCCCGTGCTTTTTCGCACGTCTTCAAATGTTGTTTCCATGCTTGTGATATGGTCTTTGTGGGCCGGATCGCGCAAAACCGCCACGTCAACTGACATATTTGTCGTACGTGCCATCTTTTCCAATACCCTTTGCGTTGGCTCGACATCATAAATATCGCCATCGGAATAAACCAGAACGTGCGACGTGCCACTGATCGTACCCGGCTTTGATCTGTGTTTTGCCATGCGCTCAATAGCGTTGACCAAACCCGGCTCCAAAGACGTGCCGCCACCCGTACCGTTCCTGAATTGTTCCAGATTTTCACCAACCTTTTTCAAATCCATGCCCGGCGCAGCCAGAATGTGGCGATCTGTCAACGGGTCATCGCCCCAAATCATAATATAGGCGTCTATCCCTTCCTGAACATCCGCCATAAACCCAATAACAGCCGACTGAATTGCCGTATCCATCGCCGTCACGCCATTGCCCATTTGCACATACTGCATACTGCCGGAACCATCAATCATGTAAAACTTTTCAATAGAGGCGCTGACTGTCGATGACTCATCGTCAAAAAACTTTTTCAGCCCTTCTTCCGATGGTGGCTGGCCTGCGGCTTGGCGCATTTTTGTCTCCATGACGCGGTCACGGTCAAGACGATCTGCAAAATCACCATCTATAGGCGTATAGTCGTGCACTTTCGTGGAAGACTTCGCCACTCTTTTCTTTTGTTCATCCCTGATCTTACGGTTCCATTGTCGCATACGGCTGATAACCGGCGCCAGTTCCAAACAACGCCTTTGGAACTCCTTCCAATCGCCTTTGGCCAAACCTGCTAAATCAACCTCGCGCCCTTGTCCGGCCTGATCGCCCACGCCTGTATCGCCTTGCTCTGGCAGGGGTTTATTCGGGCGGTCGCCACGGCCATCGCCTTCATTGCCGTTACCCTGCCCACCGCGTTTTTTCTTATCGTCAACAACGGCTTCTTTCTTTTTGTCGCCCACGCGCTTTTCAGGCGCGCCCGGATCACGCTTGGGTTGCTTGCCTTTATCCCAGCCGTTTTGTTTTTTCCCAGGCTTCTGGCCTTTCTTTTCGTCCTTGCCCTTATTGGCAATGTCATCAATCTGATCTTTCAGGTCATCATTAACAGGTTTTTTCTTCTTGCCAGATCCAGAACCGGAAGGCCCGTTTCCTTGGCTCGGCTTTTGGCCGCTACCAGAGCCGCCACTCTGCCCATTTTGCGCATCATCACCCCAGCCACTACCGCTTTGATCGCCACCGGGGCTGCCGCTGCCATTTTGATCGTCACCGGGGCCGCCGTTGCCGTCGTCATCACCATCCGGTCCGCCTTGTTGTTGTTGCTGCTGTTGTTTCAGTGCTTCTTCAACTTTTTCTTCATACTTATCAATCAAAACATCGGCGAACTTTTTTAGATAGACATCCCAGATATGTTCATTCATATGAATACGTCTTTTGGCTGCCTTCTCGATCTCTTTTTTCTCCCGCCCCTTAAAATATCTGTGGGAGATTTTTGGCTGCATGCTGTGGATACCTTTGTCT
>JAPPOU010000013.1:0-9333 GCA_028817795.1 Alphaproteobacteria bacterium
GTCTATATCTGTCTTTAATTTTATTCCGTAAATTTTTATCCCAGTTATCCACAATACATAACGTTAAGTGGCGACTTTACCCCCTTTGGTTAATCCCATATAAAAAATGCAGCACTTCATAACCGCCCACGAAAGATAGCACATCGCAAACCATGCCTGTTCTCAATACATGGAAACCCCTTTGCCTTGCACCGGATGAATCCATCAGCCGGGCATTGGAAATTATTGACCAGCACATCAGCTTCCAGACCGCACTTGTTGTGGATAAAGATGACAAACTTTTAGGAACAGTCACGGACGGCGATTTTAGAAGGGCCGCATTGCGCAAGGTTTCCATCGACGCGCCCGTGTCAACCATCATGAACAAAACGCCGCGCACTGTGCCGGACAACACATCAGCGACAGAACAGCATGAAATTATGCGCCGCCAGTCCGTGCGGCTTTTGGTTCTAACCAATAGCGATGGCCATATCAGCGGCGTTAGCACGTTCAAGGGCACAAGCCCGACAACAGAGCGCAAAAACCCTGTCTGCCTGATGGCGGGCGGCCTTGGCACGCGCCTGCACCCCTTGACCGAAAACACGCCCAAACCCATGTTAAGGATCGACGACATGCCGATCCTTGAAATCACGCTGCGGCGGTTTATTCAGCAAGGGTTTTATGATTTTTACATTGCCGTCAACTACAAGGCCGAACAAATCAAAGATCATTTCGGCGATGGCCGTCATCTGGGGTGCCAAATTCGCTATATCAACGAAAAAAAGCGGCTGGGCACCGCAGGGGCGCTCAGCCTGATCGAAGATGATATCCGGCACCCCATGATCGTGAAAAACGGTGACCTTTTAACAGGCGTGCGCTTTGACAGGCTCATGGAATTCCACGAATCCACTGGCGCGGAAGCCACCATGGCCATTCGCGAATATAATTTTGAAGTGCCCTTTGGGGTTGTTGATGTCGAGGGCGACAGGCTGAAAAACATCACCGAAAAACCAGAACAGAAATTTTTCGTGAATGCCGGCATGTATGTACTCAACCCTGACGTCATCGCAGAAATTCCCGATAACGTCTTTTTTGACATGCCCACGCTTTTCCAGCAACTGGCGGCAAAAGGGCGGAAAACCTCTGCTTTCCCTGTGCGGGAATACTGGATTGACATCGGCGCGCCACAGCAACTGCAGCAGGCACAAGAAGAATTCAGCGCGCAATTCTCCGTCATCAATGGCACGCTGACTGAAAAAGCGTCATAACCCTCCGTGAACGATATCGCTTTCATCTTTACTTACGATTCTTACCTGCGGGCCTCCCTGCCCATTGCCGCCTATTTTCGTGACAGAGGCTTTACCCCGCGTTTTTTCCTCTATGCCGTTGACAGCGGGGAGGCACAGATTGCCAAGACCCGTTCCGATATGGGGGATGCGCTCCCCCCCATTGAAAGCATCACAACGCTTGAAACGCTCCTGACACCCGACAATCTTTCGAAAACAGACGCCCTCTTCTTTGCCTTCGGCGGGCCTTTACTGCGCACGGCCTTACGTGATTTTCACGCCGCCGCGCACAACACCACGCAAAGACCAACTGTTATCTCCCTTTACCCCGGTATTCGCGCACCGGGACAGATCGAGGGGTTTGCCGCTCGGGCGGCCAGCGATATCGTGCTGTTCAACAATCACGATGACTTTGACGAATACGCAGACTTTTGCGCAGATGCGGGTGTCTCTGCTGAGAACGGCATATTGTTCGGCCTGCCCGCATTCAGCAATAACCGCCAACACCAGCGGGCGCATCCCCCGACCGACACAAAAAACATATGGTTCATCGATCAGGCCGAACTGCCCCGCAAAACAGCGCAAAAAAAACACCTCGCCCAAAAGCTTGTCACGCTGGCACAGCACAACCCGGATAAAACACTAACGATCCTAATGAAAAACGCGCCGGGTTTTACCAGCGCCCATACAACAAAGCGCCCCATTGACGCCGCCATAAAAAGACACTGTCGTGGCAATGTGCCAAAAAACCTTCGTTTCCTGGCAGGGCCAGTCGCACAAGTTTTTGAAAATGCCGACCTGTGCATCGCCATTTCATCCACCGTAGCTATGGAATGCATGACGTTGGGCATCCCCGCCGCGCTTATAAAAGATTTTGGCATTTCGCTGGAACTGGGCAACGGCCACTACAGGCATTCAGGCTGCATGATGATGCTGGATGAACTGATTAACGGTGCCGTGCCACAGACAAACAGCACATGGGCAAACCGCCACCTTCTTCATATCAACGACAACCTCCCGCTGCTGGAAGAACGTATCATGGCGGAAAAAATGGCGGGCGCGACCTTGCTTGCACAAGCCGCCACCCTTGAAAAACACGTTCGCGCACAACGCCGCGCTGAAATCACAGCCCTGCCACCCGCGCAGCGCCTTTTCGCTATAGGCCGTAAAACGCTAGGCTTTTTAAAAAGAAGGCTTGCACGCGGCATAACGTAGTCTTTGCCTCTGCACAAGCCTGCCGTTCCAAAATAATCACCCGCTTTACAGGTTATGAAAACTTAATACCCTCTCTCCCGTTGAACCCCCTTTCCCGGCCATGCTATCAATACAGACCGCATCAACTACCGTGTTTGTTTTGTGACATGCAGCAATTGCACCACATCGTTATCGCCATTTTGTGCGTGACCGTTTCAACGGCGTGCCAGCCCAAACCCGCACCCATGACAGCCACGCCCAAAGGCCCTACCTATCTTTTCAGCAAGGCTGTGCCCACAGCACAACATGCCGCCATTAAAGCCCTGTTGGAAAGCGGCAAGGGCGAGCGCTACGTTTCCGCGCGCGGTTTCGATTGCCGCCGCCTGACAACGCAAGACAGCGCATGGACAGCCTGCAGTCCGCAAGGCAGCGATATCTGGCATATTGATGCCACCTTGTTCACCCAGCCTCATACCCCCGCCCGTTAAGGAGCTTTTTTCCATGGCACAATTCCCCCTCCTGTTCCGTGCGGTCTTTTTGGCAAGCCTGTTGTTCCTCAGCATGTCCGCAAATGCGTTTGCGCAAACCGGGTACGCACGCAACAGCAGTATGACGGCACCCACAACCGGGCCTACGGCTAGTGCACAAGCAACACAAGCACAAACCGCACAACACCCCCAGAACACACAGGGCATGGAAGAAGAACCGCCTTGCGAAATTCAACCGTTCGGCCAGTCCCTGTTCCTGAACGGGCCTGCCAAATCAAGCGCAGCGCTTATGTCGCCCAAGCAGCGCGTGGCTATTGGCGACCGCATCGGGCTTGCCGCCTGGGGGGCTGTGGAGGATGAACAAGTCCAGAGCGTCGACAGCCAAGGGTTTATTTTCATCAAAGGCGTTGGCCCTGTGCATGTCGCAGGCGTGCCGGAGGACAAGCTGAGCGCCCATATCCAAAAAGAAATAGACCATGTGTATAAGGACAGCGTGCAAGTTTATGCGCGGCTGGAGCAAAACGCGGGCACGCCCGTACTCGTCACCGGCGGCGTGGCGCGGCCCGGACAATATTACGGCAGTGCACAAGATAATGTTGTCGTCTGGTTGCAACGCGCAGGCGGCATTCTGGCCGGGCGCGGCAGCTATCGCAGCGTGAAGGTCACACAAGCAGACGGGAAAACGACCACAGTCGATCTTTACGATTTCCTTGAAAACGGCGTTTCACCTGACATCCTCTGGCAACCGGGCGATGTCATTACCGTTGCCGCCCCAACGCTGCAAGTCGCCGTGGGCGGGGATGTGCGCCGCTGCGGACTTTACGAGGTTCCCGCCTTTGGTGCGATCGGTCTTGATGTTCTACGCCTGGCCCACCCCCTGCCCGCTGCAACGCACGGCCTTGTCAAAGGGCACCGCGACGGTAAACCTTATACAAAGGTCATGCCACTGAAAGACCTGCAAAACGCAGGGCTGCGCGACGGGGATCAAATCCACCTTCATGCAGGACAGGATGGCGGCAATATCACCGTTAAAATCAATGGCCGCACATCCGGCAGCACGCTGCTGGCCGTGCCGGAGCATACAATGCTGTCCCGCGTTCTGGACCAGATTCAGGTGGACCCCGCCATTGCCGATACCAAATCCGTTTATATCCGCCGCGCCAGCGTTGCAAAAATGCAAAAACAGGCCATGGACGAATCTTTAAACCGCTTGCTGCAAAGCGCGCTGACCGCCCCCGCGCAATCAGACGGTGAAGCCCTGATCCGCGCGCATGAGGCGCAATTGATCGAAGAGTTCGTCAGCCGTGTGAAAAACGTACAGCCCGAAGGGCGCGTTGTCGTGATGCAGGCCGGGAAATTCCATGACCTGCCGCTGGAAGACGGCGATGAAATCATCATCCCGCAAAAGACCAACGTTGTATCCATTGAAGGCGAAGTCGTGCTGCCGCGCACTGTCGTCTTGCACGATGGCGCAGATGTGGATGACTATATCCGCATGGCAGGCGGCTTTACCGAACGCGCGCAAAAACGTGACTTTGTCGTGATCCACCCCAATGGAGACGCCCTGCGCAGTGGCGATCCTGAAATCCACGCCGGAGACCGCCTGCTGATCCTGCCACGCGTTGATACAAAAGCCATGCAAACGACCAAGGACATCGTGCAAATCCTCTACCAAATCGCGGTGGGTGCTGGCGTCTTGCTGACGATTGACTAGGGTCAGCATGGATACAGAAACCCGCGCATATCTGAAAGACCTCGCCTCTGCATGCCAAGACACGCTGGGAAGCGCACTCACCGGGTTATACGTCCAAGGCTCCATCGCACAGAACAACTATAACCGCGAAAAAAGCGACATAGATATCATTGGCGTTGTTAAAGCCCCGTTAAACGATGCGCTCAAAACAAAACTGGGCAGCCGCATCACACACGCACAACTCCCCGTGCCTGCAACAGGCATGGATTTAGTCTTGCTGACAGAAGACACTGTCAAGGACCCCACACCGGAACCAGAATATGATTTCTGGTTTGCAACGGGCCAAACATGGGATACAGAAATTAACAATGGCGGCACAAGCCGTGAAATGCTGATCTATCAAGAAACCTGCAGGGTCAGTGGCCTACCCTTATACGGCCCATCTGCAGAGACAGTGTTCTCGCCTGTTCCCCGCGCTCTGCTCTTGCAAGCGCTCATCGATGTTTTGACATGGCATAGAAAGACAATAGGCGACACGTTCCATGATCCTGCAGGCCAATACGCTATCCTGAATGCGTGCCGAGCATGGCATTACGCTGCGAAAAACGCGCTTATTTCAAAGTCTGCAGGCGCAGAGTGGGTCTTGGCGCAAGAACCGCAGCATCATCTCGCCGCAAAAGCCTTAAAAATGCGGCAGGGCCAAGAATTCACCCCCGTTGCACACGAGGAGGTAGATGACTTTCTGGTGAAAGTTATCTCAGCCCTGGAAGAAAAAATAACCCACCCTGCAACAACAGGACAGTCTTAGCCAACAACTTCCGTTTCGCTAAAGAAGAAGCGAATTTCGCGGGCGGCGTTGTCAAGGCTGTCGGAACCGTGCACTGAGTTTGCTTCGATCGACTCCGCAAAATCCTTGCGGATTGTGCCTTCATCTGCATTCGCAAGGTTGGTTGCGCCCATGACTTTGCGGTTCAGGGCAACGGCGTCATCACCTTCCAGCACCTGAACAACGACGGGGCCGGATATCATGAAGTTGACCAGCTCGCCATAGAACGGGCGATCTTTATGCACGTCGTAAAATTTCTTTGCCTGTTCTTCCGTCAGCCACAGGCGCTTTTGCGCGATAATGCGCAGGCCGTTGTCTTCAAAACGGGCGTTGATCTTGCCCGTCAGGTTACGGCGGGTGGCGTCAGGTTTGATAATGGACAATGTGCGTTCTTTCGCAGCCATGATATTCCCTCTTTTTTCTTTGTTGCGGTGCGCCGTTATACCGCCAGATTCGGGATAAGGCAATGTTTTTCCTTGGTATATTTGCCCCCCACCTACATGAAAAACACTGTAAGCAATTGATATAAATGGGTTTTGTTTTCCATTGCTATATATTACATAATATTATAAAATCTCTTAAGTGTTTTTGAGGAGGAGCAACCGGCGTGACAGCCACGATAAAGAGCGCAGCATATACCTTTGATTTCACCGCCGAGGCCAACCGGGCCATGGCGGCACATGCCGTGATGCACGCAAAAACGTTGTTTGTTTCATTTAATAACAAATCCGGTGACATGCGTGATTTTATCGTTGCCTCTGCAGCGCACAGCCAGCTTATGCAGGATACGCCGGATATTTGGGGCGAAGCTTCAAGCTATTTGGAGAAATACCGCAAAGCAGATAGCTGCCTTGCACTGCGCCACACCGCACATGACGCTTACAGCATTATTTACAGCGAAGCTTCCCACGTCACGCAAATCATGGCCGGGCAGAACGAAGAAGAGCTGAAGGCTTTTATTTTCGACCATGAAAAATTTCATATCCTGATCCCCAACGCCATGGGCGGAGAACACATCCCCCCCCACATGACGGAAAGTTACGCGGATGGAGGCGGTGCTGTGCAACAGATACAAAGGTTCGGGCAAAAAGGTAAAGATATCGCAGAATACGTCGCGTGGTACCGACTGCATGATTCCCTGCAAACAGGGAAATCAAAATACATGACATCCCCTGTCATCGACGCTGTCACCGACAACATTACACCTGTAATAGCACGCGCGCTTTCGCCGGAAGAAACGGTGGAGATTATCACAGACATGGTCAACAAACATGCTTTCCCTGAAAGCGATTTAGAGCAGGCGATGCAGGCATGGTCACACCTTAAGGGGAAAATTAGCACTGACGATCTGGCCCGCAACAGCAACGTTGTATGGGAACAAATCATGGATACGGCACTCAATACCGCCCACCCGGCAACATTTTATATTGGCGCGCGCCTGATGACACCGCTTTTGCAGCCGGGCGGGTTTCAAGCAGGCAAACACATCATCAAAATGCCGGGAACAAAACAAAAAGCCTATGCCCGAAAACTGGCAAACCGCGCAAAGGCATTTGGGATGGAAGGCTTATATCAAAAACTGGAACAGTATATAAGCCCCGCGCCACAGGCTTCTACACATGCGGAGGTCAAAAATGTCTTATAAGTTTGATTTTAACAAAGAGGCACAAAACACACTGGAACAATACGGCTTTGCCCTGAGCAATACGCTGCTGGTGCATTTTAAAGCCAATGCAGGGCGGGAAGGCCTCAGCGTGCTGTGTGACGACGACAGCCGCAAAAAAACCGTAGAAGACGTGGAAGTACGCAAGTTTCTTGCACACAGAATAGAAAAAGTCAGAAAAAGACGCGCCCCGGAAGCCGCCCACCATGCCGCTTCGGGCATGCGCAGCGTTGTTTTTAGCGATGATATGGATTTATCGGATATAGGCGACGGGCAAGACCCTGACAAAATAAGATCGTTCCTGTTCGATCACGAAACATTGGGGCATTGCGCAACGGCCGGTGGCCTTACAGATATCGATATAGGCTGCGAAATGAAGGCGGATTCTTCCGCCACCCTGCACCACATCAAACGCTTTAAAGAAGACGGGGCCGAACTTGCAGAACACATTGCATGGTTCCGCGCCATGGAAATGCTGACCCACAATAATGCAGACCACATGACGGCACAGGTGATCGATCATATCATTTACAACATTTCTCCACAGGCACTGTCAGCAACAAACCCCAAAGACATGCTGGAGCGCGCAGATAATCTTGCGGCAGACCACCGCCCTCCATCACTGGGGGTCGAAAAAGCCCTTTCTACATACACATTCCTGAAAGGAAACACATCACCTACTAGTCTGATGCGCAACGATATGGAGCTACTTCATAAAACAGCCTCCACGGCGTTACAGTCACCGGACTGGTTTTCATTTTATATCGGTGCGCGGTTCTTCCAGCCGTTCTTAAAGCCTGAAGGCGTAACTATACAAGACATCAACATCAAACTGGACGAGGACACACGCCAGAATTATGCAGACCGCATCATGTCTGCCGCATATAAATTCAAACTGAATGATCTTTTTATCCAGACCCAGATCAACGTCCGCGACATATCTGAACGCCCGGCCTTGAAAGCGCAGGTTTTGGCGGCACGTAACAATCCACAGCCGAATACGGCATAAAATCTAAACCGCCAGCGCCGCTTCAATCGCCGTCACGGCATCATTAGCCTTGCCACCTTCCGGACCGCCGGCCTGCGCCATGTCGGGGCGACCGCCGCCGCCCTTGCCGCCCAGTTTTTCCGCGCCCGCGCGCACCAGCTTCACGGCATCCACTTTCTCCGTAAGGTCTTTCGTGACACCGACCACCAACGAAGCCTTGCCATCTTCGGCAATCGACACCAGCGCGACAACGCCGGAGCCAAGCTTACCTTTGATATCATCTGCCAGCGGTTTCAAATCGCCCGCAGGCACGCCTTGCAAGACACGCGCTGTAAACTTAATGCCGTTCAGCTCTTTTGTTTCAGGGGCTTCAGCAGCATTACCACCACCCGCTGCCAGCTTGCGGCGCAGATCAGCGACGTCTTTTTCCAGCTTTCTTTTATCCGCCACCAAAGCCTCGACACGCTGCACAGCTTCAGCAGGCGCGGCTTTCAATGCAGTGGCAATCGCTTTCAGCCGTTCTTCTTGTTCAGCCATATAGGCCAGTGCGCCACGGCCCGTCACAGCCTCGATCCTGCGCACACCTGCGGCAAGCGCACTGTCAGAGACAATACGCAGCACCCCAATATCCCCCATGCGCTTCACGTGCGTACCGCCGCATAGCTCGATGGAGTAAGGATTACCCTCTTCATCTTCCCCGCCCATGGCCAGCACACGCACTTCCTCGTCATATTTTTCGCCGAACATCGCAATAGCGCCCGCTGCTTTCGCATCGTCGATCGGCATTAAACGGGTTGTCACCCCGGCATTCAGGCGAATACGGTCATTCACCTCGCCTTCAATCACGACCAGTTCCTTGTCTGTCAAAGCACCAGTATGACTAATATCAAAGCGTAGCCGGTCTGCCGTCACCTGCGACCCCTTTTGCGCGACATGCTTACCCAAATGACGGCGCAGCGCTGCGTGCAACAGGTGCGTTGCCGAGTGGTTGGCGCGGATATCATTGCGGCGGGAAACGTCGATCTGCATTTCAACCGTATCGCCCGTTTTAATGTCGCCTTCCGCAACCTTGCAGATATGCACGAAAACGCCACCAGGCTTTTTCTGTGTATCCGTCACGAACAACTTTCCCTTGCCCTCAACAATCGTGCCCGTATCCCCGACCTGCCCACCGGATTAGGCATAGAACGGCGTTTGGTTGGTCACAACGCAAACC
>JAPPOU010000013.1:9343-25710 GCA_028817795.1 Alphaproteobacteria bacterium
ACGAAAACCTCATCGCAATTATTGGCAGCGGTAATAATATCTCCCTTGTCATTCACCAACGCCAAAACAACGCCCTCGCCATGGGTATTGGCATATCCCATAAACTCTGTCGCGCCGTGCTTTTCATGGATATCAAACCAGACTTTTTCCGTTGCTGCCGCACCAGAGCCTACCCATGATTTGCGGGCCGTTTCGCGCTGTTTTTCCATCGCAGCGTCAAAACCGTCCGTATCCACTTCACGCTTTTGTTCACGGCGCAACACATCCTGCGTCAAGTCCAGCGGAAAGCCAAAAGTGTCATACAGCTTGAAGGCAACATCGCCCGACAGCTTCTGGCCGTCACCTAGTTTTTCTGTTTCCGCTTCAAGCAGCGCAAGGCCTTTATCAAGCGTGCGTTTAAAACGCAGCTCTTCCCGCTCCAGTGTCGCCGTAATCAAATCCCCGGCTTCGCGCAGCTCTGGGTACACATCTCCCATCAGTTTTTGCAATGTGGGGACGAGACGGTGCATCAGCGGGTCTTTCGCACCCAAAAGATGCGCATGGCGCATGGCGCGACGCATGATCCGCCGCAGCACATAGCCCCGGCCCTCGTTTGACGGCAGAATACCCTCTGCAATCATAAAGCTGGTCGCGCGCAAATGGTCCGCGATGACCTTGTGCGACACATTGTCAGGGTCCGTACTCGTTTCATGGGCCGATGACTCGATAATCGTGCGTATCATGTCGGTGTCATGCACGCTGGTCTTGCCCTGCAAAATGCACACAAAACGCTCCAACCCCTGCCCCGTATCAATGGACGGCTTGGGCAGCGGCACGCGTTCACCACCGGGCAACTGGTCGTACTGCATGAAAACGTTGTTCCAGAATTCAAGATAGCGATCACCGTCTTCCTCAGGTGTTCCCGGAAGGCCGCCCGGAATATGCTCCCCTTGATCGTAGAAAATCTCACTGCAGGGGCCACACGGCCCCGTATCACCCGCCGACCAAAAATTATCGCTGGTTGCAATGCGGATAATCCTGTCATCGGACAGGCCTGCGATTTTCTTCCAATAGTCTACGGCTTCATCATCGGTGTGGTACACTGTGACATAAAGCCTTTTTTTATCCATGTCGTATTCGCGTGTAATCAGTTCCCACGCCATACGGATCGCTTCTTCCTTAAAATAATCCCCAAAGGAAAAGTTCCCCAGCATTTCAAAAAACGTATGATGGCGGGCCGTATAACCCACATTTTCAAGGTCGTTGTGCTTCCCACCCGCGCGCAAGCATTTTTGCACGGAAACAGCGCGGGTATAGGGTCGCTTTTCCGTCCCGGTAAAAACGTTTTTAAATGGCACCATCCCCGCAGAGGTAAACATCAGCGTCGGGTCGTTCGACGGCACAAGGGATGACGATGGCACAATCTCGTGCCCCTGCTTCTTGAAATAATCCAAAAACGTTTTACGAATTTCGTTCGTGCTTGTCATGGCGGCTGTTCCTGCGTGCGTGATTCTGTCAGGCTGGCATTATAGCCGCAACATAAGCTTATCGTAAAGAAAGCTGCATTATCCCGGCTTTAAGATCTTCTTTAAAACCGTGCGCCGCATACCATCACCAAAAACCTCTTCTTCCGGCGTTTTGCCGCCGCGTGCGCGGTGCATATCAAAAGCCTTTCTGAGATCAGGCAAGGACTGGATATCCGCAAAAGGCTGGCGCATCAATCCACAAATCTCCCCTTTGGCATTCAGGGCAAAGGAAATGCGCTCTTTTTTGGGAAAACTATACACCTCTTTAATGCCGTGCCCGGCAAGACTGTAGGACATGGTGATATTATCACACAATCCAAGCTCTATAGATTTTTGCGCAACAAACTCGCGCATATCATCAGAGCGCGCATAGGATATAGGCGGTTTTCCACTGCCTGTGTCAATCTCATACGGGTCAACACCATGCGAGACTAAAAGCCCTGCCATCTCACGGTCACCATAATGCAAGGCCCAGGTCAAAGTATTTGCCCTATCCGTCGCATCGCACGCATCGGCTTCAAGTAAAGCCCGAACAGCATCCCAATTTTTATCTTTGGCCGCTTTCCACATATGGTCATAACTATCCATGGCAAAAAATTACCATAATTTATCGCCATGGACAAGCCCAAAAAGCGTCTTAGCCTATCACATTGAAATATATGAATTTACTATCGCGTTAGCACTTGCCACGCCGCCGCAAAGGACTTGCCACGGCGGGTATCCTGCGCGACATAAACAGGCCAAGCGCCAGAAGCCACTTCGTCTAGCGATTCCGTCTTTTGGCCGTACTTCAGGCGGTATATCCAAAAATTGGTCATGACCCTTTCCACAAACATCCGCGTTTCGGCAACGGGGATGGATTCAATAAACAGCAGCGGGTCAGCCGCATAGTCCAGTTCACGCTCCCAACGGGCAAGCTTGCCGGGGCCTGCGTTATAGGCCACAGCAAGGCGGAACAGATTACCGTTCACGACAGGCTCGTCCAAAAGCGATTCCAGATAAGATTGCCCCAGCGTCACGTTGATTGTGGGGTCAAAAAGATCGGATGTATCAATACGCATGCCTTTTTTACGAGCAACATGTTTTGCCGTAGCCGGCATTAACTGCATCAGACCGCGCGCGCCGGAACCGCGATTTTTGGCATCGCTGACAAACCTGGATTCCTGCCGGATAAAGGCATAAGCCAATGCACGATCAACAGCAAAGCCGCCTTCGGGACGCCACGCCCCATCCGGATAGAGCGCGACATCATAAGGGTTGCCACCGACATCATGAAAAGAACTGCCCATGCGCAAAGCCACATCGGGGATACCCGTTTCCAGCGCCAGTGCCACCATGGCTTCTTCCAGCGCGGGATCGTTCTTTGTATCCATCTGCCGCAGCTCCGCCCCGGCCAATTCCGGCTGGCCTGCATCGGCCAGCGCCAATGCGCGGCGACCCGCGTCCGTGCGCGAAAGGGTTTTAACACGCTTGTCTGTCAGGCGTGGCGCATCCCAGTTAAAGCGCGCCTGCTCCAGCCCCAGCATCTTAATAGAAATCAGGCCGTAAAACGTGCGCGGCCATGCCGCAGAACGCACCAGCCAGTACCCGACCTTGTCAGGCTGCCGTGCCCGCAGGTAAGACCGCGCCGCCCAATGCGCCGCCGCAGACGCCAACCAAGCCGAAGCACGCTGGCTGCTGGCCGCACGGGCAAAATACCCTGCTGCCGCGTTATATTCGCCAGCTTTAAAGGAAGACAGGCCCGCAATCCACCCGGCCAGCGGCAATTCCGCGCCGGAACGATCTGCAGCGGCAGCGGCCAGCTTAAACGCCTCTTCCGGCTTGCCGTTGTAAAAATAAGACTGCGCAATTTCAGCCCGCAGCGCGTCGTAGGTCGTTTTTGAGAAAAGAGACTTTGCCTCATCTGTCTCAATCAACCGCAATGCCGCCGTCGGACGTGATGAGGACACGCGCACGTTTACCATTCTTACAAGCGTGCGCTTGCGCCCTGTAAAGCGCTTTTCATTCAGCCATGGCTGGCCCAGCTGACCGACATCGAAATCATGAAACGCAGAAATCATGCGTCCACTACGCGGCAACACCAAAGGCGCCGCCCCCGACGCCGGGCGTTTTTTCAAAGCCAAATCATAAATCCGCCGCGCATCCGGATGGTCCGCATATTGCGCCATCCACCCTGCCAACTCTGCATAGCTGCTGCGATAACCGTCACCAAGGTAACGCCGTGCCAGAACATGGCCCAAAAGCTGCCTGTCTTCCAACTTGGCAATCTCGGCATCCGCCTTTTCCATTTCGCCATTATCTTGGAAGGCAAAAATATGCGCATAACGCGCCGCATCCTCTTCCGACAGGCGCGGCGGCGTTGCAATGAAACCCAGCATACTGTCAAAAAGCGCGGTTGTCGGGGCCGTGCGCCGCATTTTAGGCACAGGCAGAATGACAGCCGCAGACCCATCTATAACCGGCGGCGGCTCTTCGGCCATAGCAGGCTTCTTTTCCGGCAGCACAATATCTGCTCCGCCCGATGCCGGCTCCAACGCGGCCAATGCCGCCGCGCGGGCAGGCTTACGACGCGGCAAAATCAATGACGCGGCAGGCGCGTCACGCCACGTAATCATATCGGCGCGAATTTCTTTCTTTTTTTCCGGCAAAAGCCATGCGTGCGCGGTTGGCACAGTTGACAAAACCATGCACCCCGCCAACATTGGCAGAAAAAAGAAAACGCCACGCCCCATGCGGGCTATGCCCTTGCTTGCGTCTTTCAAGACCAGCTCTTCACCTTGTTCATCTTAATAGCCTCCACTTATACGCGATAACGGCCGTTTTGGCACGTGTATTCGCCTTTTTGTTTTCCGTATATAATAAAATTTTAACATAAATTTACGGGCAAAATGTGGCATTTGTATGCCCACACACAAAAAAAGCGCAAGCCATTGATAAACAATGAATTTATTTACAGGGTGACAACCCCTTCACGGGTTAAAGCCCTTAAAACGCCTGATTTTTCTTGGCTTTGGGGTCCCGGCCGCTGCCGCTTGGCGCAGGCGTTCTGTAAGCTCTCGCCTCTCCCGTTCCTGCCGAACCATGTTCCTTGTTTCCGCCTGACCAAAGGCAGAGGCTATATCACACGCCGTTTCGCCATAACGGTTGCGCGCATCCATATCCGCCCCCGCCTCAATCAACATTTTTGCCAAGAGGGTATTATTATATCTGACAGCCCACATCAGGGGCGTTTCCCCCGAAGAATCCCTATAGTCAACCTCCGCCCCGGCAGCAATAAGCTCTTTCACGTCATCAAGATCAAGCTGCGGCGGGAAGCGCAAACCATAGAGCAGTTGCAGGCCCAGTTTTTGTGAATCCTTCACAGCCCCAGTTCCGCCAGTTTTGCTTTTAGCGCCAAAAGATCGGCCCAGGCCTGTACCTTTTGCGCGGGCGTCGCCATCAGGTATTCGGGGTGGAGCATGGGCAAGACGGGAATGCCTTCATAAACTGCCCATTTGCCGCGTGCCCGCGTAATCGTTTTTGCCTTTTTACCCAGTATAGCCTGCGCTGCCACAGCCCCCATGGGGATGATAACCGCAGGCTTAGCCAGCGCGATATGACGGTGAAAAAACGGCAAAGATACCGCAATATCAGATGCCGCAGGCTTTGCGCCGCCCGGCAGACGCCAGTTGAGAACACTGGTGATATAAACCTTTGTCCGGTCAAGGCCGATCGCGCCGATCATTTTATCAAACAAAGCGCCCACGGGGCCTGAAAACGGAACACCTGTTCTGTCATCTTCCGCCGTTGGTACGTCGGTCACAAAAAGAATGCGGGATTCAGGATTGCCGTCTGCAAAGACCGTATGCCGCGCCGTGCGCTTTGCGGGCAACCCCTCGAAAGCTTGCAGGGCATCTTTTAACGCTGGCAGCGTTTCAGCGGCTGCGGCCAAGGCTTTGGCTTCCCCCTCTGCCGCTATCGCGCCCGTGGCGGGGGCCGTTGCGGGCGCAGCAGGCGCCGCCATTTTCAAGACCTGCGATGGCGCAGAAACCGCCAGCCGGTTTTGCGGCGCATCCAATACAACCGTATCCACGCCGATATCGGCGTAAAACTGTAAAAGCTGAACGGGATGGACAGCGGGCTCCATGGACAGGCCTTTGTGATTCATGCGACAGTAGCTCTTCTTCTAGCCCAATTTCGGGCATAAGGCAAAGACAAAAGGTTACGGAAATATGAGCGAGGCGCAAAAACGTGAATCCATGTCCTATGACGTCGTGATCGTGGGCGCTGGCCCCGCAGGGCTGGCCGCAGGCATTCGCCTGAAACAGCTTAAGCCCGATATGTCTGTCTGCATCCTTGAAAAAGGATCGGAAGTGGGCGCGCATCTTTTGTCAGGCGCCGTTTTTGAAACACGCGCGCTTGATGAACTGATCCCTGACTGGAAAGAAAAAGGCGCGCCGCTGGATACGCCCGCAGGCGAAGACAGGTTTTTGTTCCTGACCGAAAAAAAATCTTTTCGCCTGCCGACACCGCCACAAATGAAGAACCATGGCAATTACATCATCAGCCTTGGCGCTTTTGCTAAATGGCTGGCAGATCAAGCACAGGCACTGGGCGTGGAGATTTATCCGGGCTTTGCCGCTTCTGAAATTTTATACAACGAAAACGGTGCTGTTTACGGTGTGGCAACGGGCGATATGGGCGTCACAAAATCAGGCGAACATGGCCCCAATTACCAGCCCGGCATGGAATTGCACGCCAAGCAAACCATTTTCGCCGAAGGCTGCCGTGGGTCGCTGACAAAACAATTGTTTGAAAAGTATGATCTACGCAAAGACTGCGATCCGCAAACCTATGGCCTTGGCATCAAAGAAGTCTGGGAAATTCCGGCGGACAAACACCAAAAAGGATTGATCGTGCACACCACCGGCTGGCCGATGGATTCAAAAACATACGGCGGGTCATGGATGTATCACTATGGCGATAACCTTGTCTCGGTCGGTTTCGTTGTGGGGCTTGATTACGAGAACCCATATCTTTCGCCGTTTGAAGAAATGCAGCGCTTTAAAACCCACCCCGATGTGCGCAAGCATCTTGAGGGCGGCAAGCGCGTGTCCTATGGCGCGCGCGCGATATCAGAAGGCGGGTTGCAATCTCTGCCCAAGCTTTCGTTCCCCGGCGGGGTTTTGATTGGCGATACGGCAGGCTTTTTGAACGTGCCCAAGATCAAGGGCAACCATGCCGCAATGAAATCGGGCATGCTGGCGGCTGAGAGCCTTGCCGCGCTGTTTGATGCGGGCGATATGGCCGGACAGGAATGCACAACCTATCGCGCCGCCTTTGAAAAAAGCTGGCTGTTTGATGAACTGCACAAGGTCCGCAATATTCGCCCCTCATTCCACAAAGGGTTCTGGACGGGCTTTCTTTACAGCGCGATTGATACGCTGCTGTGCGGCAAGACCCCATGGACATTTAAAAACCGCAGCGATCATGACACATTAAAAAACAAAACAGATGTCACGCCTATAAACTATCCCAAGCCTGATGGTGTTCTAACGTTTGACCGCCTGTCATCTGTTTTTATCTCAAACACTAACCATGCCGAAGACCAACCAAGCCATCTAAAACTAAAAGACGAAACCATTCCCGTTCGCGTCAACCTTGACCAATACGACGAGCCCGCACAGCGCTATTGTCCGGCTGGCGTTTACGAGATTGTCAAAAACGATGCAGGAGAGCCACACCTGCAGATCAACGCGCAAAACTGCGTGCACTGCAAAACCTGCGACATCAAGGACCCCACACAAAACATTGACTGGACGACGCCCGAAGGCGGCGGTGGACCGAACTATACGGGGATGTAATGACGCTAACCATCACAACTCCGCGCATCACCCTACGCGTCGCAACCCTTGATGATATCGACGCCATACAAGCCGCAAAGGAAGCCATGTGGCCAATCTTGCAAAAATGGATGGCATGGTCTTCCAACGATCAGGCATCACGTGATGCCACGCAGGCCTATGTCCTATCCGCCATAGACAAAGCCAAAAACAATGATTTCTATTTGCATGGCTTTTGCAAGGATACCGGGAAATTCATTATGGCGACCGGCATCAACGCCACGGATGAAGGACCGAGCATCTTCACAACAGGCTACTGGGTCGCAAAAGGCTTCCAAGGACAAGGCTATGCCACCGAAGGCACGCTTGCCTGCATTTATTGCACCTTTTCCCTTTTCAAAGCAAAGAAAATGACCATCAACTACTATGCCGACAACATGGCCAGCAAACGCGTCATCGAAAAGCTGGGCTTCACCTATCTCCGCACTAACAAAGGTGCGCATACAAGCTTTCTGGACGGCACCATCATGGACGTGCATCAATACGAAATGACGGACCCGTCTGTACTGCCACCCCTCGACGTCACATGGCAATATACGCCGGATGAAACAGCCCATGCGCCCTAAAATCGCGGTTATCCTTGACGAAAACACTTCAAAGGGCGGTGACAGGTATGAAGCCACTCATGATTACATTCATGCTATCGTCAACAACGGCGGTGATCCCTATGGCATTTTTTATACGCCGCATATGCAGCACAATGTCGTCAAGGAATTTGACGGCATTCTAAATATTGGCGGCGGCATCGCTTTTCCGGAGGACTGGCTGGCTGACGGTTACCAAAACCCCTATAACACCTCGGCCCGCATGGATGTGGAAATCGCTATCATGCAGGACTTTTTAAATGCGGATAAACCTGTATTCGGCATCTGCCACGGGATGCAGGCGCTGGCAGGATTATACGGCTGCAAAATACATGGTGACATCAAACAAGAAGAGCACTGGCGCAAAGACCACGCTGTCACCCTTACACCCAAATCCCATTTAGCCGCGATCACCAGAACAACAGAACTGGCCGTAAACTCTTATCATCGACAAGGGATTACGGACACGGCGCACCCAAATGCACAAATTGCTGCGCATGCACATGACGGGATAATTGAGGGCATTGAAATTAAAAATAAAAAATTTGCGCTAGGGGTCTTGTGGCATCAGGAAAAATTCTGGCATACAGACCACCCAGGCAATCGCATCTTTGATGCTTTCATAAAGGCATGCGCATAGGTGAAGACACATGGAACAGCAAAAAACAAAGTTTCCCGACAAGATCCCGACAGACTGCCCCAAAAGGGCATTACATCACATCCTTAAATCCTATACAGAACACCCCGCCGAAGCAGGAGAAAGCTTTTGGCAGCATCTGCAGTTCACAACCACAATGTCATTGCGGCTGGTACTGACGGGCATCGCTCTTTTTATCCACGGAATTTTTCCATTCCTGTTCTGCCGCACAACATCAACCCAAAGCGTGCGCATCCGCGAAATATTCGATGCACGCTCCAGCCTGTCTGAAAAAGAAGAACAGCGCGGCGTTTAAGGCGCAGGCGCTTTTTTAATATCTGACTTGCGGATTGGCCCTGTATAGGCACTATCGAACATCGATAACGCCGTTTGGACACGCGCCACATCTTCAGATTTATATTTTTCCCGCACCTGATGTTTCTGCATATAACCTGCAAGGCTGCGCAGTTTTTTGTGCACCGGATTCAATTCACTCTGCGCCACTGAATGGGCATAGCGATGCACCACGGAATCACCCACATGGTCTGGCATCCTGTTTTCAAGCTCAAGATAACACTTCAACTTTTCTGTCGTCTTCAAAACCTTTTTGGAATAACTTCTCACCATCATGTCACGCTGGGGGCCTTTATAATAGTCCTTCCCCATACCGGTCAGCATAGATTCCAATGCGTTCAAATGTTTTTCCATTTCATCTTTCGCCCCCCACAGCGCCTTAACCATGCTGCCCATATTACGCGGCTGGTCCTTGACATTAGCGCAAACGCCTTCTGTTGAGTCATCATTAGCTACAGCAGATAGCGCAGGCGCCATGGCCAGCCCTGCAGACAGGGAAAAAGCCCGCATACGATTTTGAAATTTTTTCATGTCCTTCCCTGCATTTAAGCAACCAAACGCGGCGTTGCGGGCGCGGCGGCTGGTGCTGCAGAAACTTTCTTGCCCTCAACACGCTTGCGTGCATTGTAAAGCCTGCGGATAAGTTTATCGCCATAGACTTTTTTGTCTTCAAGCATATTCAAAAGAACGCCATCCATTTTATCAAGAATATTGCTGCGATACCCCTCGCCTACCGCATGTTCAAGAGCATGGACCGTGCCACCTTTTCTGTGCTGGGGCGTATCATATTCTGCCCGTTGCAGCTTTTCGAGATAGTCACAGCTTGCCTCTATCTTTGTCACCAGCTTTGCGACCTCTCTCTTACGCTCTGCAGTATTGCCGTATTTGCTGCGGCGCGTGCGCTGAAAGCGCGAATCGTAATCTACGCCCCCTACAGCTCTCTTCAGTTCCTTAATGTTGTCTTTCATGACATCCATTTCCGCCATCATCGCTTTCACAATCTTGCCGCCGGTTTTGGGAATATCACGCTGCTGTTCAGCGCTTTGCGCAACGGCGTTTTCAGCCTGCGCCATGCCGGCAAACCCGACTGGAGATAAAGCAATACCCGCTGCCAGCGTAAAAGCGCGTGCACGGTGTGAAATTTTTTTCATGTGATTTTTCATGGATATCCTCCGTTTGAACGAAGGCAGTATAGTTTTTTCTGCAAAGCAGCGTCAAACAAAGACCACACGCAACGCGCAAGCTGCGGGAATTGCTCACTTGTTGCGCAGCACAAAACGGCACAAACTTTTTCAGAAAACGAAGTGCGATTAGCTTGCGGCTGTTGCCTTTTCCACTTTCTTGCGCTCATGCGGACAAAGAATACGCTTGCGCAGGCGAATGGCTTTGGGCGTCACTTCCACCAATTCATCATCAGCAATATAAGTAATGGCCTGCTCCAGCGTCAGAATGCGCGGCGGGATTAGCTTCACCTGTTCATCAGAACCAGAGGCGCGCACGTTCGTCAACTTCTTGCCTTTCAAAACATTCACAGGCAAATCGTTATCACGGCTATGCTCGCCCACGATCATGCCCTCATAAACTTTCGTGCCCGGCATAATCATGATAACACCGCGATCTTCAAGGTTCCAAAGATCATAGGCCGTTGCTTCACCTTCGCTCATCGCAATCAAAACGCCCGTGCGGCGGCTTTCCACCGTGCCCTTGTATGGACCATAGCCATGGAACAAGCGGTTCATGATGCCTGTGCCACGCGTGTCTGTTAAAAACTCGCCGTGATAACCGATCAATCCACGCGTCGGCACAATAAACGATAAACGCACCTTGTTCCCACCGGAGGGGTCCATCGACATCATTTCGCCTTTGCGCTGAGAAATTTTTTGCACGACAGCGCCGGAATATTCCTGGTCCACGTCCACAACAACTTCTTCGTATGGCTCCAGCTTTTCGCCTGTGTTTTCATCTGTCCGGAACAAAACCTGCGGGCGGCCAATACACAACTCGAACCCTTCGCGGCGCATGGTTTCGATCAAGACAGCCATTTGCAATTCACCACGGCCAAAAACCTCGAACACATCCGCCGTTGCGCCATCTTTCACGCGCATGGCCACATTGCTTTCCATTTCGCGGTACAGGCGGTCGCGGATATTGCGTGACGTCACTTTGCCCCCGTCACGCCCCGCAAAGGGTCCGTTGTTCACGGCAAAGGACATCGAAATCGTGGGCGGATCAATCGGCTGGGCCGGTATGGGCGTATTAACAGCAGGATCGCACACCGTATTGGCCACCGTTGCCTCGGTCAAACCCGCAAGGGAGATAATATCCCCTGCCCGCGCTGTTTCCATCGGCACGCGCTCGATCCCCGTAAAGCCCAAAATCTTGCTGACACGCCCTGATTCAATTTGCTTGCTATCCAGATCCAGCGCCTTGATCGCAGCATTTGTTTTGACCGTGCCGGAGATAATCCGCCCCGTCAAAAGGCGGCCCAGGAACGGGTTGTTTTCAATCAACGTCACCAGCATCGAAAACGGCGCGTTCGCATCACCCGCAGCGGCGGGCACATGATTGCAAATCAGCTCGAACAACGGCGTTAAATTTTCCTGCGGCCCATCTTGCTCTGTCGAGGCCCAACCATCGCGGCCAGATGCGTACAACAGCGGGAAATCAAGCTGCTCATCCGTGGCATCCAATCCTGCCAGCAGGTCAAAGACTTCTTCGTGCACTTCATCAATACGGGCATCTGGACGGTCGACCTTGTTAATGACGACAATAGGTTTCAGGCCCAACTTCAACGCTTTGCCGCAAACGAACTTGGTTTGCGGCAGCGGGCCTTCCGCCGCATCTACCAGCACCACCACGCCATCGACCATCGACAAAATACGTTCAACCTCGCCGCCGAAATCGGCGTGGCCGGGGGTATCGACAATATTTATGCGCGTCGCCTCACCATTATGCTCCCATGGCACAGCCGTCACCTTCGCCAGAATGGTAATGCCACGCTCTTTTTCAAGGTCATTACTGTCCATCACGCGTTCTTCCACCTGCTGGTTCTCGCGGAACAGGCCGCTTTGTTTCAGCATCTGGTCAACCAGCGTTGTTTTGCCATGGTCAACGTGCGCGATAATCGCGATATTGCGAATGGTTTCAGTCATTTTTTGTACCCTCTGTATTATTATGCGGCGCATCATACAGGTTTCAGCTCTCGCATGCAGTGAAATCTGGTCTTTCACCGATTTCGAAATCAGTTATTGACATATTACATAGACACCCCTATTGTCAATACGTAAATTAGAGAAAGGATTCGCCCTCATGTCGCCCCGCTTGCCCCAAACTTTCAATGCCGCTGCCATGCCCCCTCAAAAGCGGGAACGACTGGAAAACCTTTTAGACCAAATAGATACAGCTGCCGCCGCCCGCAAAAGCTTTGACGAGGCAGGGCAGTTCAAAGCCCTGAAAGTCTGGCTGGACAACCCGCAAGAGGCCACCCAAAAACTCAGCAATCATGACAAGGAACGCCTTTCCACCTTCGAACAAGTTTTCAGCGGCATACCCGCTGACCGTCTTCAACACTACATCGATGAATTTGCAGACATTTGCCACAGCCAGAACGGGGGCGCAGATACATTTGCGCGTCTTAACGCTTTGTCCCGCGAACAGAAAATCACCGGCATGGCCTATGCCGCACAACAGGGAAACCAGCATGTCGACGCATCCCAGAACGAAACGCACTGGAATACAATGTCAAAACTTTACAATACAGTGCTATCGGAATATCCAAACATACTCACGACAAAGGAAGATATCGCAGGCGCTCAGAAAATTGCCGGAACATTGCGCCACCTTCATCCCTTAATGCAAGCAGCGTGGCCCCATAAAACAACGCAAGAGAAAAACGCCATGATGAAGCGGCTGTTCACAGAGACATGCCCTGATGAAAACGCAGATCACCTGCATATGGCGACCCTTAATTCCAACTTTGCCGCAGCCGCTTTTTCAAGCAACGTCAAGGTTGATACAATGTACGCAGGCGACCAGCTGGAAAAGCTGCCACCCGCCCTTGGCGTGTTTTTATACATTCACGAATATCAACACCGCCGCCAGCGTCAGCTCGTCCAACAATTAGAGGATGACAAACTGCAAAAAGGCAGCGCTGCCTATTACCAAGCACGCCTGTTTAAAGCCAACCAGGACGGTGGATACCTCCAGCCCATGGTTGCCGCCAACCAGTTGGAGACATTGGCTAAAACAAATGATTACATGGACCAGCCCGTCGAAAGACAAGCCAATGATGCCGCATCCCTGACCTGCGCGCTGGCCGGAACAGGTGGCGATAAAATCTGGGCCGTAGCAGACAAGGCACAACGCGGCCTTTCCACCCTCTCCCAACCTGCTGCAAAATTGGCGCAAAAAGGGAGAGCGTTGAAAAAAGCTTTTGGTTTCTAAACGGCGTCACGCATTCAGGAATTAAATTAGGTATATTTATCAAGTAAATAGCCTGCCATACGCTTTCCGCAATATATATTTGACATAATATCAAATTATAATGTATCCTCTTGTAAGCAATAAAGAATTACGAGGCTTTTAGAAAATGCACCTGCCCCAAACCTTCAATGCCGCCGCAATGGCCCCCACGCAGCGGGAGCATCTAGAAAGCCTGTTAGACCAAATTGATGGTGCCGCCGCAGATTTTCGCTCTTTTTGCGAGAAAGGATATATCGCTGCCCTGATGACATGGCTGCGAAATCCCCCCCGTGCCATGGGGTGCCTGCAAAACGGGGAGAAAGCATGGGCCGTTACATTGGATGAGATGTACACCCAAATGCCTGACGACAGATACGAAATCGTTATCAAAGAACTGGAAAAATCCTGCGACCACACAGATACGCCAGAACTGTTTGCGCCGTTTTCTGCCCTTGACCGCGCAGAGAAAAACCTTTGCCTTGCCTATATTGACCTTAAGAAAGATGAAGCGCTCGACCCAAGGGAAGGCGCATTTCATCGCCGCAAACTTGCAAAACTTTACAGGGCTATCCTGACAGAATTTCCCGGCATCCTCTTGTCAAAACAAGATGCACAAAATTACAAGACAGCCGTACGCAGCTTTAAAACAAACGGCGACACCCTTAAATCAGCATTTCAAAAACAGGGGAAAGATGGCATCGATACGACAGCAACGGCATTTTTGAAAAGCGTCTTTCCAACAGAGCCGGTAGGGGAAATGCTTGTCTCAGAATTGCAAAAACCCAGCCCGGCGCGGGGACTGTTCCAGACCGAAACGTCCATGCTCTTCACCACGCAACAGTTGAAAAACACCTCTGCAGAGGACTTCATGTGTAATTTTATGCATGAATTCCAGCACTTTCGGCAGCTCGTCCAAATCCGCAAGCTAGAGGACGGCAAGCTCAAAAAAGGCAGCGCTGCCTATTATCAAGCCCGGCTTTTCCGCGCAAATTTTCGCGGAGGCTATCTGCCACCACCGCCAGACGGCAACCCCGAAGGTTTTCACAGCTACCACTTCCAACCTGTTGAAGCGCAAGCGAACCAAATGATGCAGGCTGCTGAGACCCTAAAAACCGCGCCATGACGTGGGCGGCGGCTTCCCGACTGCTTACACGGGCATGAACCCACCGCCGCTGGAAAACTTTATGGCCGCGATCATAAACGGTTTTGACCACCTGCCCACGCCGCACACATACGATTACTGGTGCGAGCCGGGGCGTGCGCTGGTTGCGGAATGTGCTTCTGTCGTTGTACGCGTCGACCTAAGAAAAGGCGACCGTCTATACATTAACGATGGTGCCTTTGGCAGCCTGTTTGATGCAGGCACCACGCTGAACTGGCGCTTCCCTGTGCGCATGATAAACGCCAAGCCCCATGCCACGCTGAAACCTTTTTCATTTTACGGCCCGACCTGCACAAGCGAGGATTTCATGCCCGGTCCCTTTATGCTGCCCGCCAGCATCAAGGAAGGGGATTACATAGAAATCGGTCAGACCGGGGCCTATGGGAACGTCATGCGCACCGGCTTTAACGGATTTGGCGCATACGAGACAATTGCGGTACAATCACCCCCGCTGATGTCGCTGTTTGAAACAAAGCCTGCGAAAAAGCGCAAGCTTGTGAACGCATAAAAAAACACGAGGAGATACATGATGGAAGGCAAGGTACTTATTATCGGCGCAGGCGCCGCAGGATCGGTTGTCGCAAAAAAATGCGCAATGAACCGCGAGGTATTCAAGGAAATTCATTTAGCATCCCGCACGCTGTCAAAATGCGAAGCCGTGCAAAAAGACTGCGCCACCCCCATTGAAATTTCACAGGTTGACGCTGACAACGTGCCCGAACTGGTCGCGCTGATTAACAAGGTAAAGCCCGACATCGTCATTAACATGGCTCTGCCCTATCAGGACCTGCCGATCATGGATGCCTGCCTTGAAACGGGCGTGCATTACATGGATACCGCCAACTATGAACCCCGCGATGTCGCGAAATTTGAATATAGCTGGCAGTGGGCGTATCAAGACAAGTTCAAGGAAAAGGGCCTGATGGCCGTTCTGGGCTGCGGCTTTGATCCGGGTGTTACCAATATTTATTGCGCCTATGCACAGGAAAAACTGTTCGATGAAATCCACACAATCGATATCATCGACTGCAACGATGGCGACCACGGCAAATCATTCGCCACCAACTTCAACCCTGAAATCAACATTCGCGAAGTCACGCAGCGCGGCAAATACTGGAAAGACGGCCAGTGGATCGAGATTGACCCGCTGTCGATTAATTGCATGATTGACTACCCTGAAGTTGGCCCACGCAAAAGCTATCTGATCTACCACGAGGAAGAAGAATCTCTGGTTCAGAATATCAAGGGCTTGAAGCAAATCCGCTTCTGGATGACGTTTTCGGACAATTACATCAAACACCTTGACGTGCTGCAAAGCGTTGGCATGACGCGCATTGACCCTGTTGTGCATAACGGCGTCGAAATTATTCCCATCGAATTCCTGAAAACGCTTTTGCCCGCGCCATCGTCGCTGGCCGAAGATTACACAGGGAAAACATCCATCGGGTGCATTATCGAGGGCGTCAAGGACGGCAAAACCAAGCGCCACATCATCTATAATGTCTGCGATCACGCCGCAACAAACAAGGAAGTGGGCGCGCAGGCGGTCTCCTACACCACGGGCGTTCCCGCCATGACGGGCGCGATGATGATGATTAAGGGCCTGTGGACAGGCGCTGGCGTCTTCAACGTTGAACAACTGCCGCCCGTTCCGTTTTTGGAGGAAGTTGCCAAACAAGGCCTGCCCTTTACCGTCCGCGAACTGACGGTGGAAGAGCAAAAAGAGCTAGGTTCTGTTGACATTCATTTCATCCAGAGCATGCTGGCCGCGAGGTAAATGAG
>JAPPOU010000066.1 GCA_028817795.1 Alphaproteobacteria bacterium
GCGTGATGGTCGATCCCGCGCCGCTGGCAGAGCCGCGCCCCGTGGTGCTTGCCGTGTGGCGGAACATTGGCGATGCTCCGCGCCCCTATCTTTTGCTGCTCTCCAAAACCGGCACGATGGAGGAAGCGATTACGGCGGGCGCGAACGATGTGCTGAACAAGCCGTTTTCATCTTTTGACATCGATACCAAGCTGCTAAACGCCGAGCGTCTTTTGGAGATCAGCCATCATTTGGCCAAGGAAGACCATATTCACTCCGGTAACGGCATGGTTGGCAAAGCGGCTTTTAACCAGTTGTTCCATTCTGCGATTGACCGCGCCATTCGCTATGGCGAGCGTACGTTGATTGTGTTCCTGCACTTTTCAAATTATGACGATATCGTGGAAAAGCTGGGGCAGGAGGAAGGCGATAACGTCATGCAAAAGCTGAGCGAGCAGATGACGTTCATGCGCCGCCAGTCCGACGTGATTGGCAGGCTGGGGTTAAAAGATTTCGCGATTATCCTGCAGCGTCCGCAGAATGATGCGGAGCCGTTGGACGCGATGAGCCGTTTTTGCGAGATGCTGGATAAATTTCACCGGAAATTCCCCGAAAAGGAATTGGCACCATGCATTGAGCTGCATTTGGTTGAAGTGCCGCAAGGGCATTTGCATGCCGAGCGCAATGTGCCCCTGCCGGAGATGGAAGAAGCTGTAGAGGGGGGAACATGACCGCAGCGCATGATGTTCTTGGTGATGTATTAAAAAAGGCGCAAGCCGCAGGTGCGACAGCGGCTGATGCGCTTTTGGTCGATTCAGCCTCTGTCTCGATCATGCGGCGCATGGGCAAGCCGGAATCTGTGACGCGGTCCGAGGAATGCGAAATTGGTCTGCGTGTTTTTGTGGGAAAACGGCAGGCGCTGGTGTCGTCATCTGATAAATCACCGGATACGCTAAAAGAAATGGCGGAACGTGCCGTGGCCATGGCAAAGGCCGCGCCGGAAGACCCTTATGCCGGTATTGCAGCAGAAGAATTGCTGGCGCGCAGCGTGCCGGATATGGACCTGCATGACGGAACGGAGCTGTCCGTTGATGGTATGAACGACCTTGCCGACGCAGCGGAAAGCGCAGCGCTGGGCGTGAAGGGCGTGACGAATTCTGACGGCGCGGAATGCACAACGGGCAGCGAGACAGTCTGGTATGCGGCCAGTAACGGGTTTTCAAACGGCTATGCGTCATCTGATTTCAGCCTTGTCGTGTCGGTGATCGCAGGCAGCGGCACGGCGATGGAAACGGATTATTCCTATGACAGCACATGTTATTTGTCTGATCTGAAAGCGCCGGAAGATATTGGCCGCGATGCCGGGGAACGGGCTGTAAAATCCTTGAACCCCAAAAAAGGTACGACGAAGCAAGTTCCCGTTGTTTTTGATCGTCGCGTAGCGGGCAGCTTGATTGGGTCATTGTCATCTGCAGCCTCTGGCGGCGCGGTGGCGCGGGGGACGACGCTGTTAAAGGATAAAATGGGCAAGCCTGTCTGCGCGCCGCATATTACGATTATTGATGATCCTTTTATCAAGCGCGGCCCGCGCTCCAGGCCCTTTGACGGAGAAGGGATTTTGCCGCAAAAGCGTGCGGTTATTGATAAAGGCGTTTTGACGGGTTGGTTTTTAGACCTTTCATCTGCACGGCAACTGGGCCTGCAATCAACGGGCAATGCTGTGCGTGGTGTGTCATCGCAGCCCGTGGCACGGCCTGCAAACTTTACGCTCCAGCCCGGCGATGTTCCACCCGAAGACCTGATTGCAGATATTAAAGAAGGCTTTTTTGTAACCCGCCTGATGGGGTCGGGCGGTAATATCGTAACGGGTGATTATAGCAGGGGCGCGGCAGGGTTCTGGATTGAAAACGGCAAGATCACGCATCCCGTCAGTGAAATGACGATTGCCGGAAACTTTGCCGACATGTGGATGAACATGATACCTGCAAATGATCTTGAGATACTGACAGGCATTGATGCGCCTACGCTGATGTTGACCGGGATGACGGTGGCGGGGGCGTAGGGCTTGCTATGTTGCGCCGATGAATTTTGCGCCGCTTTGGGGTGCCTTGTTTGCTGGCTTGTAAAAAGATCTGGCGGACTTTGTTGTCACAGGATTTTTTCAATTCATCTACCATGCCACTTTGTAATGCGTAGTCATTTGGTGTGTGATGGTTGATATCTCCTGCCTGTGTGTCTGCCCCGGCGTCTACCAAGACGGGTATCAGGCCGTCAAGCTTGTGTCTGATGGCAAGGTGTAGGGCTGTTTGCAGGTTTTTGCCAGATGTCACGGTCAAGTCTGCGCCGCCTTCAATAAGCTCATGGCAATAATCTATAACGTCCGGTGTATAGCTGTGACTGTTAAGCTGGCTGAGTAATTCTATGCCTTTATTTCTGCGCGCCGTTTCTTCGGCACGGCTTATGCGCGGGGCCGTGAGGTCTTTGCCCATTTTTTTGCGAAATCTGTTGAAGTGACGAATCATGCGCACGCTCCCATCTGGAATCATGGTAGGGCGCTACATTTATTATGTCAATTTGTAGCTGCTATGTATTTGACTTAAAATGATTTTTTAAGGGGGTTGGCTTTGCGGTAAATTTTACGTTTTTGGGGCGTGCCTTTGTCTGCGGCATTCATGAAATTGCGGATAACTCTTTGTCGCGCCTCCTCCTCTATCCTTGTCGCAAGGGGGTAATGCCAGTTGCTTTTTGCAAGGTCTTGCGCTGTCATGCCGTTCTTATCTTTTATATCTAAAGATGCGTTGTAGAACATCAAGGTCCGCGCTGTGGAATTCCGCCCCGCTTTTGCGGCGCACATTAATGCTGTTTGCCCATGGCTGTTTTGTATATCAGGGTCTGCGCCATGTTCTAGCAAAGCAGTGACAATATCGTCTGCCCCTGCAACTGCGGCGTATATCAAGGCTGTCCAGCCATTGTTCTTTTGTATGTCAGGGTTTGCGCCATGCTCCAAAAGGAAGTTGGCCGCCTCTTTCCGTCGTTTACTAACTGCAAATATAAGCGCTGTCAGACCTTCCCAGTTTTGTGCATCGATGTCAGCTCCGTGTTTGATAAGGGTGCGAACAAACGCTTCGCTATTCTTTTTCTTGGTCGCAATAATCAAGGGGGTATGTCCGTATGTCTCTTGCATATTGACATCTGCGCCTTTGGCTATCAAATCGAGGCAAGAGGAAAAGTCACCGCCGTGAAGATTTGTGATTTCATCCAGCAGGCGTTGTCCAAGCTTTTGCGGCGTGTCCTCTTTTTTTCTCTTTAGGCTAAATATGTCTTTTAACGGCATTATTTGTAGGGACCTGCGTTCTTTGGGGCAAAATGCCTTCACGTGCAAATTGGGGGTATCTTACAGGCTTTATTGCCATAAGTCAATACTTGTGGGGAAATATGGTGCGTGTGCTGGATACAGGAAAGATCCCTCTAAGGCCTTCAATATGCTTGTCTTTTTTATTGAGAGATGCCTTTTAGATGCCCGGCCCGCCCGCTTTACGCACAGGAAACGGCACGATCACGGCGCTGGCCTGGTTCTGTGCCGGGGCAGCAGCTTCGGACCAGACGCTATTGGCTGGTTCTTCCACATCAGAAAGAGGGTCCAGCATTTCCTGTCGGTTAAAGGCTTGTTCGACCATCAAAATGCTAATGTCGAGGGCGCGGGCATGAAAGATGCTCAGGCCCAGCTCGATCACCGGTTTTTGCGGATCATGGTAAATCTCACCGTCAAAGCCGATTTCCTGCACCTTGAATTTATCCTTGCCGCTGCGGATGGCGCGCATGTGAAAGGTTTCCGTGAATAACGTATGAATGCGCCCGTTATCGTCTTCGTAATCAGGGCGGAGGTGTTTGAGCTCGGCAACCAGCGTGTGCCCATCATCATCCAGCCGGATTTCGGCGGAACCTGCGATGTCTTGGCGCTCTTTGTCGAAGTAGTGCCAGTGAACGCGTCCGCGTTCCCGCACTTCCGGTGCGCCCATTTTTATCAGCAGGTCTTTTAAGCTATACATCATCCCGATTCCCCTTCGTATCGCTGCCCAGAGCATAGCGGGGAATGGTTGATGAAGTCTTAATGACTGTTCAAGATTGATTTTATGGCATATGTGGGGTGGTTATGCCGCTTTTTTCTCCAGTTCCGCCACGACAGCGCGAACATGGTCGAGGCAGTTGTCAATCTCGGCGCGGGTTATGGTGAGCGGCGGCGCGAACCGGACAACCGTGCCATGCGTGTCTTTCGAAAGGATGCCACGTGCCATCAGTTTTTCGCATACAGCGCGGGCAGAGATTTTTTCAGGGTGGAAGTCAACGCCGATCCAAAGGCCGCGCCCGCGCACCGTGCGGATCAACGGGCTGTCAATGGCTTTTAGCTCATTCATAAAGTAGTCGCCCAGAATGGCGCTGTTTGCGACAAGACCTTCGTCTTCCAAAACGTTAAGCGCTTCGAGGCCGACGGCGGAAGATAGTGCATTGCCGCCGAATGTCGAGCCATGACTGCCCGGCGTGAAAAGCCCCATGATTTCTTTTGTGCCGACAACGGCGGATACGGGCAACAGACCGCCGCCCAGCGCCTTGCCGAGGATCAAAAGATCGGGCCGTGCTTCTTCATGTTCAAAGGCAAACATTTTCCCGGTGCGGCCCAGACCTGATTGTATTTCATCCAGCGCCAGCAAAACGTTTTGTTCGGTGCACAGGTGGCGCAGGTCTTTCAAAAACCCTTCGGGCGGCAGTTTAATACCGGCTTCGCCCTGAATGGGTTCCATCAATACGGCGCAGGTATTGGGTGTGATCGCGGCCTTGACAGCGTCGATATCGCCATAGGGTACAATTTTAAACCCCGGCGTGAAGGGGCCGAAATTCTTTTTGTATTCCGCGTCACTGGAGAAACTGATGATGGTTGTTGTGCGTCCGTGAAAGTTATCAGTCGCGACAATAATTTCTGCCTGATCCTCTGGAATGTTTTTAACGGCATAGCCCCAAAGCCGCGCAGCCTTGATCGCCGTTTCGACGGCTTCCGCGCCTGTGTTCATGGGCAGCGCCATATCAAGCCCTGCAAGGGTGCAAAGCTTTTCCACAAACGGCCCCATGATGGCCGAATGGTAGGCGCGGGAGGTGACGGCCAGCGTTTGGGCTTGGTCGGTCAGTTTTTTGACCAGCCGTGGGTGCGCGTGCCCGGCGCTGACAGCGGAATAGGCGCTCATCATATCAAGGTATTTGTTGCCGTCCATGTCCCACAGGTAAACGCCTTCGCCGCGCTGCAGCACAACGGGCAGGGGGTGGTAGTTGTGCGCGGTATAGGTGTTTTCAAGCGCGATGGCTTTCTCTGTCGGTGACTTGGTGAAGGCTTTTTTGATATAGTTTAACATATTAACTCACAATGTTGAATTGGGCACGTGGGAGGGATAATATGTCGGCATTCAAAAAAAGTCCAATGGACCTTATTAAAGGGTCGGGGAGATCATCATGCTTGTCGGCGTACCCAAGGAAATAAAAACGAAAGAGTTTCGCGTGGGCCTCACGCCAACCTCCGTGCGCGAATTTGTTGCGGCGGGGCACGAGGTTCTTGTTGAAACGCAGGCTGGCATGGGCATTCTGGCGACGGACGAAGATTATATCCGCGCCGGCGCAAAAATCGCCAAGACCGCCAAAGATGTTTTCGACACTGCCGATATGATCGTGAAGGTCAAGGAACCCCAGCCGCAAGAATGTAAAATGCTGCGCGAGGGGCAAATTCTTTTCACTTATCTCCACCTTGCCGCCGATGCTGAACAGGCCAAGGGGCTGATAGATAGCGGCTGCGTTGCCATTGCCTATGAAACGGTGACGGGTGAACAGGGCGGTCTTCCCCTGTTGGCGCCGATGAGCGAGGTTGCGGGCCGTATGGCTGTGCACGTGGGCGCGTATCATTTGCATGCGCCTTATGGCGGCGCGGGCATTTTAATTGGCGGCGTGCCGGGCGTGTCGGCGGCGCGTGTCGTGATTATTGGCGGTGGCGTTGCGGGCATGAATGCCGCGAAGATGGCCGTGGGGCTGGAAGCGCGTGTGACGATTTTGGAGCGCAACCTTCACCGCATTCGCGCACTGGAAGATTTGTTCGGCAACCGGGCGAATATTGTGTATTCAACGCAAGACGATGTGGACCATTACGTTTCTGAAGCTACGCTGGTGATCGGCGCGGTCTTGATTCCCGGCGCGCGCGCGCCCAAGCTGGTGACGCGTGAATTAATTAAGAGTATGCGGCCCAAGACGGTTTTGGTGGATGTCGCGATCGATCAGGGCGGCGTTGCCGAAACATCGAAACCGACAACGCATGATGATCCGGTATATACGGTTGATGATGTCCAGCATTACTGCGTGGCGAATATGCCGGGTGCCGTGCCGCGCACCTCGACCTATGCGCTGAACAATGCTGTGATGCCTTATGCCTTGCAAATTGCAGGCAAGGGGTGGAAAGATGCGCTGCGTGAAAACGTGCATCTGGCACATGGCTTGAACGTCTGCCTTGGAAAAATCACGCAGGCCGAGGTCGCGCATGATTTGAACCTTGCTTATACCGAAGCCGCGGAACTGTTGGCATGATGGATTTTTTAAAAACATTTCTTGCCGGCGATAAACCTGCTGCCTCGCCGCCTGCGAAAGAACGCGATGTTCTGCTGGTGGCGGGATATGAGCCTGAAGACAAGCCGGAAACTGGCGGCTGCGGCACGAAAAAATCCGGCTGCGGCGGTTGTGGGTGTGGGTAAGCCCTGAATTTTTAAAGCCTATACATGCCCTTTCTTGCGGATATTGCGCCCACCATCTCTATGTTTTTTCATTTACAATCAATTATTTAGCATTGTACGGGCAAGGGGCTGGCTTTTTTATTGACATAATTAAACGCCCCATATATTATAC
>JAPPOU010000049.1 GCA_028817795.1 Alphaproteobacteria bacterium
GTCCTGATTTTTCGAGGATAAACGCCACCCTTTCCTCCACGCTCATCACCGGCACGCGGATGGGATTGTACCCAAGGCTGCGGTAATCTTCTTCCAATTCCCTGTCCAGCCGTTTGACCATCTCTTCATCCTCGGTGCGGATATCGTCGGGCACATAGGGCAGGGGGTCGAAAATCAATATAGCGCGATACTGGAACAGGTGTGAGGCTTCCACAGATGGCGCGATATCAAGGTTATTGATGCGGTAATAAGTGATGCTGTCGGGTATTGCGCGGTCCAGAAAAATAGTTGCGCTGGGGCCAAGCGCGCTTTCATTTTCGATTTTGGCCTTTAGGATATCGATTTGCAGGGCGGCACGGTTTTTAACAATTTCTTCCAGCGGGATGCCTGAGAGCACTTGCCGCGCCCCTTCGTCCAGTACGCTGTGGCCACGTTTGGCAAGTTCGTTGATAACGGTGGTTTTTCCCGCTGATGTGGTGCCGGTAATGGCAATCCAGTTTGTTTTTGTCCTGAACGTCACGAAACACCGCCTAGTTTGCAAATGGTTTTCCATTCATCTGCCGTGACCGGGCAGACAGAAAGGCGGGATTGTTTCACCAGCGCCATTTTTTGCAGTTTGGGGTGTGCTTTGATGTCGGCTAGTGTGACGGCGGTTTTAAGCGGCTTGTGGGCAGAAACCTCCACCATCCCGAAACGGCCTGATGTATCGGTGGGGTCGGGGTGATAGAGTTTTGATATTTTCACAATCCCCACCACTTCCTTGCCGATATTGGAGTGATAAAAAAACGCCATATCGCCAATTTTCATGGCCTTCATGTTGTTGGAGGCCTGGTAATTGCGCACACCGTCCCAGCCTTCTTTTTTGACCTTCACCATGTCGTCCCACGAAAAAACATTGGGTTCAGATTTCATCAGCCAGTAAGCCATGGTGTGTTCTCCTTAAAGTTTGGGAAATTTTTCGGGGAACATGCGCCGCGCGGTTTCGGGATTTTGGGAGAGCCAATTGCGGCGCCCTTCTTCCGATTTTTCGCGGCGTGCGGTAATGTCGGGGTCTTTCTTTACGGCCTCCAGCAATTTGCCGCCGCGCCCGGTTATTTTATCGACATGTTCCACGACAATGATGTTCGGCGCGGCAATGGGGCGTATGTCGACCAGTTGTTTGACAAGCTCGCGCTCTTTTTTATCGGGGTGCAAAAGCGCAAGAACGCCAAGGGCGATGCCTGTGCTGCGGGCCTTGCCTGCGTGGCAGTGGATAATCACGTCCCCCTTTTGCAGGTGGCCCATGACAAAGGAGATGCCCTCAGCCACTTGTTTTTTATCCGGCCCGTTCGGCACTTTTGTTTCGGAATCCCAGAACGTCAGGACTTTTTGCGGGATATGCGCATGGCCGTTTTCTTTCAGGCGTGGGGCGTAACCTGTTTCATGCGACTTTACGCCGGGATGTTCAATGGAAAGAACGGCGGCGACTTTTTTCTTCTTAACGGTATCCAGCAGCTCTTCAGCGCGTATAATAATGATGTTCATGCATCCTCCTGTCTGATGGCGCGGGAAAGAAGCCCGGTGATGACTTCATCAATATTTCCGCCGCCGTGTAAAATATGATCGATCGCAAGGCAGATGGGCATGTCAACGCCCAGCGCATCTGCATGTGTTGCAATGGCGCGGGCGGTAGTGACGCCCTCGGCCACGCTGTTGCGCTTGGCCATGATATCGGCCAGCGTCTTGCCCTGCCCTAGCTCAAAACCAAGCGAGAAGTTGCGCGATGATGTTGAATTACACGTCAGCGTTAAATCGCCAAGGCCGGACAGGCCAATAAATGTGTCGGCTTTTGCGCCTTTTGCAAGGCCAAGGCGTTTTATTTCCGCCATGCCGCGTGTCATGACGGCAGCGCGTGCGTTTTGTCCAAGGCCACGCCCTTCGACAATGCCGCAGGCGATGGCAATAACATTTTTAACGGCGCCACCAATTTCCGCGCCTGTCACGTCGGCGGATAAATAGGGGCGGAATGTTTTGTTATGCAGGCTTTCCGCCCAGATGCGTGCGCTGTCTTCATTTGCTGTGGTGGCAAGGGTAATGGCAGTGGGCAGGCCCTTTGCTGTTTCATCGGCAAAGGTGGGGCCGGACAGGATGGCGAAGGGATGATCTGGCGCAATTTCTGCTGCGGTTTCAGACAAAAGTTTTCCTGTTTTAATCTCAATTCCCTTGGCGGCATTGATAAGGGGGATGCCTTTGGGCAGAAGCGGCAGCAGTTTTACCAGCGTTTCACGCATGTGCTGCGCGGGTGTCACCAAAAGAACCATGCCTGCGCTTTCAACGGCAGCAGCCATATCATGTGTGGCGTGCAGGTCATCGCGCAAAGTTACTGAAGGTAGATACAAAAGATTTTTGCGGTGCGTGTTAATATGGTCTGCCAGATGTGCAGAGCGCGCATAAAGCGTGACGTTGCGCCCCGCCGTTGCGGCAACCTGTGCCAGCGCCGTCCCCCACGCGCCTGCGCCGATGACAGTGATATTGTCTATGACTTTGGTCATATATGTCTTATAGTGCGTGCGTGTTGCAGCGTCAAGCTGGTCTGCACACCTGCAGAATACAAAAAGAAAGGTTTTTCAGCATGTTGCCTCAGCCCAAAGCCGTGATTTTTGACTGGGACGATACCATGGTGACGACTTGGGAGAAAACTTATGCCGCCTTTAATGCCGCGCTGGTGGCCATGGGGGAAGCTGAATGGACGCATGAAAAAATCCATGCTTTTTGCGGCCCCTCCGCGCAGGATTTGTTTACGCAACTGTTTGGTGATCGTTGGCAGGAGGCAGAAAAAGTTTTCTATGACGAATTTGAACGTCAATCTGCAAAGGGCGTGACCTTGCTGGAGGGGGCGGCAGACGTTGCCGCGGCACTGCATTCCAAGGGTTTGTATCTTGTGGTGATTAGCAACAAGCGCGGCCCGTTTTTGCGGGCAGAGGTTGAACAATCCGGCATCGCGCATTTCTTTAAAAAGATTGTCGGCGCAGGTGATGCCGAAAAAGACAAGCCTGATCCCGCGCCCGTACATCTGGCGCTGGCGGATAGCGGCATTGCGCCAGGGCCGGATGTTTGGTTTGTGGGCGATAGCATAACAGATATGGCTTGTGCGCACGCGACGGGCTGCACGCCGGTTCTTTTGGAAACGACAAAGGGGGTGCGGGATAGGCTTTCTCAAACACCTCCTGCCGCTGTGTATGGATCGCATAGTGAACTGAAGGTGTTTATAGATACGCTGTCTTAATACCAGATGGTCAGCGTGCGATGTGTCGGGCGGGATTTCAGCGCGGGCTCGCCACCACGGTTCCACAATAAATGGTCAATATTCATTGTGTTCACATGGTGCCCCATATCGCGGACGGCATCGCGCATCAGCTCGACGGCATGGATGCTGGCGGCGCGGAGTTCGATTTCCTCGGTGCTGCCGGAGGGCAGTGGTTTCAGTCGGTCAATCGTATCAGCCAGTACGGAAGTGTACGATAAAACGCCATCGCAACGCAGCACATGGGGAATGCGGTTATCGGCAAAGATGGTGAGTGTATCAATGTCAGTGAAATTTCCAAGGCCTGCCAGATAAAGGTCTGCCGGTAAAATCTGGGCGCGTTTTAATACAGGTCCGTTGCGCCCTTTATACGTGGCATAGTCATGGAACGTTGGCCATGCTGCCAGCATCTCGGCCATTTTTGCAGCGGAACCGTTTGCGGCATCCACCATGTTCATGGATTTACCACCATAGTTGTCGATGATGCGTTGCCCCGTTTCCTGCAAGTGTTTTGCAAACAAGGAGAACAGGTCATCAATTGCGGCGCTGGTTCCTTGGGATATGCTGTAGAGCGTATAGAAATCCTGAGGTTTGGCGACGGCCCATTTTTCCGGCGTGTCAAAGATGCCTGTCTGGAAACCGCGCTTCAGGCCTGATGAAAAAACGCCGTAATCAAAGTGCGCCCCGTCTTTCCGCGCTTGCCGGAAATACCCGGAGCCGAAATTGAGGCTGTCGAGCGCAATAATATAGGCGGCGGTACGTTCGGCATCCTGCGTTTTCAGGTGATTGTCATCATGGGTTGTGATGACATTGTATGTGTCCAAAAGTTTTTGGGTATAGGGAGCAATCGCGTCATGGTTGATGCGCACATGCTCTGCCTGTTCCATGATAAACCGGGCGTGTCGGCGCACGGCATCGGGCAGTAGTTCCTTGGCTTTTTTTGCGGTTTGTAGTGACATGACCGCTTTTACCGTAACTTGGCAGCGGGGTCAATAACCTATCGCCGCGCTGCCGGATCCAGCGGCCAGCGGGGGTAGACAGGAAAATCAATAGGATCGGTCAATCCGCGCTGCAGACGCTCCACCCCTGCCCAGGCGATCATGGCGGCATTGTCGGTGCACAGTTTCAAGGGCGGTGCGGCAAAGGCAAGGCCTTTTTCCGCAGCGCATTGTTCCAGCATGGCCCGCAGCGTTTTATTGGCCGCAACGCCGCCTGCGACAACCAGCGTGGGGCTGGTGGGGGCTTGTTCCAGATAGGCATCAATGGCGCGTGATGTCCGGTCGCACAAAATATCGCCAACGGTTTTTTGAAAGGCGGCGCAGAAATCTGCCGTGTCTTCAGGCTTTAGCGTTTCGATCATGCGCTTTGCGGCGGTTTTCAGGCCGGAGAAGGAAAAATCACATCCCGGCTTACCCACCATGGGGCGGGGCAGGGCAAAACGCTTTTGCGCGGCTGTAACATCTGTGCAGGAAGCCGCCGTTTTTTCCAGCGCCGAGCCGCCGGGATAGCCAAGGCCCAAAACTTTTGCGGTCTTATCAAAACATTCCCCTGCTGCATCGTCTATCGTGCTGCCAAGCTGCGTATAGCTGCCGACATCTTTGACGATAAGAAGCTGGCAGTGCCCACCTGAAACGAGAAGCAATAGATAGGGGAAGGATATATCTTCGGTCAGCCGCGCTGTCAGCGCGTGCCCCTCCAGATGGTTGACGGCGATGAGCGGGATGTTGTGAACGGCAGCCATGGCCTTTGCCGTCATCGCGCCCACCATCACGCCGCCGATCAGCCCCGGTCCGGCGGTGACGGCAATGGCGGCAAGGTCTTTGAACGTAACCTTGGCTTCATCCATGGCTTTGACAATCAGTGTGTCCAGATGGTCCAGATGCGCGCGCGCGGCAACTTCGGGCACAACGCCGCCTGTTTGGGCGTGTTGTTGTTGGCTGAGGACAAGGTTTGATAATATTTTTTTATCAGATGTGACAATGGCAGCCGCTGTTTCATCGCAGCTACTTTCGAGGCCAAGGACGATCTGGTTCAATGTGCATGCTGCGTTTTCCATGGCGGGAATATAGCACTTCTTCCGCTTGGGGGCCAAGGGTCCATCCTTTGTATTTATTTTTTAGGCGGGCCAGATGGTGGCGTGTGCCATCATGGAGGTTCATAACCTCGATATGCTGATCTTTGCAGCCCTGTTTGTAGCTTTGCGTGGAATGCAGCCAAAGGCCATCAAAAGCGACTTGGCAAATGTTGATATCAAAGCTGTCAATAAGATTGGCGGCAAACCAAGAGCGGTAACCGGGCGCGTCTCTCTCGTTTGTGATACTGCCCTTTACAAAGTTGATGTGGAAGGTGACTTTTGGGTCCTTTGTGATGATATATCTGCTTTCGGATGTTTCCAGGGCGCGCGGGGATATCATGCTGCGGAATCTGTGCCGCAAGCCTTCTTTTTCTGTATGGAATTTTTCGGTAAAGGGCTTGGGGAACTGCCCTGTACGCCGTGCGCCGTATCGTCCGGCACCGGGCACGCCATATTCTTGCCAATGTTGTTCTTCCAGTTCTAGCCCTGTTCGTTTAAGGGCCTCTTTAAGAAAGGCAAGGTTCTTTTCAGGGCTGCCACGATCGCACAAAAATATATCAATATCATTGATGGGCCGGTCATGGAACAAATCACGTATTGCGCCACCTGCGATAACGGTTTCTTTTGCGCCGCAGGTCTGCAGTGCGCTGAGGACGCGTGACCAGACGCGGTGTATGGATGGTATTGTGGCGTTGGTTTTTGCATGTGTTGTTATGTCCGGTGTCGTGGCAGTATCCGGTAAATCGCCCTGATACCCGGCGGCGCGTAAAAGCGGTGCATAGGTTTTTGTTTGCAGGGGCGTGTCATTCACTGGCGCGCCAAAGGTGACAAGAAGGCGTGTCATGCCTTTGTCTTCATTGTCCAACGCTGTTTTCAAGTCCTCCCATGGCGGTGCCCAGCCCGTCTTCATCAAGACATTTTTACGCAGTATTTTGCGAGCTTCAGTAACGTTTCCATCATGCACGGCCCGCGTCAAGTTTTCAAAGAACGTTGTGCGTGGGTCTGAATCTTTGTTTAGCATGGCCCGGTTGATGCTGTTCCTGCCCGTGCTGTGGCTGTTTGCGACGGCGTGACGTTTTCATCTTTGGGGGCGGGTGGGTGTTCCCAGTCTGAATATTTTGTGGTGACGCGCTCTAAATGTTCAGCGCTGCAGGCATTGGCGCGTACGATCTTGATTTTCTTTTCCTGTACGCCGTTATTATAGTCTTCAGATTTATAAACCCAGTCGCCTGATGTGGAGATTTTGCAGATGTTGATGTCAAAAAGCTCTGTGATGAAGTACGCAAAGGCGCGGGCGACAGGTATGTTGTTGTTTTTCTGGTGTATGCCGGGGTTGACAAAAACAATATTGTAATCCGTGCCGTCAGGCCCGGCGATAACATGATAGCTGTCTGCCTTGAACGTGTCCTGTGCGTCAAAAGATGATGTTTTGTGCGGCGGTATAAGGCCATATTCAGTGGATATACCATATGGGCCTTGTCGTTCGTATTTTTGCCGCGCAATGCTCAACTTTGCTTTTTTAAAGGCTTGTTGGATACGCCGCCTGTCCTGCCATTTAAAGGCTTTGGCATTCATGAAAATATCAACATCTTTAACAGACTTGCCGTTGAAGTGATCGCGCAGCGCCCCGCCTGCAATCACGGCTTCCTTTGCGCCAACCTCATGGAAAGCGTTCAAAACCTGTACCCATTCTTGCGGCAGGGAGGGTGGCGACGTGCCGAGGCTGGCGGCTTTTCGAACGGGTGCAATGCACTGTGGCTGGTCCGTGCTGCGCAAGGTGGCAGCTTTTGGCGTGGGCATGGGGGCGTCTGTGGCAGAGGTGTATGTCGCCAACAGGCGCCGCATGGGGGCCGAGGCATCTGTACTGACGGTTTCCAGCTCAGTTTCGGTTAAGGGGGTGCCCGACCAAAAAGCTTCGCGTAGCATTTGACGTGCGCCTGCAAGGTCGTTTTGCGCGACGTAGGCCGTTAATGCGGTGGTGGGCGTGATTTTTTTATCCATAATGCAAAAATTCTAGCCTTGATTTTATATTATGTCAATGCATTTGTTTTCCTGTTGGCCTCTCCATAAAATCACGTTAAAACAAGGGGATGAAGGCTAAAATCAAAATCGGTACGCGGGGCAGTCCGCTGGCTCTGGCGCAGGTCGATGTGTTTGTGTCTGCCCTTGTAAAGGCCCATCCGCATTTAAAGGCAGATGGCGCGATCGAGATTGTTAAAATTTCGACACTGGGCGACAGAACGCAGGCCGCCAATACGCCCCTGCCGGAAGACGGGGGCGGCAAGGCTTACTTTGCCAAGGAGATTGAGGCGGCGCTTTTAGACGGGGCTATTGATTGCGCCGTTCACTCTTTAAAGGATATGCCTGCCATTTTGCCGGAAGGTTTGGTGATCCCCTGCGTTCTGCCACGCGAAGATCCGCGTGATGTGTTTTTTGCAAGAGATGCGAAAACAATAGAAGACCTGCCGGAAGGAGCCGTTGTCGGCACGACCAGCCCCCGGCGCGGTGCCTTTCTTTTAGCTATGCGGCCTGATTTGAAAATTGTGACGTTTCGGGGGAATGTTGGCACGCGCCTGAAAAAACTGGAAGATGGCGTTGTAGATGCAACATTGCTGGCCGTGGCGGGGCTAAACCGCCTTGGCCTGTCACATCTTGCTAAAAACATTCTTGACCCTGCCGTCATGCTGCCTGCCGCTGCGCAGGGCGCGATTGGCATTGAAGTGCGGGAAGATGATGCGGCGCTGCGTGATATGATTGCGCCCGCGCATTGCGCTGTCACGGAATTGCGCGTCACGGCGGAGCGGGCTTTTCTGGAAGTAATGGACGGGTCTTGCCGCACGCCACTGGCCGCATTGATGGAGGCGCCCGACCCTGAGGGCCGCGCGCGTTTTGATGTGGCAGCGGCAAACCCTGATGGCACAGGGCTGAAAAAACTATCGTACTTAATGTCTGTGCAGCATGTGGGCGATGCAGAACGGCTGGGGCGGCATGCGGGGAAAGAGATGAGGGAAAAATGCAAGGCGTCCTGATTACCCGTCCGCAGCAACAGGCAGAGGTTTTGGCGGAAAAGCTGAAACGGGATGGTTTCGACCCTGTGATTGCGCCTTTGCTGGACTATGCACCACTGCATGCGGATTTTGACAGGCTTGATCGTTTTCAAGCGCTGATATTCACCAGCACCGAAGCCGTGCGTGCTTTTGCCGTTGCGGAAAAGGGGGGGCGTGGTCTTCCGGCTTTTTGCGTAGGGGATGAAACAGCGCGTGTTGCTGGCGGCGCCGGGTTTCATGATGTGCGGTCTGCATCAGGTGATGGCGAAATGTTGCTTCGTTTGCTCCGTGAATCCGTTTCCGATGACAAACTATCGCGTCTTTTGCATGTGTGTGGTGCCGATACGGCGCGTGATTTCAGGAATGATCTTGAAAAAGATGATGTAACGGTTGAAAAGCTGCAGGTATACGAAGCTGTTCTTGCAACCGCTTTGCCTGTGGACGCGGAACGCCGCTTGAAAGCGGGTACGATTGATGCTGTTTTGCTTTTCTCAGCCCGCGCTGCCCGGCGTTTTTGTGCGCTTTTGGAAGATGGCGGCATGAAAAATGCCGCAAAAAAGATAACGCTGGTGTGCATGAGCCCCCGCATCGCGGCGGAGGCCGGGGGGCTGCCATGGCAGGCCGTTCGCGTTGCGGAAGCCCCTACGCAAGACGCAGTTATGGATGTTTTGCATGCGTTGGACGGCGTGACATTGGCAGGGGACGCGCCACCGCCACTGGCGGCAGAACCTGTGATTGAGGCTTTTGGCGGGTTGCGGCCTTTGGCGCAGACTCTGGATATTCCCCCCAGCACCGTGCAGGGCTGGCGCGCGCGGGGGGTTGTGCCCGAAGCGCGGGTTGATGCTATACTGGGCGCTGCTGAAGATATGGGGGTAAACCCGGAAGAGCTGCTAAGAAAGGCAAGCCGACCGATGGCGGAACATGATGAAGATGACCTGAAAGACGGTCAAAAAGAGCAAGCAAAAGAACGCCGCAAAGGCCGGGACAGGCGTGTGCGCCGTACAGCGCCGGACGCGCAGGGCAATGTCCGCACAGCGGGCTATAGCGGCAAGGACCGCCGTACCGGAGAAGAGCGCCGTGCTTTTGAAGCACACCAACGTAAAGTGGTCTGGCGCGAAAAAATGGATTTTTTGAACCGTACGACGGTTTCCATCACGCTGTTGCTGGCGGCGATCATTTATGCAGGATATTTCCTTTTGGCACCTGAGCTGGTGGAAATGGATGCGCAGGCCTCGCGTGTTGCGGCGCTGGAAAAAAGAATGGAATCTCTGCACCACGATTTAAGGAGCGAGCAAAAGAAAAGCGCGTCTTTAAGCGCAATGATGAGCCGCAAGGTGATCCAGATGCAAGATGCAAAGGACGATGTCGTGTCTTCAGCCGAAGATGTTACGACATCTGTTCGTAAAGCTGTGAAGACGTTTTCGCCGGATGTGGATCAGGTCACGCATTTGCTATCGGGTTTGTCTGCCCTGCGCGCAACGCCGGAAGGGCGGGCAACATTGGGCCGGGCCATGCAAACGTTGGGCATGGCTGTGGATGTTTCGGCCAGCGACCCTGAAAGCCTGAATAATGCGGTGGATCTGGCGCGAAAACGCGACCCGGCGCTGGGAGATATGTTTGAAAAAGTATCGACAGACAACCTTGCGGCGGCGGCGCTGCTTTTGGGCATGAACGAGATGCGCGTAAAAATGAATCGTCAGCAATCGTATAAACATGATTTGCTGCTGGTGCGTAAAATTGCCGGGAAAAATGTAGGCATGCAGAAGGCGCTGGACCATCTTACCCCTTATGCCGAAAGTGGTGTTTTGAGCCGCAGTACGTTGCAAAAAGAATTCAAAGGCCTTGCGGGTGATATTGTCATGGCCAAGTTGCAGGGGGAGGATTTATCCGTTCAGGAGCAGGCTTTGAAACGCATGCGACGTTTTGTGAAAGTCCGTAAAGTGGATGACACGGAAAGCGATACGGTAGATGCCAAGGTTGCAAAAGCACAAATACTGCTGGATCAAGGAAATGTAAAAGACGCGATGGCAGTTCTGCACACGCTGGAGGGCGCGCCTGCAGAAGCGGCAGCGCCGTGGATGCAGGCGGCAGCGGGCCACGTGGTGGCGGATGATACGTCCGGCATGTTGTCAGAGGCGATTTTGCAATCCCTGACGCAAACGGCGGCGGGCAATGGCTTCACGTTGGATAATTTGACATCTATCTTTACATCTGGGTTTGAGAGTATGACGCCACCGCCGGTTATTTACATGTCACCGGCTATGCAGCAGGGCGGTAGCGGCGGATTTCCGGCAAGGTGATGGGGCGGCATGGTTAAGGCGCTTTTATTCCTGTTAAAAGTTTCTTTGGTTGTTGCGGCAGCGGTCTGGCTATCGGCGCAACCGGGGCAATTGGAGATTTTGTGGCGCGGTTATCTGATTGAGACCAGTGCAGGGTTTGCAGTGGCTGTTTTGCTCGGGTTTTTGGGCGTTTATACCCTTCTTTATCGTATATGGCGGGCCTTTGTTTCCGTGCCGGACAGTTTGCGCCGTTATCATGCCATACGTACAAGAGAACACGGCTATGAAGATGTGACAGCCGGTTTTTTGGCGGTCGCAGCGGGTGATAAAAAAATGGCGCGTCGTTTGGCAGATCGTGCAACGCATCGCGTGCCGGATGCGCCTTTGGCGCGCCTGCTGTCGGCGCAGGCTGCACAGTTGGAGGGAGATGCTGCGCGGGCGCGGCGTATTTTTACGGATTTACTGGATGATAAATCATCTGCTTTCTTTGGTCTGCGCGGATTGTTGCAGGACAGCCTTGCCGTGGGCGATTACGATGGCGCGTTGTCTTATATCCGCAAGGCGGATGGTTTACAGCCAAAACGCGGCTGGATTGTGAAAACGTTGTTTGACCTCGAAACGCGCAACCGATCATGGAGCGCTGCGGAAGCGGCGCTGAAACGTGGTGCGCGGCTGGGTGTTTTTTCAAAGGAAGACGTGGCACGTCATCGTCAGGCGCTTCTGCTGGCGCGGGCGGATGATGCTTTCCAAAGCGGTGATGTGGTCGCAGCGCACAAGCAAGCGGCAAAGGCACTGGATATCAACCCTGCCTTTACACCCGCTGCTGGCCGTCTGGCGCGTTTTTATCTGCATGCCGGAAAACGCAAGGCCGCGATAAAAACATTGTTGCGGGGCTTTGCCGCGCATCCCCATGCCGATTTAACGGCGGCATGGATGCGTTTGCAGCCGGAAACAGCTAAAACGGTTTCTGTGTATGATGAAGGCCGTGCGGCGTACCAATGGGCACGACGTTTATATGATGCCTGCCCCGGTCATAGCGCGGGGTTGTCCATGCTGGGCGTGGCGGCTGTCGGGGCGCGGCAGTTCAGCGAGGCGCGCACGCTTTTGACGCAGGCGGCAGATTATCGCGCATTGGCGGCGTTGGAGCGTGCAGAGCATAATGATGAAGCAAAAGCCCGCCAATGGCTGGAGGCGGCGAATGACGCGCCGCCCGCGCCATTATGGGTGTGCGGTTGCTGTGGTTTTGCCGCGCTGGATTGGAGCCCGTTGTGCCGTCATTGCGGTGTTTTCAATGCATCAAAATGGGACGCGCCTGTGCACGGCCATACAGTAGCAGATGCCGGGGAAGCCGGTGCAAATGCGGTGCCGCCGTTGGCGCTGCCTATGCGGCAGATGTAAAGCTCTTGCGCTTGTTTTTTTGCGGGATGGTGATGGTGGTAAAGCCGTGGTCGGGAGATACGCGGTGAAACTCGTCATAGCCCCTGCCGCACACTTCGCGAATTTGTTCTTGCAGTTGTGCCTGCGTGTTCACGATGTGGTGCTGTGATTTTTTGTTCATTTCGTTTTTCATGGCGATAGTTTCACCCTTATCAAGAATATGCGTTGTGTGTGTAATGTTTTCCCCCGAAAACATAATGGAGGCGAATGTAAGCGTTATGTTGCTTTGCGGCAAGAGGTAATCGGCGTAAAATTATTTCTAGTTTCAGCAATAAAAATATGTTTCTGAGTCCTGCCTGTGCATAACTGCGCGGCTGTTTCTGTAATCCTGAGCAGGTTTATCTTTTGTATCGTGCAATCGAGCGGCACAGCGCCATGCCGACGATCAGCCCTGCGATATGCGTCATCCACGAAACAGGTTGGTCTGTGCCGGGCTTGCCGAACATGCCAAAGAAAAGCGATATTCCGACCCAGATCAAAACAAAAGGCACAAATTTTCGCCAGCCTGCGCTGGGCTGGTGCTTGTCCATGAGCAAAAGGAAGACAGCGCCGAACAGGCCACTGACACCGCCGGAAGCGCCGATCAAAGGGTGAGGCAGGGCGGGCGACCATGCAAACTGCGCCAGTGCCCCCCCGATACCGGACAGGAAAAACAACAGCAAAAGCTTGCGCCCGCCAATCATTTTTTCAACGCCGCCGCCAAAGGCCAGCAGCGTAAATGTATTGACCAGCATATGCAGCCACCCTGCATGCAGAAATAAGTGCGCGACGGGTGCAATCGCGCTTTCGGCGATAAAGGGCATATGCCCGCTATAACGGGCCGGTATGAACCCGAACCGCAAAATAATATCTTCGAACAGGCCGTGCGGCCCAAAGCGGGATATAACCTCTTGTGCACCGAAAACCAGTATCATGACAAGGCTGAGGTGCTTGGTTGCAGGGGGCAGGTTTAATATGGGTTCACGTGGCGGAGGGGGCGGTTTTTGAGCGCGTTCTTTTTCCGCGCGTATTCTTTTCCGGTCCGCAGGGTCGGGAAAGGGCGTGACGTTTTCCGGGTCATGTCCGTTGGTTTGTGCCATGAAAGCGAGCATAGCACAGGCTGGCAGGACGTGAACAGTCTGTTCAGGCTGTTTTTAAGAAATGGTATTGTCTGTTTTTGGCTTGCGGCGGCGGATACGGCGTGCCGTTGTCGTTCCTGCTTTAGCAGCATCGCGGAAGTTTTTTGCGATTCTCTTTTCTCTGGCATTTTTTAAGGTTGTGATGATGCTGCCATTATCTCGTCTTTCAGCGGCGCGCATCATGCCTTCGGATATATTTGCGCCAGCTTCAATAAGTGCGTTGATGATATCGGGTGGGTCTTCAGCCATGATAGCCAGCATAAGAGGGGTGCGCCCCCCTATGTTGCGTACTTCTGTGTTGATGCCTTTATCGATAAGTTCTTTCGCGCTGTAATGCGCCGCCGTATTTGTTCGGTAGCCGTTTTCTTGGATGTCCAACAGGGCATATCCTTTGCTGTCAGGGGTGATATCTGTGATTTTGCTCTTAATAACATATTTGGTCTCATTCCCTTTGGCCAGGTCGAGTGCTTTACAGCCGTCGACATCAACCAGATTGGTTTGAGCGCCATGCTCTATAAGCAAGCGGATGAGGCGTATATCGTCATGATATGCTGCGTACATCAGGGGTGTTGTGCCATTTTTATCTTGCATATCAACATTTGCGCCGTTTTTTAATGCTTGCTCACATCTATCGAAGCGTTTTGCTTGAGATAGGGGGGGGACATTTTCTTTGGCCGCTTCTAAAAGAATCTGGCCCCATTGGCGCTTTTTTATGATTTTTGGCGTGAGGATGTCTGCAAAAACCTTGAAGCCTGCATTTGTTTTATAGGCATGGTCGTATGCTGTTTTGCATCCTTTTATAAAGCCGGCAGGGATGCGCCAGCTATTCCACGCAGCTTTTAACGCAGCTTTACCGGCAACGGCCAGCGCAATGCTGCCGGCAAACCCTGCGGTTGCGCCGGCCGCTACGCCGGCGGTGCCGCCTATGATAAGGGCAAGAGCTCCCAAGGCATTGGCGGGCATGATGGGGGATAGGACGAGTACGCCCGTATAGCCGATTGTTGCGCCGCCAGTGAGTGTGCCCATTATACTGGCAAGACCGATACCTGTGCGGGCATGTCCCATAACGGCGGGTGGAGCGTATTTTTCTAATATACGCCGTACATCGCGGATATCGTTCTGTACGCCGTTAATTGCATCACCAAACATGGTCCGCAGCGGCTGGGCCACAGGCGCGGTATAAGGATGGTCGAAAATATTTTTCAGGTGCTGTAACACGAATACCCTCCGTGCAGGCAATAAACAGTAGACAGTAGATATATGATTATATCAAACATTGTTGCTGGGGCCAGTTGGAGCCGGGGGTTTGGTGGGATTGCGGCGGCGGATTTTACGGGGTTTTTGCGTGCCGGCATTGGCGGCTGTTTTGAATTGTTTTTCCAGTTCTCGTTGCACGATGTTGGGCGCATCTTGCACAATGGCCGTGATGCTTGGGTTGTTTGTCAGTTGTGCAATGCGTTCTATATGGTCGCCGTAATCGGCACCGTGTTGAATAAGAGTGTGGACAAAATCAGTTTGCTGCCGGGAAATAGCATACCACAGCGCGGTACATCCTATGTTGTCTTCCAAGGTCAAGTCGGCATTGTTACGGATGAGGCTTAGGCATTCTTCCCTTTTATCTTTTGTGAGTTCTGTATATTTACTCAAAGAAAAGATATCGATCAGCCTGTATCCACGGGATTTGTCTGTAATATCGGTGCAGTCGGATTGCAGCATATAGCGGATTTCATTTTTGGCGGCGTGGGGATAGATGATGGCAAAGGCATCGTCATTTTCACGGTTCCGGATATCACGCCGCGCACCATGACGCAGAAAAAAGCGGACAAGGTCTGCGTGCCCCTGACGGGCGCTCAACATAAGCGGCGTTTCTCCATGCCTGTCTTGCGCGTTGATATCCGCGCCGCAGCGGATGAAGTGCCTGCAGGTTTCTTCGTTTGCGGCATATATTTTTCTTCCTGTGTCGTACGTTTTTAAAGAAAAACGCAGCATGGCGTTTGCCAAACCTGCGCTGAGTCCTGGCGCGGTGCTGATGTGCGTGCTTTGCGGATAAGGCTCTGGCTGTTTGGTTATAAAGCGTAGCGCCTTGCCCAATCCCTTTGCGATATGGAGGGGAAGGAAGAGCGTTTCACTGCATAGTGTAATGCAGGCCCCTAAAGACAAGAATGCGATAGGCAGGGCGCCGACAGCGGCAACGCTCCCAACAGCAGCGCCCAAAAAGAGCGCGCCAGCCTGAGCGGCTGTACTCGCACCGGCAGCAAGGGGTGCTGCGAGGATTCCGCCCTGTATCGCGCCGCCCGTGAACAATCCTATCGCTGTTATTCTTCGGATATCGTCTTTTGACTGAAAAATACCTTTTAAAATGTTTTTGAATCCATGTTTGGCAACGACCATGCGCACACTGTCACCCGCCCATATCAATGGCCGGGCAAGAGCTGTGGCAGGGGTGGCGATGGGCGCAAGCAATGGGTGGCTGTAAGCGGCGCGGATTTTTTGCGGCAGGCTTTTTTTCATGACGAAGGTGCCTTCGTTTTGTGGGTCGGCGCGGTGTTCTTGCGTATAATTTTCCGCCGTTTTTGTGTGCCCTTTTCAGATGCAGCGCGAAAAACAGCACTTGTTTTGTCTTTGAAGGTGGCTTGCCCCTTTTTGATAGCCTTTATCATGTCATCATTTCTTGATCGGTCCAGGGTCTTGATGACGTCGTCTGGCATATCAATTCCTTGTGCGGCCAATTCTTCGGCCAGTCCGGTGAACCCGAAAAAGATGGCGTAATCGCGGGGTGTTCTACCGTTTTCGTCTTGTATTTTTAGATTGGTTTCACTTGCAATTAGTTTGCGGCACGTGTCCATGGTGTCGGTGCGCAGTATATTTTCTGCCCCTGCATTTTTAATAGCGTCCATCAGTGCATATCCGCGACTGTCTGGTGTGGGGGTGTGTGCAAGGTTTTCCAGTACGTATATAATTTCGTGGCGTGATGTGCCGTTTTCATGATCGTGATAAGCTTGCTCCAGAGGGGTGCGAAAGCCATTGTTTCTTGTGAGAAAAGAAGCGTTGTGCTGAAGAAGTGCCCGCGCCGTGTCACAGGCATTGTTGCGGACACAGAGGTGAAGCGCGGTATCGTTTTCTTTCTCTGTCTGGTGTAGCAGGGATGCACCGCCTTTAACAAGCATAATGGCCATGTGCTCATCTGGCCGGGGTGTGTTAAGGCTTGTGCACAAAGCGCTGCCAAGCAGGTCGTTTGGCAGGATGGGAATGTATGAGAGGTGTGATAAAAACTTTGGTGTGAAACGCCCCAGGCAAAATGATAAAGCTTTGCTACAGCCCTGCAGGGCTTTTACAGGTGAGCACAATATGTTTGTCAAAGCCGGGAGCAGCATAGCGGCCCCAAAAAGCACAGCCTGAGGTATAAGCGCGCCTGTGAAGGCGCCTGCGCATAGGCCGCCGACACCGGCAAGCTGCGTGACAAGAGAAGGGGCGGCCATTTGAAGGGCGAGACCTGATGCAAAAGCGGCCCCCATTTTTGCCATTTTAAAACCAACAAAAAAGTTTAGGAGTTTGATGAAGCCGTCGTTTTTTCCGCTGGGCCATACGCCTTCTCGTAGTGTTTTTTTAACGCCAACGTTTTTCACTTTTTTATATGCGGCGAAAGACATGATGTATAGAGGTACAGCGATTGTGTACAATGGATCTATTGCTGGTGCGAGGAGCGGGTGATTGAGCACCTTGCGCACGGTTTGAGAAATGTTTTTCATGATGGCGCTGCCCCTGTTTTTGCGTGGCGGCGTATAATTTTTCGTGCGCGCTTTGTGCCGCTCGCTGCCTGCTCGCGAAAGGCGCGGGTAATTTTATTTTTTTCCGCGTCTTGCAGATATACGGTAAGGGGGCCAGATTTTGACAGGTTGTGCACTGTTTTCCCGTAATTGTTCTTCTGCGCCAGGTCTGGCGTGTGCGTAACCATTTCCTGAAGCGTGGGCAAGTAAACGCATTCATTCTTGACGGCAACCATAAGCGGGGTATTGCCGTAGTTATCCTGTACCGACAGGTCTGCGCCGTCTTCGATCAGGTGCAGGACATCATCGTCTTCAGGTCGGCGTTTATGCAGGATATCTAAAAGTGCATAGCCCTTGCTTTGTGGTGTGGGCTGGGTGATGCCTGTTTTTAAGATGTAAGAAATTTCGAAAAGCCCGCGACATTCAGCGATGTGCAGTGCCGTCTCATTCCTGTTGTTGCGCAGTTTGGTATCGGCCCCATGCGCAACCAGTGTGCGAACCGTATCGAGACATTCCCTGAACGTGGCGAGCATCAAAAGCGTTTCTTTTGCAGGATTGCATGCATTGACGTCCCCATCGTTCTCAAGGGCTTCGCGCAGTCTTTCAAGCGTGGCGGCGGGCGGTGAATAAAGGCCTGTAATTTTGCGCGCGATTTTTGTGTTCCAGTATTTCCGGATGGGGCGCGGCATTACGGCGTTGCGCAGGCGGCGGAATGCGGGGCTGGTTTCTTCTGCGTGGTTCAGCATCTCCTTGCAGCCGCGTAGAAAGGCCACAGGACTGCGCAAGATATTAAAAACACCGTGCGCTGCCAGCCCTATAGCATTAAAGGCGATCGGTAACGTTGCGAAACCAGCGACAGGGAGGCCTATTGCGCAAAGAAGGGTAGGTAGCCCTGTCATGCCAGCGATGCCCGGCGCAGAAATAAAGAGAGCTATTGTTGACAGCATAGTTCGTATGGAGCTTCTATCAAGCATCTCTTCCCAAAGATCCTTTGCGCCATAGGTGCGCAGCGTGTCCCAGTCGCGACTGGTTTTTTCGATGATGGGATCGGCAATATAATAAATTGGCTCCCTGAAAGGCGCGGCATAGGGGTGTTCCCAGGCTTTTTTTGCTTTTTGTAGGAGTGTACTTATCATGTCGGCGCTCCTGCTGCGGGTTTACGGCGGTGGATTTTGTGTTTGCGTGGTGTGCCTTTTTCTGCAACGTGCCTGAACCCTTCTGCGTAAGCTTCTTTTACATTTGACGGTTTAAATACGTTTATCATGTCATCATTGTTTTCTTGTTCTTTTGCAACGTCACGGGCTGTTTTCCCAATTTTGTTGCGGGCATTAATATCAGCGCCGTGCACTAAAAGCTGCCTTGCAAGGACAGAAAGTTCGGGGATGCTTGCGGTGTGAATAAGCGCTGTGCACCCCGCTTTGTCATGGCGGCGTAAATCTGCGCCGGCTTGGATGAATTGCCTACAAATTTCGATATTGGGGCGCTCTCCTGAAAGCTCTGCTATCAGGGCATCTCCCATGTGTTTGCGCATACGGCTTTCTGTACTGAACAATCTTTTAAAGTCAAAGAGTTTCTTTTTTTGTGGCCCCACTGAATCTGTACCAGCGTTTTTAGGTGCTTTACTGCCATTAATTTTTTTATATGCCGCTGTGTATGCCGCGCCATGGAGTGCGGTGTATGGAGACCGTAAAAATTCCCGGCTTGCGTGAAGCAGCGCGCATCCACCGCCGACAGCAAAGGGGAAGAGGGCCATTGACATGCCTGATGCCTTTGCGCTGATGACGGCAGCAAGGCCTACGCGTATCAGCATGTGTTGGGCTGCTGCTGCGTTAAAGACCCACCAGCCGACGCTTGCAAGGGTTGTGATACCGATTAGGAGAGATGCTATGCGGTATACCGTGCTTTTTTTTCCTGGAGTATTTGTCTTTGTGGCATCTTCTACATCCCAATAATGTCTTGCGAAAACATTTCCGCTTTTTAGAAAAATATTTCGCAAGGGTCTCGTGATTGCTGCAGCATGGGGATGCTGGAGGGTTTTTATGAGGTTTTTAAAAGCCTGTGTGATCATATCTGTGCTCCTGCTGTTGGAGGGCGGCGACGAATTTTTCTTTTGCGGCTTGTACCGGCCTTGGAAAGCTCTTGGAACTTTTGGGTAATCGCGGCTTTTGCACCGACTTCCAGTGCTTTGTGTGTTTTTTTGTTCACAGAAAATTTGTTACAAATATCCAGCGCCGTTTCTCCCTTTTTGTTTTGCGCGTTGATATCTGCACCATGTGCGAGCAACGCCTTAACGACAGCGGCTGTGTGGTCATAGCAAGCGGCCAGAATAAGGGCAGTGTTGCCTTCTTTATCACGGCGGTTCAGGTCGGCACCGGACGTGATAAGATTTAGGCATGTTTCTGCATCTACGCGTTTGTTGAGCGTCAGCTCCTCCAACAACACTTCACCCATGCGGCGGGCAAGGTAGCTTTGCGTATTGAATGCTTTTTGAGCCGTTGAAGGTTGCTCTGCAGGTGTCGCTTGATGTTTCTGGATATGGTTGTGGATCAGGACTTTATCCACGCCCTGTAAAGCTCTTTGCGGTATACGTAGCATTTCAAAGGCGGCCCTAGCAAGCGTAGCGATGCTGCCCAGAACAAGGGGAGAGGCAAGGTGAAAAGCATATCCGCTCACGCAACCGACAGCGATGCCGGTGAAGACGTGAGATGTTAAGGCTCCTACGGCAATGCCAGCCCCGATACCAACCATGCCTGCGGAGACAAGAAGCATTTTATGTTTGAGATCGGTCAGGGCATTCGTGTTGTCACTATTGAATGAAGCTACCCAGATATTGTGCTGAATATCAGGAAACTTCATGAATGTTTCCTTGATCCGCTGCCATGGCTCCGTGATTGGCGCGGCATACGGGTGCTGGAGAATGCGTTTTAACATGCTGTTGGCCCCTGTGTTACAGGTTTACGGCGGCGGATTTTGCGTTTGCGCTGTGTCCCGCCTTCAACAGCTTGCATGAATTGTTCTTGGCGTATTGCACTCTCTATATTTTTCAATGTGTTGGCGGTGCTGTCATAGGCGATATCTTTGACTGTATAACCGCTATTGTTTTTGGTTTTGGTATCAGCACCATGCTGTATCAGCGCCATGCTGATATCGTAGCGTGCGCGTTTTCCGGCATGCACAATTGCCCACATCAGGGGCGTGTTGCCGTTTTTATCGCATGTGTTCACATCGGCGCCGGCTTTAATCAAGGCTGTGCATTTTTCCGCGTCAATCAAATGCATGTTTTCATCCTGCAACTGAAACACATGTGTTGAGTAATTCAGTTTCATATCCTTGCGCAGGGAAAGTTCATCCAGTAGCGCTTGTCCCAAATGGCGGGCAACGAATCCCTGCGGGTTGAAGATGTTGCGGAGTTGGCGTGGAGATGTGGCGGGGGTTTTCTTGCGCCTGTAGTGTGACAGCGCCATGGCGAGGCCCTGCATAAATTTGCGTGGTGCGGCACGCAGGCCCGCGATAGTTTTTGCAAGAAGGCGTTTCCCCCGCACGCGGTATGCGATGTTGGGCAGAGCCACGCCACCTGCAAACCCGCCGCCAAGAATACCCCAGATAGCCGCCGCCCCCAGAGCAGCATTAAGGGGTGGCGGATATAGGATATAAGGGATTGCAATGGCCGCCACGCTTCCTGCAATACCTGATAAGGTTGAGAAGATCATTCGTGTGAATGGGTCGTCTTCCATGAGAGGGGACGGCTTTGGTTTTATATGCTTTGCAGCGCTTTGTTTTTGGTTAAAGGCAAAACGCAATGGTTCCATGATGGGTGCGGTATAGGGATGTTGGAAAATACGCTTTAACATGCTGCCGGCCCCTGTGTTGCGCTTTTACGACGATGGATTTTACGTTTGCGCGGTGTGCCGCCTTTAACAGCTTGCATGAACTGTTCTTGTTTCAGGTTCTTTTTTACTTTTTCCATGTGAGCCCCCGTGGAGAGGCAGGCAAGAAAATATGCTGTTTGGCTGTAACTATTTTTCAGGCTGTCGTCAGCGCCATAGCGGATCAATGTTTCGCTGAGGCCGCGCAGCGCGCTTTTCCCTGTGTAGGTGACAGCCCACATCAGGGGGGTGTTGCCAAAGGCATCCTGCGTGTTGACGTCGGCACCGGCTTGGATCAGGGCACGGCATTTTTCTACGTTCGGTAATGCGGGCCCCATTCTCAGGTGTTTAAGTGTAGAGGGTGCATAATTGAGGGCGATTTCCCTTCCCGCGGATATTTCCTCAATTAGCGCCTGCCCTAAATGGCGGGCAACGAAGCTTTGTGCGTTGAAGATATTACGGATCTGATCCGGGGATGCAGCGGGGGTTTTCTTGCGCTTGTAGTGCGATAATGCCATGGCAAGCCCCTGCTTGAATTTGCGGGATGCAGTGGGAGTGCTGGAAAGCATTCCGTATGCACCAATCGCGGCGAATGAGGCAGCACCTACACCAAGACTGCCGCCAAAAATGGCGGCGATGGTGGTATGCCAGCCATGAAGCTTAGTAAAGCCAAAGAACAGTCCCACGAGAGCTCCAGCAGGGGACAATAGAATGGTGATGTCCTTGGCAGCCCATGTTTTTTGCGCAACCGATTTGTGTATGGGGCGCAATGCCTCCACGATCGGTGCCGCATAAGGGTGCCTCCAAAAAGCCTTTGCTTTTTCCTTGATCTTGCTCAGCATTGTCCCCTGCCATTAACCAATTATTAATACTTAACATATTATATAAAAAATACATTATTATGTCAATTTAAAAAGCAGGGAGGGGGCAATCATAGACAAGTCATTGGTTTTTATGCTTAAATATGGCTTGTTTTTACGTTTTTACATGCCTGACAGGGAGGTTTTGCCATGTCATCTGCCGCGCAGCCCAACGATCTTGATTCCTTCTTCATGCCCTTTACAGCGCAAAAGATGTTCGCCAAGAAGCCGCGCATGCTGACGGGCGCAGACGGGATGTATTATTTTTCTGGCGATCGCAAGCTTTTGGACACCTGTGCGGGCCTGTGGTGCGTGAACGCGGGGCACAACCACCCCAAAATTGTGGAGGCGATCCAGCGCCAAGCAGGAGAGATGGATTATGCCCCCAGTTTTGGCTTCAGCCATCCGCTGGCCTTCCAGACGGCATCGCGCCTGTGCGCGGAAATGCCAAACGGTATCGACCATGTGTTCTTCAGCAATTCAGGGTCTGAAGCTGTCGATACAGCGATAAAAATTGCCATTGGCTATCAGCGTGCGCGGGGCAAAACATCGAAAGTCAAAATTATCGGGCGCGAGCGTGCTTATCACGGCGTGAATATCGGCGGCATTTCCGTGGGCGGCATCGGCCCAAACCGCAAGATGTTTGGCCTTAACATCATGCCGCATGTGGATCATCTGCCGCATACGCATGATCTGGAGCATCAGGCATTTTCAAAAGGGCAGCCGGAATGGGGTGGGCATCTGGCCGATGCGTTGGAGCGCATGGTGGAGCTGCATGACGCCGAAAATATTGCCGCCGTGATTGTCGAGCCGGTGGCGGGGTCCATCGGCGTTTTGGTGCCGCCCAAAGGCTATCTTGAAAAACTGCGCGCGATTTGCGACAAGCATGACATCCTGTTGATTTTTGATGAGGTCATTACGGCCTGGGGCCGTTTGGGCCGTACAACGGCGGCGGATTATTTTGGCGTTACGCCTGATATCATTACGACGGCCAAGGGCATTAATAACGGTGCTGTCCCTATGGGCGCGACCTTTATGCGCAATGCGGTTTTTGATGCCTTTATGCAAGGTCCCGAATACGCAACCGCGTTCTGCCATGGCTATACTTATACCGCGCACCCGCTGGCCTGTGCTGCCGCTATGGCTGCGCAGGATGTCTATCGCGATGAAGGCCTGTTTGAAAAAGCAGATAAAATGGCGGCGCACTGGCAGGATGCATTGCACCAGTTAAAGGACGCAAAGCATGTGGTGGATATCCGCACGCTTGGTTTGATGGCGGGGATAGAGATTCTCCCCGGCGACAGAAAGCCCGGCGCGGAAATGTCACGCGTACAAGAAGTTTCCGAGCGCTTGTTCTGGGAGCATGACATGGTCTGCCGTTATAACGGCAACACCATCGCTATGTCTCCGCCACTGATTGTGGAAGAAGAGCACGTGGCGCAGATTGTTGATAAGCTGAAGGCGGTTTTGGACGCGTTGGCGTAGTTTATTTTTGTTTGCTTGTCGGTTGCAAGCTGGCCAGTTTTATAAAATTGCGCCGCCCGATTTGTGGGGGCGTATCCGAAATAACGGTTTCGCCCGTATCTTTGATGCCCGATCCGGGCAGCAAGAATTTGCGCCGTGAAATGCTTGGCAGTTTTTGGGCTGTGTTGGTGGCGCTCTTTTTAAACGTTCCGTTTAGAACCCGCCCCAGCAGTTGCCTTATTTTCTTTGTATCTGTCATTGAGATAAAAATACCTCCCGCAAAATGTTTTTACATATTATTAGAGTGGGGCAGCAGATGCAAGCTTTTTTAAGCTCCCGTATTGAATAAACATATAAATCAAATGCTTATATTCTCTGCAGGCGGTATTCCCTTTCGCTGATTCGGTGCTATATTTCATGTCTGTGATTCTTGCAGACCTGATAACACCAACCTCCGGGGGCCGCGCATGAGCTGGACCGATGATCGTATCAATACGCTCAAGAAAATGTGGAAAGAAGGCAAAAGCGCGGCGGATATCGCCAAGTCGCTGGGCAAAGGCGCAACGCGCAATGCCGTGATTGGCAAGGCGCATCGTCTGGGCCTTTCAAACCGCACGACAACAACATCTAAAACGAAAACAGACACGAAAAGGGCTGCGAAAAAAGCACCGGCCAAGAAAGCTGCGGCGGCAAAAGAAAAACCGGCTAAAGCTGCCACTGCAACAGCGAAAGCCAAGGTAAAGCCAAAAAGTAAAGCCAAGGTTGTCGCGCCCGCGCCGCGCACCTCGACACAGAAAAAACCTGTGTCCAATGCGCCTGTGCCGCCTACCATGCCGAAAAAGGAAGAGCTGTTGCCGGGCGGTGGCGTTGCCTTGATCGATTTAACCGAGCGCATGTGCAAATGGCCAATCGGTGATCCGCGTGAAGATGATTTTACCTTCTGTGGCCTTGCCATTCGCGTCGGCACGCCCTATTGCCCGGTACATGCCGCCGCAGCTTACCAAAGCAGTAGCCGCAGAGGCGCTGCCGCCGTCGCTGAAGAGCCGGAACCGGATGATGACGAGGATGATGATGACGATCTGGTCGATGACGACGACGATGATGATGACATGGTGGAAGAGGCATAATGCCGCTTCCCGTTGAGGGGGCTGACTTAACCCTGCCCGCTGCGTCTTCTTCCGGTTTTTTTTACAAGGGTTTGTGCATGTGGTGTGGCGAGATTGCAGACATTATATTTCCCCTCTTATAAGGTGTTTGTTGGCTACCTTTTGATATTACTGGTTTTTCCTGTCCTTTTCCCACATTAAATTGTGTGAAATACGGGGGTCTATGCGTTAAAAGGGCTGGATTTATAACTCAAAAATATGCTATATTATGAGTTATAAAAGGGGTGTTTTTACCGA
>JAPPOU010000065.1 GCA_028817795.1 Alphaproteobacteria bacterium
GGCGGGTACAAAAGACCGTTCATTTCGACCCTGAGACCTGGGAATTGCTTGAAAAACACATGAAGCAAAGCCGGGTGAATAATGTGTCGATCGCGGTTAATGATGCTGTCTTATATTCCTTGTCGCCTGAACATCGTAGCGATCGGGATGGAGGTCTGGAGAAGCTGTATCACCAGCTCGCGTTTTCGCTGGCAGAACACCGGAAAAAAACGGCGCGGGATATGACTTTCCTGCAGGAAATGATGTTTCAGTATATCCAGACCTATTTTGCACATACACATAGTATCCCTGAGAGCGAGCGTGGCGCGGCCGATGCACAGGCAAATGCGCGTTTGGATGCGTTTATGGAGCAGTTGGTGGGAAAGCTATCTCATAAGAAAGGTACTATTTTAACTGATTCTGACTCTATTTAAGAGGGTGGGGTACATCATGAACAATCTGTCCAGTAAAATTCCTGAAATAAATGAAGATAGATGGGAGGAACTATTTGGAAGCATTAATGGTTTTGAGGAAGATACTCTCAGATTCTTTTTTTCTCAGGCAGAAAAGAAATTAGAGGCAGTTATTAAAATAGCAGAATCTTTTCGAGATAGAGCTTTACGTATTCTAATATTTATTGTTCCTGCTCTATTGGCAGTTTTTGGTTATAGTGGGCAACATATGGGTTTCCGGCCTCTTATTTTATCTCTGATTTTTACAGGTCTGTTTCTGATGTATTCTGCGTGGTTGTGTTTAACCATTATTAATACTAGGCAATCAACTTTTTTGGGGTGTGCGCCTTCAAGAATTATAAGTATGGAGTGGATTGGGCGTAACAGGCGGAATAAACAAAAGCAAACCAAAGAAGTTATTCTTAATGAGTGTCGATCTTACCAGGTAAAGATTGAGCATCGTATCGCAGAAAACGATAAAGTGGGCAGAACTTTTAGAGAAGCTATTGCTTATCTTTTTGCGTCACCGGCTGTGGCTGTAGTGGTTTACTTGTTATTTTCTTTTGCCAGATTCGTTTAGCCTTACCCTGTTAGCATTTGGGCGAGGTTTATCAACGCTGTTGGTGAGAACGCCTGTTGTGTCCACAGGAGGGATAATGTGAGGTTTTTGTTGAGAGCCAGCAGAAGAATTTCCATTGTTTGTACGTTTAGTCATTATTGTAGTCTCCAGTCCTTTCATTGAATGGGCACATAATACTGCATATGACCATAAAAATCAATTTCTTCTTTAGTACAGAAAATGACCGTAGGCCACATTAGGAAAAAACTTTAGTCTTTTTCCTCTTCATCATCCAATTCTTCCAGCCACTCGGAAAGGCGCGGCGGGGTTTTGGGCGGTGATGGAAACAGGGATGGTTCCTGTTTTGATTCTGGCGTTGCTTTTTTCTGTGCCTCCGGTTTTGAAATATTAAAGACTGGAATGGCCTTGCTTTCCACTTGCAGCTCCGGCACTTCCGGCGGCGGCAACAGGCGTGTTTTAAGTTGCTTATCTCTAAAATATTGAATTTTCCGTGCTTGCACGGGAAAAGAAGATTCCGTGATGATGATGCTCTTATCTTTTTGTAGCTGCTTGACAGCTTCCTGGCTAATCAATGGCCGTGGCCTCTGGCTTGTGCTTTTACTGGGCGGTTCATATTTCCATGCGCTTTTCCGGGATGTGGAAACAGTTGTTACTGTTTTTTCCCCGCAGGATCGGCTGACATAGGCGGCGGTTTCAAGGTCATTGGCTGCGAAAAATATCTGGTGCGCGCAGCAGGACAGGATGCCGTCGCGCTTGTCGCGGCCATAGACATCATCCAGCCATTTCAGGCCTTGTACGACCGCCATGACCCGGCAGTTGTATCCCCCCAAAAGTGTGAAAGCCGAGGTCATGGAGGACATATGGCCGAGCATATGAAATTCGTCCATCATGAGTAAGACCTTGTGCGGTTCACTTTCATCAGGTTCTTTCATAGCCAACGTGGTAATCACCTGCTCAAAAAAGATACGGAGCAGCGGAGCAAGAGCGGGAATTTGCCCGGTCATGACCCCAACATAAACCGCCATTTTCTTTTTACGCAGGTCGGCAATGGAAAAATCGCTTTTTGAGGTGGCGGCGTCGATCACGGGGTTGTCCCAAAGGTTGATGGCCTGGTTGAGCGTGGATTTAACGCCGCTGCGCTCCTTTGCGGCCTTGTTCGCAAAGTTCATCAGCGTTTTGTTCATGGTGGGCGAGAGTTCGGGGTGGTTTTCCACGATATGCCGACACACATCGCCCAAGTCTTGTTCTGTGCCCAGCAGGCGGTTGATGGCGCCTATGGTGGTAGGCATATCCGGGCTGTCCATGACGTAAAGCGCAAGGCCGATAAACAGGGCGCGGGCTTCCGATGCCCAGACGGGGTCGCTTTTTACGGGGTCTTTCACAAGGATTTTGGCGATAACCTGTAAATCGCTGATCCTCTGGTGTGGATCTTTGCTGACAGCATCAAGGGGGTTATATCTGTGTGACCTGCCGTTCTGGTCAAGTGGAGACCACATGAACACGTCATACCCATGTTCTTTCCTGTATCCCGCCGTTTTCTTGAAATTTTCCTGTTTCACATCAAGGCATATCACGGAGCCTTTCCAGTTCAGCAGGTTCGGGATAACCAGTCCCACGCCTTTCCCGGAGCGTGTCGGCGCAATAACCATGATATGCGTTGGCGTATCGCTGACCAGATACTGCCCGCCTGATTTTCCCAGCAAGATGCCATCCTGGCTAAACAAGTCGGCCTTGGCTATATCGCGGCGTGTCGCCCATCGCGCGCTGCCAAATTCAGGCTGTGGTCTTGCGTAAATTCCCGCCACAAGACCCAGTAATGCCAGATGCGGGATAGCAAGAGAGAGAAGGGCGCGGCTGTGGAAGACAGGATCGCCCAGAAAGTGCCATGCCGTCCACGGTCGCGCCAGATCAGGATCAAGACCGGAAAGGAGATATAAAAGTACGGCTCCCACATAGGACGCGGCTAAAAGGCCCAGAGTTCCCGCCGTGAAATAAACCGCTTTGTCTTCCGTCAGTGTCGTCATGGATACCAGACCTCCGATATAACGCGCTTTCCGCCGATGCGCCGGAGCTGGATAACAATATCGACAATGGAGTGAACGTATTCCATGACCTGATCGTGACGCAGCCCAAGATTGGCTTGCATGACCATGAAGCATATTTGCTCCAGTGCGCCGCGCGGCGTATCGGCATGGACGGTTGTGAGGGAGCCGGGATGTCCTGTATTGACAGCGCGCAGGAAGGTATAGGCTTCTTTTCCCCGCAGTTCGCCTAGCAATATACGGTCAGGCCGCAGGCGCAGGCTTGCTTCCAGAAGATCCTGAATACTGACCTTTGCCGTTCCTTGGTCGCCGCGCGAAGCGAGAAGGGAGAGGCGATTGGGATGAGGGGGGCGCACTTCCGGGGTGTCCTCTATTGTAATAATCCTTTCTTGCGGGTCGATTTCCTTGAGCAAGGCGTTCAGCAAAGTGGTTTTGCCTGTAGATGTGCCGCCTGAAAGCACGATGTTTTTACGAGATTGGACAGCCGCAGAGAGAAAGTTTTGCAAATTGTCCTGCGCTGCAAGGGCGCGCAGGTTGTTGTGTGTATCTTTTTGCAGGGTGCTGCTCAGGAGGGTGTTATCAAACGCGCCGTTTTTAGTATATTCCTGAAGGCTCATATCACGCATAACCTGTTTGCGTATAGCTATGGCGATGCCGTCAGCAGCTACGGGCGGTAAAATGACCTGTACCCGTTCTCCAGTTGGCAAACATGCAGAGAGCAGGGGAGAGTGTTGATTTACCGCCTGATCTGACACTCTTGCAATCTGGCGGGCAAGGGTGGTCAGATGATCGGGGGTGAGGGCGTGGTTTTCAATGCGCTGCATGGCAGGCGCGCCCATATTTTCAATCCAGATTTCGCCGGGGCGGTTGATGCAGATTTCCGATACGTCCGGATCATCAAGCCATGGTCGCAGCGGTAAAAGATAGCGCTCGATATAAACGCCGGATGTGGGCAGGGGAGAGGGCTTCATAAAGTCCCCGTATCGGCCTGTTTCCCCATTACCTGTGAAAAGTCCAGGTCTTTACTGACGAATACCTTGATGCGTTTGCCCTGCTTGATATTGATCGTAGGCGGGATGGCAATGGAGTTTTCCAGAGCAATTTCAGCCGCACGGGAAAAATCGTCCCCTGTTTCAAGTGCAACAGTGGCCGAAGTGCTGTTTCTGGAATTATTAGCCACTATTTGCAAGCTTGTGTCGATCATGGATAAGAGGACGGAAGACCCAAAACGCTCAAAGAAATGTGTATCTATCTTGCCATCGAGTCCCGCGCGGCCAAGCGCATCAGTGCCAAAAGAGTCAAGGTTGACGGTAACGCCATCACTTTTCAGCAGGCGGTTCCAGATCACGAAGACACGGCTTTGTCCGCGGACAAGACCGGATTTATACTGTCCGACTAGACGCGCCCCTTTGGGGATAAGCAGGGTAGAGCCATCAAAGGAATAGATATCCTCGCTTACCACGGCGCGTATCATGCCCGGCAAGTCACTCTGGATAGCGGTTTCAAGGATGCCGCCGATCATTGTACCTTGCGCAATCAGCGTGTCCAGATTTCGCAGTTGTGTTGCCCGACTGGTTTCCACGCCCCGCTCTGTCGTTTGTGCGGCAAAGGCGATATTAGAATCAGACATATCATTGCCTGCCAGTATGGAACCTTCGCTTGCTGGCGTATCAGGTGTATTTCTTGCGGCGCCAGCAGGCTGGTCATAGATAACCTGTGGGGAATGAAGGCGTTGTTGCAGCTTTTTTTGTTGCTCTTGCGCCCGGCGCAAGGCTTCTTGCTGCATCATTTGCTCTCGCTGCAGGGCCAGGGGGTCTGGTCCATCCATACCAGATTTTTCTTCTGCCGCTTCGGCGCGAATATATGGCGCTGATGTATTGCCCGATGTTTTAAAAGCAACATCTTCATGTGTGACTAGGTGCTGTGCCGGATCTTGTTTGCTCCCGGAAACAACAATGACAACTAAGGCAGCGACAACCAGAATAAAAAACAATCCCATTATTAGGTTGTGCCGCTGTGTAGCGACAGCCACGGAAGGGATATCACGATCCACAGGCGTTTCTTTTGAGGGTTTTTCTTCCATGTTTTTTGTCCTTATCTGTTATATACAGGAGGCCCATCGGACGGCGTGAATGACGCAAGGAAGGAATTGCTCCCGGATCGTCTTTTCTTTCGTGAAGAAGCCGTTTTGGGTTTTCTTTCTTCCAAAGCGGATACAGGCACGATGCCGCGCTCTTTTCCCGTGGGTTGCGGCCATGTCTCGTTGAAAATCACGGTTTCCAGATCTCCGTCACGCAGCTTGAACTGTGGCCCTACCCGATGAATGACAAGGTTGGAGCCATGGATGCTGGAATTGACCACGCTTTCCTTGCCTTTATCGTCGATCAGGAAGACAGCAGGGAGTACACCGATGTTATCGAACTGAAAATAGGTGAACTTTCCATCGTCAAAGACACGTTGTGGCCGCAGGGCATTATCTCCGGTGAAGCTGTATTCAAAATTCCACTCTTCCGGAGAAACTGCATTGAGATTCTTGTTCTTCGGCGTGTCGAAATGCAGCATCCCCTTGTTGCCAGTATCGTTATAGACGAATTTCAACAGAAATGTCAGGTCATTCGCCCCGTTATTCTCTGCCACTTCTGCAGACATTTCAAAACTGTAAATACGTTTTGATGTGATGACGGTCATGTTTGTCGCGGCATTTTTCTCCAGAGGTTTAACGAATAATATGTTCTGCCGGTGTGGTTTGATAATCTGCCAGGCTTCGGAATCGCCAATGGAAATGGTTTCAATACGCTCCGCGTCCTCGAATTGGATTGTTGATGAGTAGCCGTAATGTCCTTTCAGGCGGTAAACATCATTTGCATGATAAGTCACTTTTTTCACGCGGGCATCCGCACTGCCGGAAATGGGCGTTCTGGCTGCATAGGCCGTTGTGGCGATCAGGCAAATCGCCAGCATTGTCCATAGAGATTTTTTGCTTTTTAGCGGGCGCAATCTGGCAACCAGATACGGTTTTTTGTTTTTCAAGAGCCTGAGATATTTTTTCATTTTAACTTCTCCAAAGCATCGGGGTTAAGGCGGTATCGTGTGACCTGGAAACCAAGGGGGTTTTTAAAACGATCAGACATTTTTGCGGGTTTTTGCGCATACTGGAAATCCAGTACGGCGTTCCAGTGACTGATATTTGTCTGATCGTTCTGGTGAAGTTCTCTTAGAAATCGTATGGATGCCGTATTTTCGTTCAGCAGGGATACGGATTTAATTTTAATATCAATGCCTGCCTTGGGGCCGTAAACCACGCTGGGATTATCAGGGTTACTGCCATCCCAGAGGTTTTGGAGTTCTTTCATGGCGCTGTCGCTGGACATCAGGGCAGCAAGTTCATAGTTTTCCCGCAAAATAGCAGGGTTATAGGATTCGCGGGCACTGACATAGCGCACCAGATTGGATTGCGTTATGGCTTCATCCTGTGTCAGGTTGCCGGCGTAGAGCCCTTTTGTGACTTCCACATATCCGGACTGCCGATCCACCGTTACCACATATGGCGCAAAGCTTTTGAGGGGCAGCAACAAAACAAGGCCGACTAATGAGAGGATAGCAATAGCCATGCTGCAAAAGGCCATGATCCAGGCGCGATTGCGGGATTGCTGCATATTGGCAAAGATTTCATTGTCCCAGCTATCACCGTCTTTCAGGTATTCTTCAAACTTCTTTTTGAATTGCACAACATTCATATCAGACTGTCTCCGGCGTTCTGGTCAGGACTTGCTTCAGGGCTTTCCTCGCAGCAGCAGTTTTTTTGGCAGCATATTGACGAACCGGCTCTGCTTTTTTCCATCCCCACGCAGCGGTAACAAATGTTCCTGTTTTTGCACCGGAAGCCGTTATGCGGGATGTCCACAAGCCACTGCCAAGAGTGGATAGGGAAAGGCCGCTTGTAATGGAGGCGGCGATATTCATTATCTGGGCCAGAAGGAGAATGGAAATAAAAGAAATTAGGACAAACGGGCCAATACTGGTCATGAATTTATCGTAAAGACCGCTGTGTTGTTCCAGATACCGCAAGGGGGCTTCAGCTAGCGCCAGAAGCAAGGACAGTAGGGTATATACAAAAATCGGCACGATGGCGTAGTTCAGCAGCGTTCTCAACCAGCCCTCAAAAAGATTGCGTGTATTGTTAAAGATCAGCAGCAAAATAAAGATAGGGCCAATAGCTAGCAGCAATGCAACAGCCAGCTTTGCCAAGATAATAAGCATTAAGGCATATCCAACAAATCCAAGCGCACCAAACCAGACCAGAACGGCATAGAGAAACAGTTCCCAATGGCTGAAGCTTGCCCCCTCCAGAAGCCGCTCACAAACCGCCATGGCACGTTCATAAAATTGAGACAGAGCCGTGTTTGCTGTAACAGTTGTATCAGCCCCTGTCCCTCCAAGGGAATCAGAAGCGGCAAGCATCATTTGTCCGGCAAGATCGGAAGGGGTTTCCGTGGTCATGCGATATACAAACTGGAAAAACGTATCCCATTGGGTTGCAAGTGCAAGCACCACGATAATTTTCAGGCAATGTGTGATGATGTCGGATGTGGAGAATCTTCCGCTGATGATGACTTTGTATCCGTAGACAGCGATAAATACGATGAACATCAGGCGCCACAGGGTTTCTACAATGCCAGACAAGTTGCCGAAGCTGCCTTGCACAAAAGCAAAGATGATGTTGTCTACGTTGGTAATGAGCTGGTCCATGCTTATTCTTCCTCCAGCTTGAAGGCTTGCGTGGTTTCCTTGGCATCAAAGCGGTTAGCCGTGCTTGCCCGCCGCGCAGCCATAAGATTTTCATTATCCAAAGCCGCCCGTTGCTGGATTTGAATAGCGTGCAGACGCGTGAGTTCATTCAGGGCAATTCCATTTTCAGCCGCAATGCGTGCTTGCAGATCAATGGAGGATTTCAGGTCTGGTGTCCGGTTTAGTTCATCAAGCAGTGTTTCGTAGGTTTTTATTTTGCCAGCAGAGTTGTTATAAGCTTGCTCGCTTGCGGCAAGTGCCGCATAAGTTGTCTCTGTTTTACGGTCGAGTGCCTTTGCTATGGCGCTTTCCGGGTCTTGCGTAATAAATTCCGCGCCGCTTAAGGGCTGGTAGGTTTGATACAGCTCGCTGTAAAGGTTTTGTGTTCCAATCGCGCCATTCGGCAGGTTCGCTGTGTCAATCATACGCAAGGTGTCCTGCCAGGTATTGGGAAGGAAGCGCCGTAGTTCTGCTTCAAGAGGGCTGTTTGCCAGCGCCCCCATGTTCCGTGGGCCTGTCAGGGCATTTGTTTGCTGTATAGCTTGGTCGAGTTGTTCTAGCTGTTTTTGATAGTCTTTGGACATTTGCTCAATTTGCGCGATGAGCTGACCAAAGCCGGCGGCATCATAAACAGGAATACCTTGCGCCATTGCGGATAGGGAAGAGAAGATAAGCATGGCCAGAATCACTGTAGGAAGGAAGCGTTTCATAGCGCCCTCCTTGCTTTTAGAAAATGTGGCATCCAGTTTTCGTTGGCGGGGCCATGCGCGGCGATCAGGTCTTGTACAAGACGCACGGTTTCGGCCCGCCCAGACAATACTGCGACAAAATCGTCCATACTGGACAAGTCCAGCCGGGCGATAACGGATTCCGTTCCATGGCGAATCAGGAAACATCGGGATTCAGGCGTTAGTTCCCTGACCAGCTTTAGTTCACGGTGCGATAGTCCAAAACCCTCGCAATAATCCTTCTCCACTGCCCGCGCATTTGGCAGGAAAATTTGTGTTGGGGATTGTTCTATAATGGCATCTCCAACGCTGCTACCAAGCGCATCACGGGCGGACTGTGTGGCGAATCCCACAATACCGTTTTGCTTCCTGATGGTTTTCATCCAGTCCTTGATCCGTGCAGCGAACACAGGTTCATCAAGCATTTTCCACCCTTCATCGAGCATGAGGATGGCACGTTCCCCATTTAAGATTTGTCCCACACGGTGGAACACATACATCATCCAAGGTGTCCGGCTGATCTTATTATCAAGAATGGCAGTAAGGTCAAAACCAATGTTTTTGTTATCAAGGCACAGAACATCCTTGAGGTTGTCAAAAAGCCATGCGTGTTCTCCGCCCCCATGCCATTTTGCAATGCGGGCGGCAAGGGAATGGGCGTTTTTTGTTTCATGCCCCGCCAGCAATTCGGCAAAACAGGATAATCTGCGATATTCCTGTTTCTCCTTGAAATTGGCATCAACCGCCATCGCGATAATGTCAATGTCCTCTGCGGAGACAGGGATAGTGTTGTCACTGGCAACCAAAACCCTGATCCACTCCCTGAGAAAGGCGCGATTTTCTGGTGTGTCAGGTATTTGTAGCGGATTTAAGCCTGTCGGTAGGCCTGCGCGCACTACGGTGTAGTCTCCACCAATAGCGCGCAGGTATATTTCCGCGCCCCGGTCCTTGTCAAAGTAAACAGAACGCGGTGCCAGCCTTTGTGCCTGCGCGTGAAGAAACGTCATCAAAACGGTTTTTCCAGTACCGGTGGGGCCGATGATGGTGAAGTTACCGACATCCCGTTCATGGAAATTGAACCAATACGGCGTACCGGAAGTGGTTTCCAGCTTGGTAAGCGCACCACCCCAGTGATTGCCCGTTTGTCGACCAGAGGGAAAGGCGTGCAGACTGGAAAAAGCCGCAAAATTATTATTCGATATCAAGGAACGTCGGGCGATATAAGAGAAGTTGCCTGGCAGTTGTGCCCAGAATGCAGCTTCCATATTGATATCCTCACGCGCGGCGACAATACCAAGATTAACGAAGGCAGACACGCAGTCGCTGACGGATCTGTCCAGTGCTTCTGCGTCTTGGCCGATGGCGGTGACGGTCAGGTGGTGTTCTCCGAATGTGGCGCGGCCGGAGGCAAGATCGTCAATGGCGTTATCCATATCCTCTTCAAGACTAGTCGCCCCTTGCTCCCCGGCAATGATTTTGCGTTTGGTTTCACGCATAGCGGAAAGCGCGGCTTGCCTGTCCACAAAACCAAAAGACTGCGTGACGATGAACTCATGGGGGAGTCGTAATAATCCGTCCAGCATTCCCGGCCCTGTGCCTTCCGCATATTCCTTGATAGATAAAACTGCCCCTAGTTTTACATTGCCGGGCGCAGCGCCGCGTATTTCAAAAGTTTCCTTGCCAAATGAAATACGTTTCTGGGGTAGATATTCGGCGATTGACTTGTGTGGCAGACGTATATCTACCTTTTCAAGGTTGATGAGATAGGAGAGGAACGATAAAGGATCAGAAAACAGTCCATTTTCATTTTCGTGTAAGCCAAGAAGTGTTGGACGGTACGGGGAGAGGGTGGTCATGATGTTTGCCACGGCCTCATTCAGGGCTTTATGTGCCTCTATTTGGCGGGATTTACCAAGGTCACGGTCTATTTTTTTGGATATTGTCCGGCCGATTTCTGCCATCAGGCCAATAGCCCCTTGCTGGGGGCGGCGGATAATGGTCAGGTATTGTTCATTCACGAACATACGCTTTGATGCCAGTCGCGCACGATAAGCTTTATCCAGATTTTGGCACCAGTCGTTTTCAAAAAAACCTGCCGTGTCGCTTCTGTCTTCCCGCCGGATAACGTGGTGATAAACAGCGAATCGGCTGTTTGACAGGCCGCGCAGCAATGTGGCACGAATATTTTTTCTCTGGTTCAGGTCAATCTGGTCAGCCGTCTCAAAGGGCAGGCCTTCCAGCTTAATAACCTTCAGGAGATAGCCTTCGCGGGTTTTGATTGTCGTTTCGTCTATGTGGCGGGTGTAAGGTATGAACCGGCTGACCGTTTCTTCGGTCCTGGATAACATCCCGTTCAGGGTGTCTTTCTTTTTAGCCGCGGTTTGCTGCATCTGTCTAAATGTCCTTACGGTTGATAGCTGTTACTCTCCCAGAACTTTCGGTTCCTGATAGGGGCGCAGCGCCCCATCTTGGTGAGGAATATACGCATCCAGTGGGGGTCTTTTTCTGTTGCCACATAGCCTGCCGCATGTAGAGGCAAGATCACGCAGGAAAAAAACAGAGCTTTGGCTGTCAGGGAGAGGAAGAAAATCATCCCGATCCCGAACAGGATAAAATTCAGTCCAAAAAATTCCATCGGGACACCCAGAGCCATTGGGGGACGAGTCATGCCCGTGAACAGCGGGTCTATTTCAACGGGCGCGTCCTGCATCACAGGACACTCGCAACGCTGTCAACAATAGCCGGCGCGCCGAAGACCATGACGATTCCCACGACTACAGCGATTGTGACCTGCATGGAAACACGGCCGAGCATGTACATGAACCCCAGAACAGCCACGGCGATAATCCCGATAATGCGCGCCCAGGTTGATGTGAGCAGATTCGACAGGGCGGTCAGGAAGCTTGTTCCCGAATCGAAAAGCGCACCGCTGGCTTGCGCAAATGCGTCCTGCGCTTGTAACAGGCACAGACCAAACACGAATACAAACAGTAGGCTTCGCAGAATATCTTTACGTTGTTTATTTATCATGCGCACTTCTCCCTTGGTGTAAGGCCGTTGAAACTTTCAGGATGTTTAAAAAGCTAGCACGCGCATTTTTGTGCCCGCCAGTGACTTTAGGCGGGTCATTCGCCGCCCCTAAAAAGGGCGGATGTTCACAAAAGCGTCAGGAACAAAGGGTTTTGATGGTGTTGTAATAAGCAGTGTACACCGGCTCTATGGAGCTGATTCGTGCTGTTTCATTTGCCCCATGTGCGTTGGCGTAATCAACGCCAAACCCGCAGATGGTCGGGATATTGTGCTCTGCGAGAAGGTTTCCGATATTCGATGGGCCGCAAACAGCAAGGGAGACAGGGTGGCTAAATACTTTTTCAGCCTGTTCTTTCAGCCCCGCGGCCGCCGGGTGCGTATGTGGCAGGGCATAGCAGGGCCAGCTTTCATTGTAGGCGATAGCACTGGGCGGGGAACCTGGGTGACTGGCATCAAAATTTTCTACGATTTTGCGCAGCCATATATTGCCGGCGGTTCTGTCAAAGCCCGGCGTGAGGCGCATATCCACGTTGATTTCCACCTTGTCAGGCACTTGGGAAAAACCCTCTCCGCCGTTAATCGCCGTTACCGTGACTTTGGGGCCAAAGGGAAAATCCGGGCTGCTTTCTTCTGGCAAGGGCGCTTCTGAAATCATGCTGATAAGCTGCGCTGTGCGCAGCAGGGCGTTGTCCTTTGTGGGCTTGCGGCTTCCTGAATGCGCGCCCTGGCCGTAAACGGAGATTGTTGACCGGAGGAATCCGCGTGCGCCAAGAAAAATCTCTTTATTTCCGGGGTATCCAAGAAAAGCCATGTCAATTTTGCGTTGTTTTTTCAGGAAAGCTTTCACGCCGCCGAAATTGCCAGTGTGTTCATCAGCATCCAGCAATACATAGACTTCACCCCTGTCGAGGTTCTGCTTCGTAATTTCTTCAAAAATATGACAGAAGATCGAAGCGCCTGTTTTTGCATCGGCCGCGCCGCGGCCGTGCAGATGGTCGCCTTCTATTTTTGCCGATGTTGGCGGGTAATCCCATGTTTCCTCTGCCCCGAATGAACAGGTATCAACGCAGGCATCAAGGCAAATGACCGGGCCGGGCTTTCCAGAGGTATAGTGAAAATACCCGCCAAGGCTTCGCCCTTCGGGGTCTTCCAGCAAATGTAGGTGCAAACTGTGCTGATCCGCCCACTCTTGGATAACGCCAACGATATTTTCGGGGTCATCTTCATAGGCGCGCGAAGGAGTGCGGATCATTTCCTGCGCGAAAGCCACGATGTTTTCAACATTGACACGATCTTTAGTCATAGACGTATCCTTTCTCAACCATACCCAGATTCAGGACATCTTCCGGCGTTTCAACAGGCTGGCCGGACTGATACAGGTTCTTTACCATGGCAATCAGGCCTTTGGCTACGGAAGCATTCTTAATCAAAACTGCGGTATTGTATTCTCCCACCACGCCGGAAAGGGAGGGCAAAACCACGATTGCTTTTGTTTCATTCGCGCATATGGCGTGTTCCGGCTGCTTGACCAGATCCCTGTTGATGCCGATATGGAGTGTTTTGTATCCATGTGAACGACTTTGGGGATCGCGCATTTCCAGTACACGGAGCAAATGCTCCTGAAAAACGCTTTTGAAAGGTGGGAAGCTCATGACGCGGTAATGCACAAGTTCCGGGCAGTTTTTCATGGTTGTTTCAATCTGTCGCATATAATCTTCATCCCGCGAACGTGACCCGGTGCAGGCAAGGATAATACGGGCCGTTGCCGCGATATTCATGTTCCACTCTATGATTTCCTGCGGGGAAGTCAGAAGCTGTATGTCGAGGCGTTTTTCTTTCTGGATGATCTGGTGGGGTTCTATCTTGAAAAACTTGGACAGTGTGTTGATTGTGGCAGGACGGCAGCGATGGGCGTCCTCTTTTTCGAGATTGCGGATTGTTTTAAGCGCCACACCGCTTTCCGCGCTCAAAGCTTCCTGCGACAGGCCAAGTTCTTTTCTGAGCCGCTTGATTTCCCCGCCATCCGCGATGATTTTACCGTCGTCCTTTGCCGGAAGATGCTTGATCTCTCCGGGTTTGGGTTCGCGTTTCAGGGTCTGAACAGTCTTCAGCTGGGGCATGGTGGAGCCATTGGCCTTTGTACGTTTTTATTATGTTTTCAAGCTTTTATATTATGATAACTGTGTGGCACTTTCAATGGGAAACTGCCCGGTGTATATGAAGCTGATTTATAGGCATTAAACTATTGAATCTTAACTATTTTAATGCCCGTTCAACTTTGCGGACATACTGGATGGTTTCGGGGTAGGGCGGTATGCCCTTGTATCTGTCCACCGTACCCTCTCCTGCATTATAGGCGGCAAGGGCCAGTTTTGTGTCGCCGTTATAGCGGTTTAAAAGGTAGCTAAGGTATTTGGAGCCACCGTAGATATTTTGCGCCGGATCAAAGGGATTGGTCACGCCATATTGTCTGGCCGTGGTCGGCATGAGCTGCATCAAGCCCTGCGCTCCCTTGGGGGAAAGAGCGTCATATTTTCCCGCGGATTCCACGCGAATGACGGCCCGTATCAGGTCTGCGCTCAGGCCATAGTCCGTTGCGGCCTTGCGTATGAAGTGTTCGTAACCTGACGAAACGGAAGCTTTAAAAGGAACAGCGGGGATAAGAGAAGGCTGCAGGATTTCTGATTGGCCCGCGCCCCGTGCCGACCGGTAATCATAGGCTTCATGGCTAAGAATCGCGCCATCTGGTCCAAATTCATAGACCGTCGCCTCCGCTGGAAGGGGGCACATACAAAGAAAAACTGCGCCTAGCAGGAATGCGCGCATCGGAAAGACTCCAAAAACCAACTTGTCAGTGTTTGGATTATTTTGCAGACTTGTGGATATCAATGCAACAGATTTTAGAAAGGATATGCGATGCGGAATATTATTGTTGGCGCTCTTGTCGCCGTGGTTTTTCTCTGGAATTCCGCGCCCGCCCATGCGGCATCACAGGCAGAATGCGCGATTTGGCTTTGTCTGCCGGGTGGTTTCCCTTCCGGCTGCGGCGCGGCGCATAGTGCTTTTCGCTATCGCATTAAGCACCACAAGCCGCCTTTGCCGCCTCTGGCATCCTGTACAGCAGGACCGGAAGGAATTGGCACGGATGGAAAATACGAGGTGGGGTATGAGGCTTTTGAAGGGTGCAAAGAAGGGTTTCGGCTGAGCAGCAACCAGACGGGCCGTTGTGAACCCAATGATTGCAGCCTGTCTTATACGGTTGGAAAACCTTATTGTCAGGGTTATACCGCTGCACGGCGTGAACAGCCGCACTATATAAAAATATGGGTGGAGGACGAATATCTGGGCCAGTTCTGGTACTGATATGTTATCCTGACAGGATTGAAAGGATAAAACATCATGGGCTGGCGACAGCAAATGCAGTATCGACATCAATACACCATGGACGGCTCCAGCAGTTCCGCGTGGCAGCCAACATCCGTTTATCAACCGGAACGCCCCGCCCGTAAAAACGGAAAGCATGTTTCTTTTGATGAAGTCGTGGGAGTTGTGTCCGGCTTTCTTATGATTGCCGTGACAGGACTGGTATGTTGGCTTTTGGGGAAAGTTGATTGGATAGCGGGACTTACGCCCATCTTGAAATATACGCTTATCGGTAGCGGCGGCGTCAGTGCCTTTTTTATCATATGCCTTATTACCATGGCGCGCGCGTTTCGAGTGTTGGTAAGGATAATCGGTATAATAATTTTTCTAGGAATAGTAGCTATACCATTAGCACTTTTTTTGTTTTGAAATAAAATCAGTGCCGATATTTTGTAACGCTTTGTCCACCTATAGGGCGCGTGTCTGCTGAATAAGGAGCTAACTTAACCTGTGCTATCATTTCTGGCGTGAGCCTCTCCAAAACACGGCGCGCTATGGCATTATGTACCGATGCAAAGGGCCAGCCCCGCATACGTGCCTCCATGTTGTTAGGCGCTATTGATAAGATAATGGGCCGATTTTGCTGTGCTGCTCTTTTTCGGGCCGTGTGTATGGCAATAATAGCCTTATTGGCAGCTTTATTGATTCTTTTTGTTAATTTAAAAAGTTCTACACGCGCGGTTTGAGGAGCTATTTCCGTACCGTTGCACCAATGTTTTATTGTGATAGCTTCTTTTGCTAAAAACTCTGCCGTTTCTTCAAAAGACATACCGCATGATTGGCGTAAGAGGTTGAACGCTGTTTCCATGTATTAAAGCCTGTAAAAAATGAAGCGGCTCTATACTACCAATATTTCATTATTCTTCATAGCAATAATTCTGCGCTGTTTTGAGAATAGGAAATAAGCGGTTTATCCTACCACATCACCCTTCACGGCGATATCCGCGTCAATCACCAGCGTTACGCCCTTGCTGGTCGCATAGACGTTGTACGATTCACCATCATGGGTGCGCGTATCCTGCAAGGTTAGATCGGCGTGTTTCACTGTTAGGGTGTCGCCCCGGTCACCGAGGATGGCAAAGGTCTCGCCCTGCTCAAAGATATCGTCGATATGCAGGGTCATTTTGTCACGGCCCATCCATGAGAAACGGTCTTCAAGGTCAACCCCGCCGTGAACGGCATCAATCGTACCCTGTTCAAGGTGGAAGTTGAACCGCCCATCAATCTCGCCAAATGCGTTTTGTCCGTCCAGCAGAGGGTCAATACCAGCTAGTACGGGGTCCGCCACGGGCGCGAAGACATCGGGTGAGGCGGTAATGTCAAGTGCCGTATCATTGGCGATATCCAGGGACAGGCTTGTATGTGTGGACAGGCCAATATCATTGGTGACGCTGATATCAAACTCCCTGACACCTGCCATTGGATCGGAAGCGTCAGAGGTAAATTGTATGTTTTGAAGAATAGTTTCATAGGTGATGTCGTCAGCTATGCCGCTTAACGTCAGGGAGCCATCGGCGTTATGCGTGGCGGTGATGCCCGTGCCGTTCAGCAATGCGTCATCCAGCGTGAACATATCCCCATCCTGCATTCCCGCCGTGAAGGCAATCGTGGCTTCGGTGAACAGCCCGCCATGCGGGTCAGAGATATCGATGTCGGAAAGAATCGCGACGGGATCGAGCGCATGGTCTACATGCGGGGAGATTTCCACCTCGATCACCACGTCGTTGAAATCATGGTCGCCGCCTTTGTACAGGTCTTCAAAGCCGATTTGCAGGTTGCCGTTTTCATTGATGCCGGAGAGGGAGTGGATATCCCCGTCCTTGTTGCTGATGGCGGTGGAGGAGTGATAGACGTTGCCGTTGATTTTCGTGATGTCACCTGTCGTATCATTCACGAACACAAGGTCGAGGTCGTGCGCGCGGTCGGTGATATCGGCAATCTGGTTGTCATGGGTGGGGCGGAAGTCAAAATGCCCGTCTTCCAGATCAAGTTTTCGATAGTTCTGATTTTTATGAAAGCCGTCCGCGACAATAAAAAAGTTGACCTGCGTTCCGGCCTCCAGCACGACCCGGTCGGCGATCAGGTCGCCGGGGTTGAAGTCCCCGCCGCCATAGACGCCCGGCCCGGTGCCGGAGAGGTTCGCGGCCAGAAGTTGCACGCTGGTAATCACGCCCGCCGCATCCGTCACGTAATAGCCAAGGGAGTTTTTATATCCCGCGCCTTCGCTCACGAAGTTGACTTTCACGTCATGGTCTTGTGACAACGTGAGGTTGTCGCGCATCACGCCGTTCACGGCACTCTCATCAATGCGTCCGCGTTCTATCAGGTCGGGGAAATCCGGCGGAGTGGGGATGTATTCATGCGCGGTCACGGTTTCCGTTACGGCGGCGTTCAATGTGTCATTGCCCAGCGTGATGGAGGGCGGCACAAGGTCGCCCACAAGGCCGGAGAGGTTCACGGTGGCGCTGTCCGTACCACCGAAACCGTCATCAATGGTATAGGTGAAACTGTCCAGACCCTGAAACAGGTCGGCGGCGTGATAGGTGAAGCTGCCGTCTTCCGCGATGCTGACCTGCCCGCCGTTCTGGGTCACGAAACTCTGCGCCCAGGCTTGGAAGGCGTCGTTATCCGGGTCACTGTCGTTCGCCAGAAGGTTGCCGGTGACATCGGCCGTGTTTCCGGCTGCGAAACTGTCATCCTGCGCCACCGGTGCTTGGTTGGTAAAAATATTTGAAATTTGTGCAGTTGCACCAGATTCTGCGCCATAGGCATCCACAACCGTATAATCAAAACTATCATCACCACGGAAGCCCTGCGTTGCCGTATAGGTGAAATCACCATTTTCCTGTAGAACAACCGTCCCGCCGTTTGCTGTTGTGACCGTTTGAGACATAACATTTAGGGCATCCCCGTCAGGATCGCTGTCATTGGCAAGAACGTTGCCCGTGGCCGTGGCGGAGTTGGCAGCATCTGTCTGATCGTTCTGGGCATCTGGCGCGCGGTTGGTAAACAAGTTCAGGACATCCACATTGGCTGTGTCCTGCAACCCGCCATCATCTTCTATCGTGTACTGGAAGCTATCATTGCCCCTGAATCCTTCGGTAGCGGTAATCGAAAATGTGCCATCCGCATTGATCGTCACCGTGTTGCCTTCAGCGGTTGTGAAAGTCTGTTCTATGGCTGCGAAGGGATTGGCATCCGGGTCAAAATCATTGACAAATAAATCGCCGGAGGCTGAGGCTATGTTGCCCGCGTCAATGACATCATCCTGTGCGTCCGGTGGGCGGTTGGAGGGGGCAAGATTGAAAGAGACCATCCCCATATCTGTCAAGCCCGTACTGTCGCGCAGCAAGTAATCAAAACTGTCCGTGCCATTATACCCGGCTGCGGGCGTATAGGTGAAATCACCGTTTGTCTGCAAAACAACCGTACCGCCATGAACGGTCTGTAGGGTCGCGGCCTGTACGGTGAGCGCATCACCATCCCCGTCATAATCCGGGCCATTGCTGTTATCGGCCAATACATTGCCCATTACGGCGATGCCTTCAGTGCCATCAAAATGATCGTCCTGTGCAACGGGCGCATCCGCAACGGAGCTGATTGTCAGGTTGGCGACTCCCATGCTTTGCCCGCCAAATGGGTCGAGTGCTGTATAAGTAAAGCTGTCTGTGCCATGGAAATCCGGTGCGGGCGTATAAGTAAAGCTCCCATTCGCGGCCAGGACAACGGTGCTGCCATTTGCCGTTGTGATACTTTGCGGCTGTACAGTCAGTGTATCAAAATCAGGATCGGAATCGTTGTTCAGCACATTGCCGTGCAGCGTCACATCTTCTGCCGTTGTATAGGCGTCATCGTTTGCAGTAGGGTCCCGGTTAACGGCGATATTCCTGATGTTTACCGTCGCCGTATCCGTCAGGCCTCGGCCATCCGCGACAGTATAACCAAAGCTGTCCGCGCCGGTGTATCCGGGAGCAGCCGTATAGGTAAAGTCCCCCGTATCTTGAAGAATAACCGTGCCCCCGTTTACGGTCGTGATTGTTTGCGCAGTAACGGTCAATAGCTCCCCATTGGGGTCTGCATCTGGCCCGTTTCCATTGTGGATCAGCACGTTGCCGGACACGCCCGGATGAAAAGCGGCGTTGATATTGTCATCCTGCGCAACGGGCGCATCGTTTGGCGCTTCATTAACGGTAATATTGACCGTCGCTGTATCCTGCCCGCCAAAATTGTCACGCGCGGTATAATCAAAGCTGTCCTGCCCCGCGAAACCCGGGGCCGAAACATAGCTGAAATCGCCGTTTGCCAGCATCGTTGCCGTGCCGCCCTGTGTTGTCGTGATCGTTTGCCATGTTGTGGAAAGCGCGTCACCATCGGCATCTGTATCATTAGAAAGAAGATTGCCGCGCAGGGTTATGCCCGCCGTCACGTTATAGGCATCGTCCTGCGCATCCGGGGCCGTGTTGAGGTTGTTTGTTCCCACATTGGAAATGTTTACCGTGCCGATATCCTGTCCACCACGGCTATCATTCAGGGTATAAGTGAAACTGTCCGTACCGCTATAACCGGAAGCGGCAGTATATAAAAACTCCCCGCTTGCCATGAACTCAACCGTCCCGCCGTTCGCGGTTGTGATTGTTTCCGGCGTAACGGAAAGTGGGTTGCCGTCCGGATCATAATCTATGCCAAAGCCGTTATGGCCATTATCCTGGAGCACGTTGCCGGAAAGGGTGCTGTGTCCCTGCATGTCAAAAAGGTCGTCAACGGCGACAGGATTGATGTTCGGAGCCTGATTAACGGTGATATTAACGGTCGCTCCATCCTGCCCGCCGAAGCCATCATCCGCCGTGTAGGTAAAGGAGTCCGCGCCAAAATATCCGTCCGCCGCGCGGTAGGTAAAGCTGCCGTCCGCCTGCAGATCAACCATGCCGCCATTTGTCGTGGTGACGCTTTGCGGCACAGCAGACAACACCTGTCCGATGTTCGCATCGCTGTCATTGGAAAGTACATTGCCTGCCAGTGTTTCCCCTGATGTCATGGTAAAGGCATCATTCACGGCATCAGGCAGGATATTGGTGGGCGGGGTAAAATTGGTGATCTCCACATCGTCCACGACAAGACGGAAGGCTTCCATGTCCGAAGCCGTGACACCGAGGGAATTAAAGGTAAAGCTTGCGCCATGCAAAGTAGCTGTATCGGCATGTTGCGTCAGGAAACTCTGGTAGAGCAGAATATCGTTTTGCACGGCAGGATCGGCGAATTGCTCACCTGTCAGGCGCAGTTCAAAGGTATCAAGTCCGCGCCCGCCAACTAGGTGCGTGTCTTCCATTGCCGTAATATCTGATTTTGAGTAAATAAAAAGATCGTTGCCATCGCCGCCATCCAGATAATCCGAACCGGAATCTGACGTCAGTGTGTCATTTCCACGTCCGCCCGCGAGAACATCATTGCCTGCCGTGCCGGAGAGGATGTCGTTACCATCAAGGCCAAGCACAACATTGCCTGCAAGCATTTCATCCTGGCTGCCGTTGGCATTGGGATAGGCGCCGACAGTCCATTGCGCATAGGTCGTCAAGTCAAGGGCAGGCATCGCCGTTCCTGCAAACAACAATGCCTCGACCGAAAGACTGAAAACACTTCCCGTTATATGCAGCCCGTCGAATGAACCGTTAATAGCATTCGAGGATGTTGTTTCGAATCTTGGTGATACAAAAAGCGTATTCGATGGATGCAAAAACAAAAGATCAGAAATGGATTCTCCCGGACGGTCAATAATGAGCGTGTCCATCCCCTGGCCGGGGCTTTCGTTGATTTCCACGTTGCCGCCACGCCAGACATATGTGTCGTTTCCAGCATCCCCGCTAAACTCGTTGTTTCCGCTCAAAGATATAAAGGTATCATCTCCACTGCCACCGCGCGCATCTATTTCCTTCCGCCCAAAAACGAAATTAGAGTTCAGGCCCGGACGAAACTCCCCGCCCAATTTGTCCCCGCTGGCAATAATGGTGTCGTTACCATCATCGCCATTGACGGAAATACCCGCATTCTGAAGATTAAAATGGCTTACGGTGATGGTATCGTCCCCGCCATGGCCCCGGATGCTTTCTATACTTCCGAATGTCCCCATATTCATATGAATGTCAAGGTTGGAAATCGTATCTGCAGCATTTGTTCCCTCAGTAAAAAGAGGGGAAGGATTCCGCGGCGCCTGAAAGCCAATGGAGGCACGAGTCATGTCGAAGGAGATGCTGATCTCTCCTGATGAGAGCGCAGAACTTGTCCAGACGTTTTCAATCGTCTCGATAAAAGCTTCCGGCGCATTCGGGTTGAACTGGTCCTGCACCACAAGTTCCGAGAATATCTGGCTGCCATCCGGGTTGTTCAGGCCTGTTTCCGCCCGGATCGTCAGGTCATAGTAATCGCCATTTCCGTTATCGTAACGGTACAGCTGCACATGCTGGAACGGGTCACGATCCGTGGAGGAGGGCATGAGGATCTGGTCCGTACCTCCTGTGTCCACAATATAGTCGCTGACACCGTGGTTGAAGATATAGGTATCATTACCATCGCCACCTTCCAAGAGGCTGCCCGTCTGGCCGGGCTCCAGCATATCATCGCCCGCGCCCCCAATCAGGTGATCCGCGCCGTCGCCGCCTACCAGCCGGTCGTTTCCTTCACCGCCAATCAGCACGTCATCCCCGCCGTTGCCGATCAGCACATCATTGCCAAATCCGCCGTCCAGGACATCCGCGTCTTCCGTGCCGGTGATCACGTCATCATCAGGCCCGCGTTCATCCCCCGCGCCGGGCAGGTTGATAAGATATGACGTTTCGATCTGCTGCCATGTCAGGTCGGGCCGCGACAGCGCCACGGCGGCGTCAAGGGCAGAGATTTCAAATGCCGTCAGGCTGTCCAGTCCTTGCCCCAGCTCCGCGCTATTGGGGTCATGCGTGGCATCAATCAGGTAGGCAATGCCCGACCAGTAAGACACGGGGTCGGGCACAAGCGCGCCGCCCGCGCCCAGCGTATTCAAAACAGACGCGTCCAGCACAGGGGCACCGTCAAAAATCACCGTGTCCGTTACGCGGTCATAGGATGATGCCGTTTCATAAAGGCCATCGGCCCCCGCCTGCATGAAGAACCGCCCCATCAGGCTCTGGCTGTAATGATCCCAGGCCTCCATGATCCTGTTCGCGGGGATGGAAAGGGGGTTGGTATCGCCGGGCGTGCGCAGCTGCACGTATTGCTCGTTCACGATCTTTTCCATGAACTCCAGCTGGCGCGCGTCTTCCAGGAACGGCCCGCGGCTGTCGGGCGCCGTGTCGTATACGCCCGCCCAGTGGTACAGCAGATCGTTAAACTGCGACTGGACAGTGGCAAAATCCTGCGCGATCTCCTGCAGCGTCAGCGCAGACAGGTTTTCCGCCGCCGCCAGCGTGGCATCATCAAGGCTCATGGCCACGGAGAGATTGGGAAGGTTTCCATACCCGCGCAATTCCGGCTGGAACAGCGCGGCGATGCTGATATCGGCGTCACCACCATACACCGTGTTGATCTGGTCCACGCTGAGGTTGATATTTTCAATCAGCACATCGCCCACCGCCGCCTTGATCTGCGCCGTCTGCCCGCCGGGCGGGTTCGGGGTTGTGGGGATGCTGGTGAAGAACAAATCCGACTGCACGTTATAAAGTTCGCCTGCCTGCGTGAAGCCGTCGCCGTTTTTATCTTGCCAGACCATTAATTCGCTGAACGCGCTGTCCTGCGCGTCTATTTTCCCGTCGCCATTTTCATCAAGCGCCGCCAGCGCCGTAAAGCCATTCAGCGGCGCATTGGTGACAGGATCGACCCCGCCGAACATCTCGCCCGCGTTGTCAATCTGACCATTGCCGTTGATATCACGCACCAGCCACCCGTCCTCCGGTGCCAGCCACGATGTCGCCTCCTTCATGCCGTCGCCGTCCATGTCGAAATACACCGCCTGCCCGATGGGCCGCGCCTCGGTCGTGAAAACCTCCACCACGTGGAACTCCACATCCGCGCCATAGGTCTCGATCCGCCCGTCGCGGTTTAAATCCACCGCCAGCGGGTCCAGCGAGTAAAACGCGGGCGGGTTCAGCAGCGTGGGGATGAAGCCCTCGATAACGGGGGTGATGTGCGGCGGTAAGTCTACAGGCGCCGTAGGTATTGTGCCATCTTGTATGGCATCGTATATAATCTTTTCCTGTGTCGGCGTGAGTCCGTTACCAGCTCTGATTAGGGGGTAAATAACTTTTTCAGTAAACGGACTCCCCACTGTTGATGGAGTATTAGTGGGGTTAATCCTGGCAGCTTCAGCTAAAGTAGGGGTCGCATCGTAACCCGGGTCACCTGGCTGTAGAATATCCCCAGCGTTTCCCTGCGTTGTATCTCTTGACGGAAGCCCATAAGGGCTGAGTATGTTGTTAGTTAAGAAGATAGCTTGGTCTACAATTTGATCGTGATTAAACTCCCCTCTATCTGCACCTGTAAAAAGTTCACCGTCAATCGCATGTATCAACTCATGTAAGATTAAATCTTCAAGAGTAAACGGGTGTGTCTGGCTTGGGTCCAATATATCGTAGTACCTTGCGTTGACTGTTTCATTGATATTGATATTCAGGTTATTAAACCCCGCTGAGTAGGCTGTACTCAGTGGTTGGCCTGTAACCGGGTGGTTTCCATTAACGGTAATTGTAATCGTATCATTATCGGCTTCGAGAAGATCAAGAATCAGTTTTCCGTCAGGAATGGATCGCAAGTTATTGAGCACATCATCAATGATAATTCTATCAGATGAAGAGATACTACTATCATATACGAAGGGCATATTACCTTTCCTCCTCGATCTTATCCAGAGCAGACATTAGTTCCTGCTTGTTCATACCGCTGCGAAGTTTGGAGCTGTATAGAAGATTCAGCGCGTATTGCGGGTCGTGCACATCATCAATGTTGTTCAGCCCCAAACTCATAAGAAGACATCTTTTAAGAAAGTTGTCTTCTAAGGGGGCTTCAACGTCATGAGTTTTGCAATTTGCTTTTTTAATGTTGCCGCTTTTATCCAGTACCATATACCCCGAAAGGCGCTTTTCTTTTTGGGGAGAAAACTTCAATACAGGTACATATTTTTTGATTTCCAATCTTTTACTGAGACGAGAATCTATTGAAGGAATGTATGGTTCTACAGTCAAAACCACATCTGCATGTTGAAAGAGGGTTTTGTAGTTATCTGTGTCCTCTAAAGGCTGGAC
>JAPPOU010000150.1:0-5506 GCA_028817795.1 Alphaproteobacteria bacterium
TCAAGGTGAAGCTGGTGACAACATCGGCGCACTGCTCCGTGGTACGAAGCGTGAAGAAGTTGAGCGTGGTCAGGTTCTGGCGGCTCCCGGCTCCATCAAGCCTCACACAAAATTCAAGGCGGAAGCGTACGTTCTTACAAAAGACGAGGGTGGCCGTCACACGCCATTCTTTACGAACTACCGCCCGCAGTTCTACTTCCGTACGACAGACGTGACCGGCATCGTGAAGCTGCCGGAAGGCGTTGAGATGGTCATGCCCGGTGATAACATCGAGATGGACATCGAGCTGATCGCGCCGATCGCTATGGATGAAGGTCTGCGTTTCGCGATCCGCGAAGGTGGCCGTACCGTTGGTGCGGGCGTCGTTGCGAAGATCACGGAATAATGATCTGAACGAATACGGTTTCTCCCCGCCGTGTTACGGCACGGCGGGGAAGATACCGAGAAACAAAGAAGGACACTAAAGATTATGGACGCGCAAAACATCAGGGTCAGACTTCGTGCATACGACCACCGCATGCTGGACCAGTCGACCAAGGAAATTGTGAACACGGCAAAAAGAACGGGCGCCGAAGTACGTGGCCCGATCCCGCTGCCTACGCGTATTGAGAAGTTCACGGTTTTGCGCTCGCCGCACGTGAATAAAAAATCGCGTGAACAGTTCGAGATGCGCACACACAAGCGCCTGCTCGATATTATTAACCCGACGCCGCAAACGATTGATGCACTGATGAAGCTGGATCTTGCTGCGGGTGTCGATGTGGACATCAAGCTGTAAAAGGCTTTTTAGGATAACGTATAAGGATAAAAAGAAATGCGTACCGGTCTGATAGCAAAAAAACTCGGCATGACCCGTTACTTTGAAGAAACGGGCAGGCATGTACCTGTGAGCGTCTTGAAAGTGGAGGGCTGCCAGGTTGTTGCCGTGCAAACACAGGAAAAGAACGGCTATACGGCTGTACAACTGGGTGCTGGCGCGACGAAGGCGAAAAATGTTTCCAAAGCCGTACGCGGCCACATGGCAAAAGCCAAGGTTGAGCCAAAAGCGAAGCTGGTGGAATTCCGCGTTAGCGAAGACGGGCTTTTGGATGTTGGCGCTGAATTGTGCGTGACGCATTTCGTGCCCGGCCAATTCGTTGATGTTACGGGCGTGACGATGGGTAAAGGTTTTCAGGGCGCGATGAAGCGTTGGAACTTTGCGGGCCTGCGGGCAAGCCACGGTGTTTCGATTTCGCACCGTTCGCTGGGTTCAACCGGTCAGCGTCAAGATCCCGGTAAGGTCTTTAAGGGCAAGAAAATGCCGGGCCAGATGGGTAGCGTTCAGCGCACGGTTCAAAACCTGCGGGTTGTCGCCGTTGACGCGGAGGAAGGCCTGATTTTGGTTGAGGGCGCTGTCCCCGGCCATAAAGATGGCTGGATGACCATTCAGGATGCCGTCAAAAAAGAATTGCCGAAAGATGCGCCGAAGCCTGCGGGCCTGAAAGCTGCAGCAAAGGCAGAAACCGCCGCGCCTGCTCCTGAAGCAGCTTCGGCAGAAGAACCTGCAGTGGCTGAACCCGCTGCCGAGACAGAATAAAAAGAGGAAGTGAACCATGAAGGTCGCTGTAAAAAGTCTTGAAAACAAAAAGGTCGGTGACATTGACCTGAACGAAGCCGTTTTCGGTGTGACCGTGCGTGCGGATATCCTGCACCGCGTTGTCAACTGGCAGCTGGCCAAGCGTCGTTCCGGTAACCACAAGACCAAGGGCGAAAGCGAAGTCAGCGGTACAGGCAAAAAGCCGTTCCGTCAAAAGGGCACAGGTAACGCGCGCCGTGGTACGATGCGTGGTGCGCATCACACGGGTGGTGCGGTTATTTTTGGCCCGGTTGTGCGCGATCATGGCTATGACATGCCAAAGTCCATTCGCAAGCTGGCGCTGAAAACCGCGCTGTCTGCAAAACAGGCTGAGGGCAAGTTGATTGTCGTTGATGCCGCAGCACCTAAAACGCACAAAACCAAGGACATGAAAAAAGCTCTTGAAGCTTTGGGTGTAACGTCGGCCCTGTTTGTTGATAAAGAGCTGAGCGATAATCTGGCCTTGTCCCTGCGCAATATTCCGCACACAACTGTGCTGCCGCAGGAAGGTATTAACGTTTACGATATCCTGCGCCGCGATACGCTGGTTTTGACCAAGGATGCGGTTGCAACACTGGAAGAGAGGCTGAAATGAGCAAAGCAGCGAAAAAGCAAGACGCGGCCATCAGCGAAAAGCTGTACCAGATGATTACGAAGCCCGTCATCACGGAAAAGGCGACGATGGGTTCCCAGTACAACCAGATCACGTTCCGTGTGCCGTTGTGCGCGGACAAGGCGACGGTTAAGAAAGCCGTTGAGGGCCTTTTTAAAGTGAAGGTCGAAAAGGTAAATACCCTTGTGCAAAAGGGTAAAACAAAACGGTTTCGCGGTCAGAAGGGTTTCCGCAGCGACACGAAAAAAGCAATCGTGACGCTGGCAGAAGGTCAGACGATTGACGTATCCACAGGCATTTGAGGTTGAGGAAGAAGTAGCATGGCACTGAAGAAGTACCGCCCAACATCACCCGGCATGCGCCAGATGGTCCGTGTGGACCGCAGCGAGCTGTGGAAGGGCAAGCCCGAAAAATCTCTGCTGGATGGCGAGCAGCGTGGCAATAAAGGTGGCCGTAACAACACGGGCCGCATTACGTCGCGTTTCCGTGGCGGTGGGCACAAGAAGCGCTATCGCATCATTGACTTCAAGCGTTTGAAGCAGGGTGTTGAAGCTGTTGTTGAGCGTTTGGAGTACGATCCCAACCGTACGGCATGGATTGCGCTTGTGAAGTACGCAGATGGCGAGCTGGCATATATCATTGCGCCGCAGCGTCTTGCGCCCGGTGACAAGGTTATTGCCGGTGAGAAAGAAGATATCAAGCCCGGTAACGCGATGCAGATCCGTAACATCCCGGTTGGCACGCTGGTGCATAACGTTGAATTGCAGCCCGGTCGTGGCGGTCAGTTGGCGCGTTCCGCTGGCACGTTTGTCCAGATTGTGGGGCGTGATGCGGGTATGACGCAGATCAAGTTGAACTCCGGCGAGTTACGCGTTGTGCGCGGCAATTGCATGGCGACGGTTGGTTCCGTATCTAACGCAGATCATTCCAACATCGTGATCGGTAAAGCTGGTCGTAAACGCTGGATGGGTAAGCGTCCGCACAACCGTGGTGTCGTGATGAACCCGATCGATCACCCGCTGGGTGGTGGTGAGGGTCGCTCCTCCGGTGGTCGTCACCCATGTTCACCATGGGGCAAGAGCGCCAAGGGCGGTAAAACACGCAAGAACAAATCGACGGACAAATACATTCTGCGCCGTCGCAAGAGCAAACGTTAAGAGTAGGTTTAAGGAGAGCTATCAGTGGCACGTTCAGTAAGAAAAGGTCCGTATGTTGCAGGGTATCTGCTCAAGAAAGCAGAGAAAGTCCGCGCATCTGGCCGCAACGAAGTCATCAAGATGTGGTCCCGCGCTTCGACCATTCTGCCGCAGTTTATCGGGCTGACGTTTGGCGTCTACAACGGACAAAAGTTTATTCCCGTGCTGGTCACAGACAACATGATCGGTCACAAGTTTGGCGAATTCGCGCCGACACGCACGTTCTCGCAGCATACTGTTGCGGGTGGCGACAAGACGGCGAAGAAAGGATGATGTGAACCATGTCGAAACCTAACGCAGCGCGCCGTAAAGATAACGAGGCTTTTGCCATCGGTCGCCATATCAGGGGCAGTGAGCGCAAGCTCAACCTGGTGGCGGGTCTCATTCGCGGCAAGCCGGTGCAAAAAGCTCTGGTGGATCTGGAGTTCTCGCGCCGTCGCATGTCGAACGAAGTGAAAAAGATTTTGGAGTCCGCAATTGCGAACGCTGAGAACAACCACGGTCTGGATGTTGATCGCCTGTTCGTTAAAACGGCGACAGTCGGCCGGACGTTGACGATGCGCCGTTTCAAAGCGCGTGCGCGTGGTCGTTCGTCGGCGATTGAAAAACCGTTCAGCAACATCACGATTTTCGTGGAGGAGCGCGCGGCTGATGCGCCCAAGAAAAAGGTGAAGAAAGCGAAAGCTGATGCCGGTGCAAAAAAGGCGCCTGCGAAGAAGAAAGAATCTGCCAAGAAAGAGGGCGGCAAAAAAGAAGCCGCCTCCAAAGGAGAGTAACGTATGGGTCAGAAAGTCAACCCGATTGGTCTGAGACTGGGCATCAACCGCACGTGGGAAAGCCGCTGGTATGCGGGTAAGGACTACGCGGAAAAATTGATGCAAGACATCAAGTTGCGCGAGTATGTTTTTAAGACGCTTAAGCAAGCTGGTGTTTCGCGTGTTGTGATTGACCGCGCAGCTACAAAGACCACGGTGACAATTCATACGGCGCGTCCCGGCGTGATTATCGGCAAGAAAGGCGCGGATATTGAAACCCTGCGCCGGGAATTGTCAAAATTCACGGGTGGCGATGTCGCTTTGAACATTGTTGAAATCCGTAAGCCGGAGATCGATGCGCAACTGGTTGCAGACGGTATTGCACAGCAGTTGGAACGTCGCGTGTCCTTCCGTCGTGCAATGAAGCGTGCGGTTCAATCTGCGCTGCGTCTGGGTGCCGGCGGTATTCGTGTGACATGCGCGGGCCGTTTGGCCGGTGCGGAAATTGCGCGTACCGAATGGTATCGCGAAGGCCGCGTGCCGCTGCACACACTGCGTGCAGATGTGGATTACGCAACATCCGAAGCGCTGACAACCTACGGGATTATCGGCGTGAAGGTCTGGATTTACAAAGGCGACATTTTGGCGCATGACCCGCAGGCACGTGATAAGCGTGCAGCAGATCAGCAGCCGAATCGCGGTTAAGAGAGAAGAAGAAAAAGGAAGACGACCATGTTGGCTCCAAAGAGAATGAAATACCGGAAAGCGCACAAAGGCCGTATCCACGGCGTGGCGTCGTCCGGGCATTATCTGGCTTACGGTTCTTATGGCTTGAAAGCTGTGACGCCTGAGCGTCTGACAGCGCGTCAGATCGAGGCGGCACGTCGCGCGATCACGCGCCATATGAAGCGTCAGGGTCGTCTTTGGATCCGCATTTTCCCGGATGTGCCGGTTTCCAAGAAGCCGCTTGAGGTGCGTATGGGTTCCGGTAAGGGGTCTCCTGAGTACTATGTTGCGCGCGTGAAGCCCGGCAAGATTATTTTTGAGATCGATGGTGTCACACGTGAAATTGCGGAAGAGGCATTTGAACTGGCGTCAGCCAAGCTGCCGGTTAAAACCCGCTTTGTGGCGCGCGACTAAGGCACGGAAGAATAGGTGAAGAGATGAAAGCAGTAGACTTGAGAACAAAAACACCCGACCAGCTCACCGAAGAGCTGCATGGTCTGCGCAAAGAGCAAATGAACCTGCGCTTTCAAGAGGCCACAGGCCAGTTGGAAAATAAGGCACGGGTGCGTCAGGTGCGTCGCGCAATTGCGCGCATCAAGAC
>JAPPOU010000150.1:5516-6448 GCA_028817795.1 Alphaproteobacteria bacterium
CATCAAGACGGTGCAAAGTGAATTGAAACAGGGCAAGGCGCCAGAAGCCGCGAAACCCGCGAAGAAAAAGGCCGCGCCCAAAAAGAAAAAAGAAACCAAGGAGTAATGATCGATGCCGCGTCGCATACTTGAAGGCAAAGTTGTCAGCAACAAATGCATAAACACCCTGACCGTTCTGGTTGAGCGCAAGGTGAAAGACCCTATGTACGGCAAAATTATCCGCCGTTCTGCAAAATATGCAGCGCATGATGAAAGCGGCAAATGGCAAATTGGCGATGTGGTCTCCATTGAGGAATGCCGCCCGATTTCCAAGCGTAAAAGCTGGAAAGTTGTTGGTGGCAAGGCCATGGGCGAAAGCCAGGCAAAGATTGTTGATGAAGCCGATAGCGGCGCGCACAAAACAGTAAAGCGCGGCAAGGCTTCTGAAGAAGAGCAAAAAGAAGGCGCAGAAGAATAATAAAGGGGCCTGCTTGCAGGCCACAGGAAAGGTAAAGCCATGATACAGGTTGAAACAAATTTGGATGTAGCTGACAACAGCGGTGCGCGTCGCGTGCAGTGCATCAAGGTGCTGGGCGGTTCCAAGCGGCGCTTTGCAGGCATTGGCGACATCGTCGTTGTCTCGATCAAAGATGCCATTCCCCGTGGCCGCGTTAAAAAGGGCACAGTGCACAAAGCGGTTATCGTGCGTACGGCAAAAGAGCTGAAGCGCGATGATGGCACAGTCATTCGTTTTGACCGCAACGCTGCCGTTTTGATTAATCAGGCAGGCGAGCCGATCGGCACACGTATTTTTGGCCCTGTTACGCGTGAACTGCGTGGCAAGAACTTTATGAAGATTATCTCGCTCGCCCCGGAGGTGCTGTGATGACGAAACTGAAGATTAAAAAAGGCGACAAGGTTGTCGTTCTGACAGGCAAGGACAAAGGCAAGAC
>JAPPOU010000093.1 GCA_028817795.1 Alphaproteobacteria bacterium
TTTTTCTGGCCGCACAGCGCGAGTTGTCGCACTCGCTGCAGTTTTGACGCTGACCGTGGCTGGTTGCCAGCTTGCCAAAAACCAGTTGGATTACGACCGCAGCGCGGAAATGAGCCGCCAGCATTATAGGGATGCCTTGGCGCCTGTGCCGCACGAAAAACAAGCCTTCGCGCCCGTGCCGGATTTCCAACCTGTTTTATCGACACCGCAAGAATTGCGTTTGCCCTCGCCGCTGGTGACGGTTTCCGTGAACCAGACCGTATCGCTGCGTGATTTGTTGTTCGAGCTTGCCAAGCAGGCTGAGATTGATCTGGAGCTGGACCCGCAAATTCGTGGCTCGATCATCTTTACGGCGAAAGAGCGCCCGTTTGATGAAGTGGTTGATCGCATCTGTGAAATGGCGGGCCTGCGTTATAAATTCAAAAACAATGTTTTGCGTGTCGAGCTTGACCGGCCCTATGTCCACAATTACAACGTTGCCTTCTTGAACGTGACCCGCTCCGGGAACACCAAGATTGATACGGAAGTAAAAATGGGCGGCAGCGGCGGCGGTGAAGACACGGTGGGCAGCACGTCGGGTGGTTCAAGCTCCGATGTATCCAGCAAATATGATGGTGATTTGTGGGCAGACTTAAGCGAAGGTATCGAGCAGATACTGACATCGTCCGATACATATATTTCTCTGGCAACATTGACGGACCCGGTGGCCGTGCCGATCAACCCGGCACCGCCTTTACCGACGATTGATGAAAACGGCCAACCCTTGCCACCGCCTGCGCCAGGGTCTGCCGCTGTTTCGGCTATGCCGGCTGCGGTTGCGCCGAATTTGAATGTGTCTGCCGTGCGTGCGCCAGAACCGTTGGTGCCGAACCCGCCTGCGACCTTTTCAGTTAGCAAGCAATCCGGCGTTTTGTCCGTTTTTGCATCAGAGCGTCAACAAAAACAGGTTGCGGAATTCTTGCGAAACTTCCGCAAGCGCAGTCTGACGCAAATCTTGATCGAGGCCAAGGTTTTGCAGGTGGAACTGCGGGACGAATTTGCAACCGGTGTCCAGTGGGATAACCTTGACATCACCGGGCTTGTCCGCGTGCAGCCGAACTTTGCGCAGCCCGCGCTGTCGCCTGCGGCGATCGGCAACTTCGTGGGCCGGTTTGAATATGACGAATTTGATACGCTGTTGCGTGCCGTTAACCGTTTTGGCACGGTGCGTGCGCTGTCCAGCCCCCGCGTGACGGTTTTGAACAACCAGCCTGCTGTCGTGAACGTGACGCAGGATAACGTTTACTTTAACTATGACGTGACATCGGATGTAGATGCGGATACGAACGTGCGGACTGTCCAGATTGAAAGCACGCAAAAAAGCGCCCCCGAAGGGGTGTTGCTGAACGTCTTGCCCTCTGCCGACCCGGATACAGGCGAGATGCTGATGATTATCCGCCCGACGGTCTCGAAAATTACCAGTTTCGTGACGGACCCTGTTATTCCGTTCTCGCTGGCGACGCTGGGCATCGACCCGACAAACGCCAACGTGCCGGATAATCAGGTGCCGCAATTATCTATTCAGGAAATCGACTCTATATTGAAAATGCAGTCTGGTCAGGTTCTGGTACTGGGTGGCCTGATGCGGGATGAGAATATTGTCGATGAGGAAGCGGTGCCGGTTCTGGGTGAAATCCCATTTCTTGGTCAGGCATTCAAAAACCACAGCGACAAAATTATCAAGACAGAGCTGATTGTCTTGTTGCGCGCCGTGATTGTGCCCGGTTCAAACGTGGATGACATGGACCGCAAGATTTACGATGCATTTGCGCTCGACAGGCGTCCTGCGCGCCTTTAAAGCGGCTGGGAGTCATGTGAGATGCTTTCCACACCTCTTGTCAAATATGTGCTGACGGCAGCGCGCCGTGACCGGTTGATGCTTACGCTGGTGCTTCTTGTCATGATGGGGGCGGCATTGTCCGTTTTCATGGGTGGGTCGGCTGTCGTCGAGGGTGAGCAGTTTTCCATCGTCTTTTCGGCAGGAGGCTTGCGTTTTCTGGGCGTGATGGGCGTCGTTCTGTTCGTGTCCTTTTATATGCGCCGCACGTTTGAGCATAAAGAAGTTGAATTTTTGTTATCGCGCCCCGTATCGCGGATGACGTTTTTGTTCAGCCATGCTACTGCCTTTGTCATTTTGGCTGTGATGGTGGCGGCATTGGTGGCGGTGCCGCTTTTGGTTTTGGGCCATCCGCATCCTGCAGGGTTTGTATATTGGTTTTTCAGTATTGCCGTTGAATACGCCATCATGGCCGTGGCGGCATTGTTTTTTTCCATGGTCTTGTCCAGTGCTGCGGGGTCGGCGCTGGCGGCATTCGGGTTTTATGTTTTGGCGCGCATGATCGGCATTTTGCTGGGCATTTCCGCTGTGCCAACGGAAAGCGGCATCGTTTTTGTTTTGGGCCGCGTGATGGAGTTTGTATCGGTCATCGTCCCGCGTCTTGACCTGATGGGGCAAACATCTTGGTTGGTTTATGGCGTTTCCGGTGCCGGGGAAAACGGGTTGATGGAACAGGCCGGGGTTTATGCGACCACTGTGTCGGGGCTGTTGGGCACAGGTGGCTTTGTTGCCGTGCAGGGTGTCGTGTTTATCGCGCTCTTGCTGGCGGCGGCGGCCTTTGATTTTGTCCGGCGGCGGTTTTGAATGACGGCAGCGCGTATCAGGTCAAAAATTACGTTGCTTTTGTTTATAGCTTTGTTTCTCAACATAGCGCTTTGGGCGTCAAGCCGCTTTATGTATGCGGCATGGGCAGGCGTGCCGCCGGTCCCTTCGCCGCGTGGTGCGATGGCGATGACATTGGGCGATAGTGAATTTGCGTTTCGTTCCGGCGCGCTTACGCTGCAGGGGCTGGGAGATGGCGGCGGCCGTGTGACGCCTTTGAAAGACTATGATTTTGACAGGTTGGGCCATTGGTTTTGGTTGCTGAATGCATTGAACCCGGCTTCGGAACATGTGCCCTTGATTGCTGCGTATTATTTTGGCGTTGTGCATGACCCGGAACAGGTATCTGTGCTGGTCGATTATTTGACGGCTGTGGGGCAGAATCCAGCGGGCGAAAAGTGGCGGTGGCTTGTGCAGGCGGCGTTCCTGGCCCGTCATCGCATGAAGGATATGGACCGCGCACTTGATATTGCCTATACCCTGTCGCGGATGAAGCCGCTTGACGCGCCTTTGCCGATTTGGGCAAAGGAGTTTCCTGCGTTTATTTTGATAGATACGGGGGAAAGGGAAACAGCGCGCGCCATCATGGAAAACATCTTGCTCACGGAAAAAGACATTCCGCCGCAGGAAGTGAATTTCATGACAGGCTGGCTGTATGACGAGCTGGACGTGCCGCAGGAGGAGATTAACCTTTTGCTTGAAAAGCGCAAAGGATTGTGAGGTTCCTTTGCTGCATGCCTTAACGTTTTCCTTGATCGAATGGCTGTGCCTGATGGGGGCGGGGCAATGCCTGTTGATTTTTGTTTATATCGCCTTTAGGGCGCGTGTCTGGACACAGGTGTTTCCTGTGTTGGCTTATTTCTTTGTTTTGGCTGCGGCGTTCATTTTGCAATTTGCGTTGCGTTTGGAAGATTATAGTGGCGCTATCCGTTTCGCGCTGTGGTGCGTGTGGATGCAAGGTCCTGCCCTTTGCACGTTGATTGTAATGCAGGCGGCGCACATAAAACATGTGCCGTCGCGTGGGGATTATCTTGTTCTTACATTTGTTCCGGCCGCGCTGGCATTGGCCTTTCTTGCAAGGGGAACATTTGGTCTGTGCATGGATGAGGGGCTGTTCTGCACGCGTTTTTCCGAATGGCTGTACTGGTTGGGCGCGATGGCGGGGGCTTTTGCGCTTTTGCCGCTGTGGCGGCGCGGCGAAGTGTTTTCTACGTTACGGCAGGCAAAGGAAGGGCGGGAGAGATACTGGCTGTCAATCTCGTTGGTTGTCATTAATGTTTTGCTGATTTTGGTTATGTTCCTGCGCACGTCCGGCACCGTGCCGGATAGCATGGCGGATATCGCTTTGGTGGCATCGGGGTTTGCTTTTGTCTATCTGGTGACGACAGCAGTTTTCCGGGTGTATCCACGACCTGTGCAATTGAAAACGCGCCCGTCATTTGGCCGGCCAGCCTTAACGCCGTCAGAGCGTGTGCTGGCCGATCAGGTGCGCCGGTTGCTGGAGGTTGATAAACTTTATCAGGAGACAACATTGTCTCGCGCGGACATGGCGCGTGAACTAAAAGTGCCGGAAGGAACATTGTCTCGCGTCATTAATACGGCGTTTGGAAAGAGTTTTCCACGCCTTATAAACGAATTTCGCGTGGAAGATGCGAAAATATTGCTGCATGACCCCAATATTCCGGTGCATGTGGTGGCGACAGAAAGCGGTTTTCAGTCTCTGGCTTCCTTTAACCGCGTATTCCGTGCGTTGACAGGCTGTACGCCAACAGATTATCGTACCTTATATATGAGAAAAAATGGATTGTGAGATCATCATGAAACTACAAAAACTTAAAAGGCGCATGTCGGGTTTTACCTTGGTGGAAATGGCGCTGGTCATGGTGATTGTGGGGCTTTTAATTGGCGGTATTTTGAAGGGCATAGAAATGCGCGCCAATGCGCGGGTCAATGTCACGATTGCGCAGGTGCAGGGATATATTGCGACAGCCGTTACATTTCGTGACAGATATAACGCCCTTCCGGGCGATATGTCCAATGCCTTTGCCCGTATACCGGGGTGCAATGCAACCTGTGATCCGGGGATGGCGGCTGAGGCGAGTAACAGCATTATTGGAATGCAGGGATGGGGCGGCGCTGGCTGGCCAACGCAAACCGCTGTGCCACCGGCGGCCGCTTTATTGGGGGCGCAGGCACAGGGTGAAACGGTATTGTTCTGGACGCATCTTTATCATGCAGGTTTACTATCCGGCGTGACCAGAGCGGCATTGCTGGGCGGATCTGCGGCATGGAATATCACGCACCCCGAAGCCAAGGTTGGCGGTGGCTTTGTTGTGGGCTGGGGCGATGGCACGCCGGCCCCCGGCTCTCCCATGGCAACGGGGGATACGGGCATGGCCCTGATGCTTGTGCAAAGCCCGTTTTCAGGCACGGTTGCAGGGTTAACCGCGCCCGGTGTGCAGCCTTTAACGCCCGGCATGGCGGCGGTTTTAGACCGTAAAGCTGATGATGGCTTTGCCGATAACGGCTATGTGCGGGCCTATGGCGTGGCGGCAACGTGTTTTGGCAATGCAGGCTCTTATCTTGAAAATGCAACCAGCCGTGATTGTGGGTTGATATTCTCTGTTGCCCGCTGATTCTTCGTGCGTGTTTCATCATATTAACAATATGAGAAGTGTACGTGCGTACGGCGAGCTCTCTATTTTTTCATATACTTAGGGGCAAAAAATACCTTATTTTGTCGAATTGGAGGGTGGGTGCGGCAAAAAGCAACTTTTGCTTAACTTTTTTGTTGAATTATGGGGGTAAGAGCCGCAAACTAGCATTGTCCCATGTAAGAGCTTCATGCTGGGGGTAAAGCTCTTGGGTAGACAAAGGCCTTGGAATTATAGGGACTTTTCTGTTTTTAACACTAAAAAACTGCAACTGTTGGGGAGTTCAACATGAAAACACTGGAAACACAAAAAGGTTTCACGCTTGTGGAACTGGCGATTGTGATGACCATCATTGGTCTTCTGATCGGCGGCATCCTGAAGGGTCAGGAGCTGATGCAAAACGCGCGCGTCACATCAACGATCGCGCAGGTCCGTGCTTATGAAGCAGCCGTGACAACCTTTAACGACAAATACAGCGCAACACCGGGCGATATGACGAACGCGCAGACCCGTATTCCGGGTTGTGGCGTTGCCGCTTGTGATGCCGCCAACGGACAGCCTGCAAACGCTGTCGCCGGTGACGGCCTGTTGGGCGATCCCGGTTGGGGCGCTGGTGGTTTTGGCACGCAGACGGCTGGTGCTGCCGGTAACGAGACGATGCTGTTCTGGACACACCTTTTGCTGTCTGACCTGATTGCAGGTGTGACAAACGCGCACGTGACAGGTGGCCCGATGCAGTGGGGTGAAACGCATCCTGCCGCGAAAATCGGCGGCGGTTTTGTCGTTGGTTTTGGTGATGGCACGATCACACCTGGCCATACGGGCGCTGCCGGTACAGGCCCTGCGGGTATGGTTCTGGCTTTGGTGCAGGCACCAAACGCAGGTCTTACCAACGCGGGCGGTACACAGCCTTTGACGCCGACGCGTGCGGCACAGATTGATCGTAAAATGGACGATGGTCGCCCGATCGGTGGCTATGTTCAAGCCTATGGTTCTACCAACAACTGCTTTGATGCGGTTGGCGGTACCGACACATATCTTGAGAGCATAACGTCTAACGACTGTGGTCTGGTCTTCCGGATCCAGGGCTAAAGACGTCGATCACAAAAACCTCCCGGAAGTCCGCTTCCGGGAGGTTTTTTGTTTGTAATCAGTGCCTTGTGGTATGATAGCTGAATATTAACAAAATTTTTATTAAAAAAGCATTATAATAGAAGGTGGGGAAGTTTAGATGGCACGGACCCCTGTTTCCGTGCGCAAAGGGTGTGTCCGCGATGATGAAAACGCAGAACAAAAGAGCGGGTTTTACGATTATGGAGCTGGTCGTTGTCATGATGATTAGCGGCCTTATCATTGGCGGCGCAGCGCAGATGGCGCGCATTCACCTTGCCCAGCAAAAGCAAACAGAAGTCAACGATAAGATGGAGCGGATCGTTGCGTCCTTGGAAAAGTATCAAGCCTTGTACGGACATTACCCTTGCCCGGCTAACCCGACTTTGCCGGAGACTGATCCGAATGCCGGGCAGGAGTTTTGGGTGGCGGGCGGTTTTGCAGATTGCCTGACCGCCGCCGCTGCTATTCCGGCGGATACTTGTGTGGGGGGCATATGCCGCATTACGGGGCGTGTCGTGAACAACCCGCCCAGCCCGCCGGTTCAGTTGTATGTTCTCACGGGTGGCTATCCTTATCAAACAATTGTGGATGATGCCTTGTTACGCACGGCAAATAACCCTTTGCTGCGTGAGTCTTTGTCTGATATCGCCTCGGCCAATGATGCTGTCGACCCATGGGGCGGGCGGATGTCTTATCTGGTGACAGAAGGGATGACGGATAGAGGCTCTTACGAAAGTTCATATGGTGCCGTTGCCGTTCAAACAGAAACGGGTGTTTCCTTGGTGGACCCTGCCGAAACCGCGCATTTTGCTGTTATTTCACACGGGAATAATAATTCAGGCGCGTATGATATAAATGGCGTGCAAACGGCATGTCCGGCAGCGGGCGCATCTGCCGATGTAGAGAATTGCGATGGTGACTATACGGTGACGGCAGGCTTGACACGCCTTGGAACGGGCGCTGCTTATTTTGACGATGCTGTGTACTTTCTATCCAGCAAGGTGACAAATCTGTGGTCGGCCGTGCCTGTTGGGGATTGGATACCGGGCAGGGATTACCTGGAAGATGAGTTTGTTTTGTTTAACGGTTCTTATTATGTGGCAACGGTAGATCATACGGCAGATACAACGAACGGGCCAAATCTTATACCTTTGCCGGCAGAATGGACTCCGATATCTGTGCCGCCGACGCATATATATAACGTCAACCCCGGTTTTGTCGGCGTGGGGACGGGTACGCCACAAGAAAGTCTTGATATTACAAATGCTACAGCCGCAGGTGGCTTGCATACGTGGAATGACATGATGTCTGACCAGATATGTGATCGTAGCGGTGGCGCGACGGACTGCTTTAACCCAGAGGATCTGGGCGGCAATATCGGCATGCAGTGCCCGGCGCGGACGGCAACGCAGGTTTACCTTGCGCGCCGTTTCAGAAACGGGGGTGTGGAGTGTGATCCCGTTACCCTTCCGGCGGCGATTATCAGGACAGCCTGCGCGCCGGGAGAATTAATGTATGGCGTTGATATTTTGGGTGGCGTTTTATGCGCGCCGCCCCCTTAAGATGATGTGGTGAGAAATATGGTACGTGTCAAAAGAAACAGCGGATTTTCCTTGGTAGAGCTATCGATTGCGATGGTTCTTTTGGGGCTGTTTGTGGCAACGTCTTTGCAGACGTACCGTATATATATACAACGCTATGCCGTTTACAAAACAATTGGTTTGTCAGAGCCTGTGCGTGTGGCGTTGAAAAGGTATTACGTTTTGAATAACCGCTACCCGTGCCCGGCAGACCCAGCCTTGCCGGAAACAGACCCTAACGCCGGGTTGTCTGTTTTTGACGCGGTTGCCGGGTGTGAATATACGGCGTCACCCATTGCTGCGGGGTCATGCGGCGGGCCGGGTGGTGGTTTGTGCCGGGCCTTGGGCCGGGAAGCGAACCCCGGTACGGGTGGCGATGGGCAGGATAGCGTTGTGATCGGTGCCGTTCCCTATGCCACAATTGGTATTTCACCAAAAGAAACCTATGACGGTTGGGGCATGCAACTGGCCTATGCGGTAACAAACAATCTTGCGACGACAGCCTTGGCCGATGAATCTCTTGGGACAATTACAGTGAATAACAAACCGGACGCATCTATTCCTGATGATGCGCACCCCTTTATTGTTTGGTCCTATGGCAGCAGCCGGCGTGGCGCTTATACGCCGCAGGGCCGGCAGCGGGTTGCTTGCGCCCCCATGAATCAAGGGCAGGATAACGAAAACTGCGATAATGATAGTACGTTCCTGTGGGATGTCTATCCGGGATCGCAGATCAGGTCTTTGGCGCGTGGCCCGAACTTTTATGATAGCTATATGCTGTTATTCAGAAAGGATTTAACAAACGATTTTTGGGATTATGCCCCGGCATCGCCTGATAAAATTTTGAACAAGGCCGGTGGCCGGGTTGGTATTGGCATTAACAGGCCCAGCGAGGCACTGGACGTTGCGGGAAATATCCGCACGCCCAGAGCAATTGCCGGGCGCTTTTGTGACGAAAACGGGCAAAATTGCTTTACGGCCGATACGATTGGCGGCTGGGGGCAAACAACATGCGGTGATCCCGTCAACGAGCCACAGGCTATTTCCGGCATACAGAATAACAGGGCTGCGTGTCCGGCATATATACAGGGTGGAACCATTCCTTCTCGTATATGCCCGATCGGGCAAATGGCTGGTGGTGTAGATACGACAACAGGAGATTTGATATGCGTTCCTATTCCATGACAACATTGAGACGCCAAAGCGGCGGGTATACATTGATCGAGCTTGCGATTGTTCTGGTGGTCGCGGGGATGGTGATTGCAGGCGGTGCCAGCGCGTATCGTATTTATAAACAAACGCAATCCCATGTGGTCACGACAGACAATGTGGAGCGCGTGACAGACCGTCTGGGGCGTTACTTGGCCCGTTTCGGGGAATATCCATGTCCTGCGCGGCTCGATGCCTTAAGGACAGATGCCGACTATGGCATGAGCACGGATTGTACGGATACGTCTGTTGGGGATGGTACGTGTGCTGGCGGGATATGTATTGAACGGAGTAATCGCACGCCCGGCGCTTTTCCGCCGCAAACGCCCCCTGGGCAGGTGAGGGTGCGCCGTGGTGCGGTACCGTTTCGCGTATTGGGTATTTCAGAAGAACAATCCTATGATGGATATGGGTCGCGTTTGATGTATGCCGTGACGGAGCATTTGGCTGTGGATACAAGCTATGGCAACGATGGCGGCGGCATTACGATTTTGGATGGAAGCGGAAACCATTTCTTTACAACGCCGCAGGACGGCGCGCATTACGTTGTGTTTAGCACAGGCCCGGATCGCAAGGGCGGGTATACAAGACAGGGGGTTCCTCACGTTGCTTGTGACTCCAATGCTATGGATGGCAATAACTGTTTTACCGACAATGGCACGCAACAGTGGGCTGAATACAGGATTGCGCGGTATTCAGAAATTCCAGGTGCGGGTCACTTTGATGATACGGTGCGTTTTTTCTCATCTGTGAGTGCGCCGATGTGGAGATCCGTCAATAATGGTCGTGACATCATGGATATGGTGGGCGCAGATACGACAGGTAAAGTTGGTGTTGGCGGTATTGCACCAAACAATTATGCTGTTGAGGTCAGTGAGAATATTTTATCGCGCAATGACGTGAAGGCAGACCATATTTGCCGTGGTATGGGGGTGGATTGTTTCTTGCCCAGCAAGCTGACAGACCCTGCGGGACACCCTGACATGGCGTGCCCGCGTCCGGGAGATCCGGCAGATTACTTGTACGTTCTGCGTGTGCGGGGTGGTAATAACGGGGAAGAGGGCGAAGTTGTCTGCACGAACACCCCAACGTTTACCTGCCCGGCAGGTCAGTTCATCAGCGCGGTTGATGGTAATGGTAATTTCACGTGTAATGATGCGGTGCCGCCGCCGCCGCCGGTATGCGAGGCTCGGCTTCAGCAAGACCCTTGTGATGCGTCGGTGATGCTGCCTTTGCCGCAGGGTGCGGTCGGAGATATTTACTGGCTCGATACAACGATCGACCCAACACCGGCCGAACCAAATGATTACACGATGAGTGATCGCTTTGAGTGCAGGCAGCATAGTCCCGTACTGGCGACATGGGACTACAGGTGGGATAATAACGGCGTTTGTGCGCTTCCTACATGTATTGACGAGGTCGATTCTGGTACGGAGGAATGTTACAGGTTCCATTGGTGGACACGTGGCGTGCCGGGCACCTTGATAGGGCAGGTGACATGGAATTGGTCGCGTGTTTGTCCGGGTTTTAACGACACATGGACTTATGATGATAGTAATTGCGTGTGCTCTGCCGTGCCGGACCAGACACGCAATACAAGCTGCGGTTTCGGCTACCAGAGTAACCCGCCAGCCACGCAAACGCGTAGCTGGGTGTGCGATAGTCCGAACACAGGGTACTGGACAGGGTGGTCTGCGCCAGATTTAAGCAATTGCGTATGTCAGGCCTCGACCGAAACGCAGACAGCGTCGTGTCCGGAAGGTTATGTGGGCGACAGGACGATAGAGCGTAATGTGACATGTAGTGGTGGTGTGCCTGTATTGTCTGATTGGGTGACGATTGTTGATAATTGCACCTGCCCGACAGGACAGGTGCAGACCCAGTTGCCGACGTGCCAGAGTATTTTGGGTGCTGGTAATGTCGGTATTGTCACGCGGACACGGACATTTGATTGCAGTACCAGCCAATGGACGCCATGGGCTGATGATATGTCGGGCTGTACGGCGGGCACGAAAAGCTGGGCACCGGTTAGTGCGCCTTCGTCGACAACCTATCCCGGCAGTCAGGGTCTGCCCATGGTTGGTGCGGCCTGTTCAACAGGGCAAACAGGTGCGTGCCAGCAGCTGCTGTCAGGCGGCTATGTTGTGTATTCGAGCTGTCAGTGTAACTAATCAGCAGCGCTAAAAAAGCGGGCGATAATATCACCGTATATACGGGTCAGTGCTTCCACGTCGGCGGCGCTGACCTGCTCGTTGACCTGATGGATGGTTTTGTTGAGCGGGCCGAATTCAACAACGGGGCAGTAATCCTTGATAAATCGTGCATCCGATGTGCCGCCGGTGGTGCTCAGCTCCGGCGTGCGGCCTGTTTCTTTTTCGATAGCTTTCGAGATCATGTCTGAAAATTTTCCGGGCGGATTGTAAAAGCACTCGCCGCTGATACGGAACCGCACATCATGATCCAGCCCTGTCGCCGTCATAGTGTCACGCATTTTCTTTTCCAGCGCGGCACCGGTATAGGTATTGTTGAAACGCACATTGATCGTCGCCGTGCCCTTGGCGGGGATGACGTTGTCCGCCGTATTACCCACATGGATGTTTGTGATCTCAAGGTTTGATGGCTGGAAATATTCCGTGCCGTCGTCCAGATGCATGTCGTTGACGGCTTTTAATATTGTCACCAAACGAGGCAGGGGGTTATCAGCCAGATGGGGGTAGGCCGAATGTCCTTGCTTGCCGGTGACACTTAAATAAGCCGATAGAATACCACGGCGGCCAATTTTGGCCATATCGCCCAGTGCCGTGACTGAGGTGGGTTCGCCGACAAGGCAGAAATCGACTTTTTCATTGTTCTCTTCCATCCATTTCAGCATTTTGCGTGTGCCGTTGATGGAAAGGCCTTCCTCATCGCCCGTGATAATCAGGCTGATAGAGCCTTTAGGCGGTGTTTTTTTAACAAATTCTATGGCCGCCGCTGCAAAAGCCGCAACGCCGCCTTTCATGTCAGCCGCCCCACGTCCACAGACGAAACCATCAATAATCTCGCCGCCAAAAGGATCAAAGCTCCACGCTGATTCATCGCCCACAGGCACAACATCTGTATGGCCGGCAAAGGCGATGTTGGGCGCGTCCGTGCCCCAGCGGGCATAAAGGTTATCGACATCAGGCACGCCTTCATCTGAAAACTTCAGGCGTGTGCATTTAAAACCGTGCGCAGTCAGCAGTTTTTCCAATAGCTCCAGCGCGCCGCCTTCAATGGGGGTGACGCTGGGGCAACGGATCAGGTCTTGCAAAAGCGTGATGGGATTGACAATCATGGGCGCAGCAATTCGTTGATAGAAGTTTTGGCGCGTGTCTTTTCGTCGACGCGCTTGACGATGACGGCGCAGTAAAGGCCTGGCCCTTGCGTGCCATCAGGCAGGGGCTTGCCGGGTTGCGTGCCGGGCACGACAACGGCATAGGCGGGCACGCGGCCTTGGAACACCTCGCCCGTCTGGCGGTCGATAATGCGTGTGGAGGCCCCCAGATAAACGCCCATCGATAATACCGCGCCTTCCTCGACAATCACGCCTTCCGCAACTTCGCTGCGCGCGCCGACAAAAACGTTGTCTTCGATAATCACGGGATTGGCTTGCAATGGTTCCAGAACGCCGCCGATGCCAACGCCGCCCGAAATGTGGCAATTGCTGCCAATTTGCGCACAGGAACCAATAGTCACCCACGTATCCACCATCGTGCCCTCGCCAACGTAAGCGCCGACATTGACAAAGCTCGGCATCAATACGGCCTTGGGCGCGACATAGGCGGATTCGCGCACGAAGCAGCCCGGCACGGCACGCACGCCTGAGGCGCGGAAGGAGGTGTCATCCATGCCTGAAAAGCGCATCCCGACTTTATCAAACCACGGCGATCCGTCCGGCGCGCCTTCCATGATACGGTTGTCATTCAGGCGGAATGAGAGAAGAATGGCTTTCTTGACCCACTGGTTTACCTGCCAGTTGCCGCCTGTTTTCTCGGCAACGCGCAGTTTGCCCTCGCCCGTCAGCTTCATGACCGCGGTGACAACGTTGCGCACGGCATCGGCGTTTTTTAAATCGGCGCGGTTATCCCATGCGTCGTTGATGGTATTTTCAAAATCGTTCAGGTTAGCAGCTTGAAGAGCAGACACGTTTTTCCTCCGTATATTCCGTGGGGCGGGACAGCCATGCCGCCAGCGTTTCATCCTTGTCATGCACGTAGTCATGTGCGGCGTCCTTGCCATAGTGGAGCCAGACGGTCGACATGCCAAGATCATGGGCTGTTTTCAGGTTGACCGCCATGTCTTCAAACATGCAGGCGGTTTTGGGGTTGATGTTATATTGCTTTAAAAAGTCCTGATAAGGCGCAACGGCGGGCTTGGGCATATATTGCGCGTCTTCAATGGCGAATATGCCTTCGAACAGATGTGCAAGCTCAAGGTGCGCCAGCATGTTCTCCGCCCATTTGCGTGAGGCATTGGTGTGGATGAGTTTCCGGCCCGGCAGCAGCGCAATTTTTTCGGCGGTGATGGTGCAGACAGGGACGTGCGATATATCCATGCCATGTGTGCATTCCAGGAAATGATCGGGGTCCGTGCCATGTTCTGCCATCATGCCGCGTAGCGTTGTGCCGTGCTTTTTGAAATATTCATAGCGTTTCTGGTCGGCTTCTTTTGTTGTGATATTCAGCGTTTCAGCGACATAGGCGTTGATGTGGTCGTGCATGGTGTCAAAAACATGCGTTGCGGCGTCATACAGCGTGCCGTCAAGATCAAAAACCCATGTATCAATGTGTGACAGGTGTTTCATGCAATCTCCTTATATCGCTTTGCGCGCGCGCAGCGCAGCCTGCAACGTGCCGTCATCCAGATAATCAATTTGCCCGCCAATCGGCACGCCATGCGCGAGCTGGGAAATCGATACATTACAGTTCTCAAGGCACTCGGCAATATAATGCGCAGTGGTCTGCCCATCGATGGTGGCGTTCAGGGCCAGAATAACCTCGGTAATCTCTGTGTTGTTGGCGCGGGTCACAAGCTGGGGGATGGACAGGTCTTCGGGCGTAATCCCATCAAGGGCGGAAAGCGTGCCGCCCAGTACATGATAATACCCGCGAAATGATCCTGTTTTTTCAACAGCCCAAAGATCAGAGATATCTTCGACCACGCAAAGGGAGGTTTGGTCGCGGCGCGTATCCGTGCAAATGGTGCAGGGGTTTGTTGTATCAAGATTGTGGCAGGTATGGCATTCCACAATCGTTTCCGCTGCACGGTCCAAACCCTGTGCCAGCGGCAGCATCAGCGTTTCCCTGTTTTTCAACAGATGCAAAACACATCGCCGCGCCGAACGCGCCCCCAAACCGGGCAGGCGGGAGACAAGGCGAATCAAATTTTCGATATCAGCGCCGATCATAAGAACCTTTCAGGAACGAGGTCGCATTATATCCGGGGCCGTGCGGCTTTTGAACCCTCTCCAGAAGAGAGACGGGCTTTTATAGGAAGAGCTTGCGGAGAAGTAGCAATAATTTGTGTTATGGTTATTCCCGCCCCTAAAAAATATCCTGAAAAACATAGTCCAGATCTGCCTTTTTTGCGGCCAAAAGGGGCATGGTGGCGTCAATCATGGCTCTGGGGCCAGCCATATAGATGCTGGATGCAGATAAGTCATCGTAGTCTTCAGTAACGGCTGTGCCGGCAAAGCCGTTGCGTATGCCGGGGCAGGGCGTATCTGACACCAGTGGGATATAGGAAAACGCATCGTGTTCATCTGCAAGGGCCCGAAAGACATCGTGGAGGTAAATCTGCGTTTTATCGCGCACCCCCCAATACAGCGTAACGGGCGCGGCAAGTCCGTTGTGGATACGATGGCGAATGACGGAAAGCATGGGTGCAATGCCAATGCCGCCTGCCAAAAGTAAAAGCGGCCGTTCGGGGGGGGCTGGCACACCGTGCCCCATGGGGCCTTCCAGCGTAATGTCCGACCCTTCTGTCAGGCTGGAAAAAGCAAGGGCGCTGAAACCATGTCCTGTGTGCCGTATGTGAAAGGATAAAAGATCATCCTCCGGCGCGCTGGCGATTGAAAAATAGCGGGGTTCGGCGTTATTTACAGACAGGCGCATATACTGCCCTGCCGCAAATGAGAATGCGGATGCGGGCTTTACGTGCAATATCCGGATATCTTCGCCTTTGTTGTCGACGGAGATAATCCGCCCGGTGTATGTCTGAGCAGGGTGTTCCATGTGGTCATGAATCTAGGGAATGACTGCAGAAAGTCAAGCCGTCTACCTCTTTACATGCCAAGGCCTTTTGATGTGGGTCTGCCGGCTTTTGGTTTGTCCCGCTGTAAAGATACGGGTTGTTGGTTGTCAAAAGCGCTTGCCGCCGCGCTGCGCAGGCTGTCATCGGCAGGCGTGCTGATAGAGGGCTTACCGTCGCTAAAGGCGCCGCTTGGTGCGTTATTGTCGCCAAGGGTGGCGGGTGTGATAAGCTTACGGGCATTGCTGCTATCTGATGCCTGTGGTTCTTCCGGTGTACCGATTTTGATGCTTTCTACGACCCGGACCGGGCTTTTGATATCAAGTTGTGTGGCGCGTTGATCTTGGGGGACATCCTCAATACCCAACGTGACGCGACCGTCAGGCGTTGCTTCGATGGTGGACATCGTTGGACGGTTTGTTTCCGGTACGGTTAGGCGGTCCGCCTCTGGTGGCGTGGCAGCTTCAGGCGTGCCGACATTAATTGTTTCGCTAATTTTGACAGAGGACTCCGGTGGCGGTGCCTCTGCTGCAGGCGATGCAGGTGGTTCTGGCGGCTCTGGCGGTGTGGTGACAGGGCCTTGTTGTTGTGCGGCGCGAAGTTGTGCGTCGTCGTTTTCAACAATCTGCGCCGCAACGGTATCGCTTTGCGCGGTGTCGAGGCCAAGTTGTTGCTTGAGGGCTCGAAGCTCGTCCTGCTGTTGTTGGAAATCTTCCCGTGACACGCCGCCAACGGTCTGGATGGCGTTGTTTTCTATGACCGGGGCAAAATGGATAACCGGCTGTTGTCCGCCCGCTTGTTGCGGCCCCATAAAGCCTGATACCGCGCCGCCTTGCGGTTGTGCGGGGGCTGTGGGGCTTTGTGGTTGTTGCGCTGTCGGCGTTTCAGGTTGCTGTTGGCCTGTATTGTCGTTCTCGTTCTCGTTCGTGTTTTCGTTTTTGGCTTCTTTCTTTTCAGAGAGTTCCTGCCCGCTTTTTTCCATGGCCCTTCTAAAGGCTTCCTGCACCTCTTCCGGCTGGGAAGCCAGTTCGCGCGCAAACTGTTGCTCTACTTCGGACCCTCTCAGCGGTTTGTAGTTGGTCAGGGGAATGAAGCGTGCATTCGGGTCTGCGGCAATTTGCGCAAGGTTATCGCGCATCACGCCCAGCCACAGTCGTTGTTTTACTTCTCCCTTGCCATAGGCGGCAACGGTTTTTTTTCCGCGCGCGCGCGCCAGCTCTGCTGCTGCATCGCATTGTTCTTGAGACAGTGGAGCGGCTTTTAGACCCATAAACGCCCTTGTTAGGGTGTTTTTGTTGCCGATGAGCTCCATAGTCTCGCCTTCCCGGCCTGTCGGGATTTGCAGGATATTAAGGCTTTGGCCGTTTTTCAGGCCGATAAAAGCCTCTCCGTTTCTTTGCATCTTGCAGTGATCGGGGTGGATATGCCGAAGGACTTTGAGATCGTCATCAATGCCATCAATGCCATCTATTGCATTGAGCGTTTTTGCCAGGTTGGAACGCGTGCGAAAATATTCGTCTATTTCGTCTGTAGGGGGATAAGGGTCAAGTTGTGGACCATCGCCATCAGCAAGGCCTTGCACTTCGTTTGCATAGGCCACTGGAGCGGTATTTTGTGCGGACTCCCCTTCCGGCTCTTCAGGTGGTGTGGGTGGTGGTGGTGGAACGGCTGACCGCTCAGAATCAACTTGTGGTTCCGGCGGTGGCGTTGCGCGTCTGCCAGATTCCGGTTCGGCCTGTTGCGGTTCCGGCGGCGGCGTAATGTCGGGGTCGACCATCGGCGCTGTATCTGCGGATTGTACAGGATTCGGCGCAGGTTTTTCCGGCATTTCTCCCATAACATCTACGGTGGGAGCCTGCTGAACGGTATCTGCTGCTTGGGGCGGCGTGTCTGGCAACGGCGATGGTTGAGCGGGCGAGGGCTGTTCGCCCGTGATGTTTATCATGGGCGCTTGCTCGACTATAGGAGGTTCAGCGGACGGTTCAGGGGGCATGCTATTTAATATGCCCTCGACCTGGGTTGGTGACGCGTTTCCTCCGGAGCGTGCAAAGAAGTCTTGCGCGGCAGCTCTTTCTGCAGCCTTTCTTCTTGCCTGCTCTTGTGCATCCGCATCACTTTGCGGAGGCTCGTTTGGCGCACCTGTGCCGTTATCTTCTTGATTTGCCATTGTTTTAAACCCTCGTTCCCTATTTATATACTAGTATATCGCATATTGCATAAAGCTTCAAGGTGAGAGCATTTAAGTTATTTACTATCAATAGGTTAGAGGGATTTTGTTTTTATGGTTGAGGGCCATTTGAGCTGTTTTGCTGTTGTTGCGCGGCGGTATAGGCGGCTTGAAACGCGGCCTGCACGGGCTGTGATTCTCGTGCTAGTTCTTGTGCGAATTGCCGGGTGATTTTTGCGCCCTTTAGGGGTTTAAAGCCATTGAGGGGGACAAAGCGCCATTGGGGGTTTTGTTTAACGGCTGTCAGGTTGGCACGCATGGTGCCAAGCCAGAATTTCTCTTTTTCCTTTGGGGCGCGTGGTGTGACATGGGGCCTGCCCTCTAAAAGCGCGGCTTCTGCTGCGGCATCGCACTGTATTTGCGACATTGGTCCTGCAGACATGCCAAAGGCTGCACGGAGCAGAGTATTTTTTTTACCGAAGATGGTTGTGGTTTCGCCAGGTTTTCCCGTCTCAACATTGAGGCGGTTGATTGTGCTGCCGTCTTTAACACCATAGGTGATTTCCCCCGCTTGGTTGACCCAGCAGTGATCTGTTGTCAAAGCATTAGGAACAAAGGGCAGTTCATCAATGCCGACAATCTGGTTCAAGGCATGGGCCAGCTTGGATTCTGTGCGTGGATTAATATTTTTTTTGGCCATGTGTATTCCCCCTACCTCATATAAGGGTACATCATATTTCATAATGTTTCAAGTGGGAGTATGTGCCGGAGAATCAGTTAAAGCTCTGCTTTTTACGCTCCGGGTCATAGTAATGGAACAGATCGCTATCCAGTTTCATGCCGGTTTGGGCTTCATAGAGGTTTATTTCCGTGATGGCGCCTTGCGCATCTGTGATGCGCCATTTTTTTAACTGCATGGGTTTTTCGGTGAAGCCCAGCGTTAATGCGCCCGCGTGCGGGTCTTTGGTTTGCGTGAGCGTGACTTGCAAGGTGCCTTCAACCCGTTTGATGCCGGAAACGGTGATGTCGCCCGACAACTTGATGTTCTTGCGCAGAAAGAAGTCAGCAAGTGACTGGCTGATGGGCGCGTTGGATTGTTGTTTCATCTGCCCATCGTAATAGTAGATAAACATGCCGTCGGCGACGATAAAGTCGGTGACGGGATCATCATATTCAAAGCGTAGTCTGCCGGGCCGTTTCAGGTAAAAATCCCCTGCAATTTGCTGGCCGTCGCTTGCGGTTTGGATAAAACGGGCTTTCAGTGTGTGCAGGTTGTTCAAATAGTTTTCAACGACAGCAACATCATCCGGTTGTGCCGTTGCGGCAACAGGCGCAGACCACAACAGTAGGGCCGCCATAAAAAAGCATATAATGCGCATGTTTATCCTTCGTTCAGGGCAATTTGCTGCAACAGGAATTTATCCATCAATGCTTCCAGCCACGCGGGGTCGGGTTCATCTTGTGTTGTTGACATCAAGGTCACCGCCAGCGGCACGCGTTTGATAACGGTTGTGGCGGCAATGCCGGTTGTTTTCCATTTCACGCTTTCGCGCATGTCGCTGCCTTCAAAGGTAACGGTAACGCCATCTGCCGTGCGCCGCGTGTCTTCAGTGACGGCCAGCGTTTTCGTGTTTGGCAGCATCAGGATGCGGCTGCCAAAGCTTTCGGGGTCATAAGCAAGCGTATCAGAAGAAAACTGGCTTGCCAGCGTATTGGCAAATTGCGTTTCCTGCATGTCAAGGTAATCAGCGCGGGCGAGAGGCGTTGTATCCCCCACAGAAGGGTTCAGCCATGTGACGATGCCGATAATGGGCATGCGCCCTTCGTTGGGGCCACCGCCCGCGATATAACCTGCGATATCCATGCAAGGCGCAAAAACGCCAACGGTTTGCCCGCCGCCCGTTCTTTTGACCATGTCGTTGACTGTATTGATGATCTTGCGTTCATGGAATTTGGTTTCATCGTTAAAGCACATGCCCAGCGGCGCTTCCAAGATCAGCATCCGTTGCCCTGCAGGCGCGAACAGCGTGCGGCGATAATCCAGCGGGTCAAGGTTTTGCGCCTTGGCGGCGCTGCCGGAAAGGATGGCGATAAGGCAAAAAGCAAGCGTGCGGCGGTAAAGGCTTTTCATGTTTTTCATGTCCCGTAATTGTCGACCAGAATTTCGCGTTTACCGACATGGTTGGCGGCGCTAATCAGGCCTTCTTGTTCCATGCGTTCAACAATGCGCGCTGCCCGGTTATAACCGATTTGCAGGCAGCGCTGGATATAGCTTGTGGAAACTTTTCTTTCGCGCAGAACGATGGCGACGGCCTGATCGTAAAGCGCATCACCTGAATCTCCTGCATCAATGTTGCCAAAGCCGTTATCGCCATCGTCTTCGGTGACGCCGTCCACATAAACGGGTGCGCCCTGGCTTTGCAGACAGGCGACAACTTTTTCAACTTCGTCGTCCGAGACAAAGGGGCCGTGCACGCGGGTGATGCGCCCGCCCGCCGCCATATAAAGCATATCGCCCTGTCCCAAAAGCTGTTCCGCCCCGCTGTCGCCCAAAATGGTGCGGCTGTCGATACGCGATGTGACCTGAAAGCTGATGCGGGTTGGGAAATTTGCTTTAATGACGCCCGTAATCACGTCAACAGATGGCCGTTGCGTTGCCATGATAAGGTGAATGCCCGCCGCCCGCGCCATTTGCGCAAGGCGCTGAATCGCGTTTTCCACTTCCTTGCCCGCCGCCAGCATCAGGTCTGCAAATTCATCGACGATAATCACGATATAGGGCAGGTTCGCCAGCGGGATGGGCTGTTCTTCATATACAGGCTTGCCGGTATCGGCATCAAACCCTGTTTGCACCCTGTGCGTCAGCACTTCGCCCTTGTCGCGGGCCTCGGTGACGCGCTGGTTAAAGCCGTCGATGTTGCGCACGCCCAGCTTGCTCATGGCGCGGTAGCGGTCTTCCATTTCGCGCACAGCCCATTTCAACGCGGTAACGGCGCGGTGTGGTTCCGTTACAACGGGTGTGAGCAGGTGCGGGATATCATCGTAAACCGACAGCTCCAGCATTTTGGGGTCGATCATGATAAAGCGGCATTGCTCTGGTGTCAGGCGGTAGAGCAAAGATAAAATCATTGTATTGACGGCAACCGATTTACCAGAGCCTGTCGTGCCCGCCACCAAAAGGTGCGGCATTTTTGCAAGGTCTGCAATAACAGGGTTGCCCGCAATGTTTTTGCCAAGGACGAGCGGCAGCCTTGCCCCCGTCTTTTCGTAGTCCTGCGTGCTAATAAGCTCTTTCAAGAAAACTGTTTCACGCTTGGCATTGGGCAGTTCGATGCCGATGGCGTTTTTACCGGGCACGACGGCGACGCGGACGGAAACTGCGCTCATCGACCGTGCAATATCATCTGACAGGCCGACAACGCGCGACGTTTTCGTGCCGGGCGCTGGTTCCATTTCATAGAGGGTGACGATAGGGCCGGGGCTGACTTTTAAAATTTCGCCCTGCACGCCAAAATCGTTGAGGGTATTGTGCAACAGCTCGGCATTCTTTTCTAACGCCGTTTCATCCAGCCGGATGTGCGCGCCTGTGGGAATATCGTTTAAAAGATCAAGCGGTGGTACGGAGAAATCCCCATCACTGCCAAGGTCGAGGTTCTTTTGCCGTGGCGCGGGTGTGGCTTTCGTTTCGGTGCGCTGCGTTACAATAGGTTTCTTGCGCGGGATGATCTGCGGCATAGCGGGTGATGCACTTTCCGCTTTTGGTTCAGGTGCCGCATCGTTTTGAAGGCTGACGCGCCGTTTGCGTGGCGTTGCGGCTTCTTCCGTGCCGCCATGGCTGTATTTTTGATGCCATGACAAGAATGTTGATGCGGCATGTGCCATTTTACGCAGGCTTAGCGCGATCATGTGCCCTGTACGCGTAAGGCCCTCGATCCAGCCATCGATGCTGACGCCTTGCGCCATCAACCCGGTAACGACTGCTAAAAACGCGGCGGACAGGGCGACGAATGTATAGGACATGGCGCCGATCCACCCTTGCAGCGCTGCGCCCAGCGCGTTCAGGATCATGCTGCCCGTAAACCCGCCCATATAGGCACCGGTTAGGCCAAGGCCGTCAGTGGCGGGAATGCGTGCCAGCGCTATCGCTGCGAACAAAACCGAAAACAAAAGCATGGGCACTTTGCCGCCAAAGCCGTAGAGCGGGCGGCGGCGCAAAATGCGATATCCCCAAACCCCCAGTGTGACGGGGAAGACCCATGCGGCAAGGCCAAGGGACTGCAACAGCATATCCGCGCTCCACGCGCCGGGCGCGCCAAGCAGATTGTGCACCTGATCTGCTGCGGCAACGGTGTTCAATGACGGGTCTTTAGGGTCATGGCTTGCCAGTGACAAGGCCAGCGCACTGGCGCTTGACAGGCAGGCGATGGCGACGATGTCCGTCAGCCTGCGCGCCAAAAAGCCCTGCAGTGCGACGGGTAACAGCGGCTGGCGCTTGCGTTTTGATTTCACAAGCGTCTTGCGTTTTTTCTTGCCTTTAAATATCCCCATTGTCCTTGTATCCAGCCCCTTTGAAAACCCGTGTTTATTTTAACGGCACGGCGTGTTTTTCTCAAGCCTGATCGCTTGCTGTCTGGTTTAAAGGACACCATTGTCATGCCCGCTTTATGCGGGCATCCGGTGCATGTGCAAAGCACATGCGAGATCAATAGCTTGTGCACCTTTGGCGCACGCCAGACCCCCGCATAAAGCGGGGGTGACAGCCAAAATGAAACAGGCTTTATATAACAGGCACGACAAAAATGCCGGAACCCTGCATTTTTTCCGGCAGAAAATCAGGCGCTGTTGAAAAATCAGCTTTTTCCTTGCTCTTCGTCGAGCTCCAGCACGCCGGAGGGGTCTTTTTCGACGAGGTCTGCAACCTGTTCATAGACCGAGGCGTTATCTTCCATTTGTTCGCGCAGCGGCTCGTTCTGAGCGCCGACGTTGCGGAAGAAAGTGGCGGCATCGCGCAATAATTTGGCGGCCAGTTGTGCGTAAGTCGTTGTCATTATGAATCACCCTGTTTTTAATTCCGATTCCCCAAGCGCCAGTGTATCACGCCAATCTGGGCGGCGTCACAGGGTTGATTGTATATATGAAAATATTATGGCGCCCTATCTGCATAAGGCGCCATAATATTTCTCGTCGCTCTCGCGGGCTAGTGGCGGGAATCTTCCTCTTCCCGTCGTTCAAAATGGCTGATTTCCTCTTTCAGATGCAGTTTCTGCTTTTTTAAGCGGCGTATTTCCAGGTCATCACTGCCGGGATGTATGACTTCATCATGTATGCGCTGTTCCAGTGTTTCGTGTTCGTCCCGCAGGGCTTGCAGATGATTGTGCACCATTATTTCGCTCCTTCATATCGTAATAGACCCGGCTTTATAAACGGATCTGCATTGAAAAATCCCATTGGATGATTAGACCAGTCTAACATAAAAAAGTTTACGGAAATTTAACGGGCGCGGCGGGTGGTAAGAGGCTGTAAATGGATGAAAAATCAAGCGCCGGGGGTCGGAGGGCGTCTGCGAATTGTCCGTTTTTGAGGCGTGCCTGCAGCGGCGGCAGCTTCAAATTTTTCTTTTATGCGTGCAAGGGATGATTCTTCCAGCAGGAATTTGATTACCGCCGCTTCGGGGGGCTGACGACCCGCAGTGATATGGTCATGCGCCGTGCAGCCATTGTTGTCTTCTATCTCGCAGTTTGCTTTGCGTGCCAGAAGAAGCCTGGTGGAATCAAGATGTATGTTCTTGGCGGCATATATGAGTGCTGTCCAGCCGTCTTCGTTTTGCGCGTCTATGTCGGCGTTGTGGTCTATAAGAATGTTTGCGGTTTTGTCGCAGTCTTCATTGACCGCGAACATAAGTGGCGTTGATTTTTTGGTATTGCGTGCATTGACATCGGCACCCCGTTGGACGAGTTCCTGCGCAAGGCCGGGATATCCTTTAGAAGCGGTGATATGTAGGGCCGTTCTTCCCCACCTGTCCGCCGCGTGCACATCGGCACCCCTTTCAAGTAACACTTTTGCAATGTTTGGCAGGTTACAGTGTATTGCCAGAGAAAGTACTTGCATATCGTCCATGCCTGAAGTTTT
>JAPPOU010000117.1 GCA_028817795.1 Alphaproteobacteria bacterium
CGCTTCCAGTGCGCGTACCAAAAGCGGCGCGCCTGAACGCTGGGTGGTTTGTTTTTGCGGTTCTGTGACGGTTTCGGTTTTCACGACGTTACGCGGCCTCTGATTTCTTTTGTTCGTTCAACCATGACATGCGGGCGCGTAGTTTTGCGCCGATTTTCTCGATATCGTGGCTCAGGTCTTCATCCAGCAAACGCTGGTATTCCTTTTTGCCGCTTTCGTTTTCAGCAATCCATTTTTTGGCGAATGTGCCATCCTGAATATCTTTCAAAACTTCACTCATACGGGTTTTCGTTTCTTCTGTGATAATACGCGGACCGCTGACCAGATCACCATATATGGCGGTTTCACTGATGAAATCGTGCATTTTTGCAAGGCCGCCATCATACAGGAGATCAACAATAAGCTTGAGTTCATGCAAGCATTCAAAATAGGCGACTTCCGGCTGGTATCCGGCCTCAACCAGTGTTTCGTAGCCTTTCAAAACCAACTCTGTCGCACCACCGCACAATACAGCCTGCTCACCGAACAAATCGGTTTCGGTTTCTTCTTTGAATGTTGTTTCCATGACACCCGCACGCGTACCACCAAGGCCATGTGCATAAGCAAGGGCGATATCATGCGCATTACCGGTTTCATCTTTGCCGACCGCCAGCAATGTGGGGACACCACGGCCACGTTCAAACTCACGGCGCACAAGATCACCGGGGCTTTTGGGCGCAATCAGGATCACGTTCACACCCTCTGGCGGCGTCACGCGGTTATACAGCACGGTAAAGCCATGTGCGAACAAAAGCGTGTCACCTTTTTGCAGGTTGGGCTTGATCTGTTCTTCAAAAATTTTCTCGTGCTGCATATCGGGCACAAGGATGGAAACCAGTTTTGCCTTCTTCGCAGCTTCCGCAACAGATGCAACCGCCAGCCCATCTGCTTTTGCCCGTTTCCAGCCCTTGCCGCCTTCGCGCACGCCAACAACAACCTTAAACCCGCTATCATGCAAGTTCATCGCATGGGCACGGCCCTGCGAGCCATAGCCGATAATAGCAATGGTGTCACTTTTCAGCGCATCAATTTTCACGTCTTTTTCTGTCAGCAAGTTCATAATTATCCCTCGTCTTTTTTTGTGAATGGAAAGGAAGTCACCGCCCCTTCAGAAGCGGAAGAAACAAGTGCGGCGTATTTGGCAAAAGCGCCATTCGGATAACGCGGCTGGGGCGCAATCCAGTTTTTACGGCGAGCATCAATATCGGCGTCCACATCGATCTTACGGGTTTCGACATCTATGATGATCTTGTCGCCATCATGCACAAAAGCAATCGGCCCACCACGCGCAGCTTCGGGGGATACATGCCCTACCATAAAGCCATAGGTCGCGCCGCTGAAACGGCCATCGGTAATCAGGGCCACATCATCACCCAGCCCTTGCCCGACAATCGCGGCAGTCACGGCCAGCATTTCACGCATGCCCGGCCCGCCTGCAGGCCCTTCGTTGCGGATGACGATGACGTCGCCTTTTTTAATCTCACGGCGCTGCACGGCATCAAATGCCGCTTCTTCGCCATCAAACACACGGGCCGTGCCCTCAAATTTCAACTTGCCATGCCCCGCCAGTTTGACAACGCAGCCCTCTGGCGCAAGCGTGCCGTAGACAATGCCAAAGCCGCCACGCGGTTTTAATGGCGCATCGACACTGAGTATAACTTTCTGGCCAAACGTCTCTTCAGCTTCCGCGCATTCCTCGAACAAACGCCGCCCCGTCACCGTGGGGCTGTCTTTCAACAGCCCTGCATCCATCAGCCGTTTGCCGACCAACCGCGTACCGCCCGCTTCAAACATATCAGCAGCCATGTATTTGCCGCCGGGCTTTAAATCGGCGATGACAGGCGTGCGGCGTGACGCTTCATCAAAAGCATCAATATCCAGCGCCACACCCGCTTCGCGGGCAATCGCCAACAAATGCAAGACGGCATTGGTTGACCCCGCCGTGGCCGATACGGCGTTTGCTGCATTAAAAAACGCCGCTTCGGTAAGGATCGAGCGCGGCGTTACATTATCTTTCCACAATTGCATGACCAAACGGCCACAGCGGTCTGCTTCCTTCATTTTATCGGCATGGATGGCCGGAACATCATTCGTGCCCATGGGGGATAAACCCAAAAAGCTCATGCTCATCGCCATGGTATTGGCGGTGAACTGGCCGCCGCAGGCACCCGCACCGGGGCAGGCGTGTTTTTCAACATCTGCCAATTGCGCATCATCAATCGCACCCGCAGCATGTGCGCCAACAGCTTCAAACACGTCCTGAATGGTGACATCTTTGTCATCACATTTTCCGGGCATGATCGATCCGCCGTAAAACACCAACCCCGGCAGATCAAGCCGCGCCAAAGCCATGGCGGCGGCGGGAATAGTTTTATCGCAGCCCACCAGCACCACAACAGCATCAAGGCTATGGCCGCGCACGGCAAGCTCAATGGAATCCGTCACAACCTCTCGCGACATAAGGGATGCACGCATACCTTCCGTGCCCATCGAAATGCCATCGCTAACAACGATGGTGTTAAAATCAACCGGCACGCCACCCGCTTCACGAATACCTGCACGCACAGGTTCAGCCAAGAGGTTCAGGTGCATGTTACACGGGGTCACGTTCGTCCATGTATTCACAACGGCGATCAGTGGCTTTTTGAAATCTTCGTCATTCATGCCCGTTGCACGCAGCATGGCCCGCGCAGGCGCACGGCTGGCCCCGTCCTTGATTGCCGCGCTGTTCATCTTTTTTTTATCCTGTGCCATCATCTTGCCGTTTTGCATGTGTTAAAAAACCCCGCGTCCTTTCAGAAGCGGGGCGGTTACTCGATTTTAGTAAGAAAACCTTAAAAAACCGTGGCCACCCCGTTGCGAATAATCACAACGAGCCCAATAAGCAGGAGCACGGTCAGAAGGCGTAGAGATTTGTAATTTTGTTTCAAAGTCATCACGATTCTCTATTTAAACTTACCCTGTGATTATGATCCCATAGGGAGCCTTGTCAAACATTTTTTTGCATTGCGGTAAAAATATTAAGTAAACTCAAGGCGCTGGCGGTTTTTTAGGCGTGGCGTTCTTCATACCCGGCAACGCGCCAAGCACAAGCCCGAATCGCGTTTGCAGGAAATCTTGCAAAATATCGCTGTCATTCCTGCGGTTGCCATTGGGCGGCCTATACATGCCGATAGTATTTGCCGGGTTCAGTGTTGATACATCGACCCCATCAAGATCACGCAATTCTTTGTGTATACGTGCAAAGACATTAAAACGCGCTTGCGATTTCGCTGCCTTGTCATGCTGCCCCGCTTTTTTAAACTGCGCGATCAGGCGCGAAAACCCGACCCGCCATGTCGGCATTTCAGGAAAGCCGTTAAAGTCATCTTTTGTTTTTACAATACCGTCTTGGGGCGTTACCTGTATATCCCCCGCCGCATCCAGTTTTAATTTATCAACACCAATCAATATGCTTTGTATGGCATCATCGTATGGCGCAACGTCTTTTTCCAACCGTTTGATATCAGCATCAGACAATGTTCCCAGCGACAAATGCACATAGTGCAGGTCTTGTTCTTTATTCATCGCAAGGCCGTTGTCTGACGATACAATTTCCATCAATTCCAACGTTGCGTTCTTGCTCATATATTTTTCGGCGGGGAACGATGCTTCCTCTGCCAACTCGCGCAGGGCGGAAACCGCAACGCGGCGGTCAATCGCGGACGGCATTTTATTAAAGCCGGGATACTTTTTCTCAATATCGGATAACACAGCATCATCCAGCACCGGCTCCACCATCCCGCCCACAAACTGGCATGGGCCAACGGGCAGCTTTGTACCCTCAAGGCATTCCCCCTGCCGGTCACGATACCGCGGATCAGGCCGGATCAACAAAAGATGCAAATCACCACCTTCGTTTTGATACGTCACCAGCGCCGTTACGGACTGGCCGCGGCCATTCAGGGTAAGTTGTGGCATTCAAACTCCTCCCCTCTCCCTCTGGGAGAGGGCGGGGCCCATCGCATCAGCGATGGGAGGGTGAGGGTACTTTGGCTTATGCAGCATGCGAAGTACCCTCATCCTAACCTTCTCCCAAAGGGAGAAGGAACAGGTTTGTCCGTAAATCATCACAGCCCGCTCACCTGCTTTTGCATCCATCCCACCGAAGGCCGGACAATCGGCACGCGGCGGCCCTTGCCGAATGAGCGCTCGGTAATCTTGATGCCGGGGCAGGCCTGGCGGCGCTTGAACTCGGCGCGGTCAACCTTGGCAACGATGTCTTTTACCAAATCGTTTTCATACCCGGTTTCCTTGACGATGTTGGCAATGGATTGTTCCATCTCCACATAACGCTTCAGGATATCATCCAAAACAGGATACGGCGGCAGACTTTCATCATCGAACTGGTCGGGGCGCAGTTCGGCAGAAGGCTTCTTGGTAATGATATTCTCCGGCACAACCGGACCGTTCGACCCCAGCATGCTAGACGGTCTATTTTCATTCCGCCATTCAGCCAGCGCATAAACCAGCATCTTGGGTACATCCTTTAAAGGGTTAAAGCCGCCGTTCATATCGCCATAAAGCGTGCAATACCCAACACTGACTTCCGATTTGTTACCGGTGCTGAGCAACATCCAACGGTTTGCGTTCGACAGGGTCATTAAAATCGTGCCCCTTGCCCGCGCCTGCAGGTTTTCATCTGCCAGTGACACTTCTTCGGGTTTCGCGCTGGCATTAAAAAACGGCTTTGACGATGCACGCAATGCCGCCACCACGGGATCAATACTAATAGAGTCGATGGGCGAGCCCAGCATTTTCGCCGCATCATCCGCATCTTTTATGCTGTGTTCAGATGAATATTCGGACGGCAGTTTATACAAATGCACATGCTCCGGCCCCAGCGCATCGGCGGCAATTGCAGCTACAACAGCGGAGTCGATACCGCCCGACATCCCCAGAACAACATCGGTAAAACCAACCTTGTTCAAATAATCCCGCGTTCCTGTCACCAGCGCCTGCCAAACCTCGGCATGATAGCCGGGACGCTCCGTAATTTTTGCCCCAGTAAAGGCGCGCTTATCAAAGTCCAGATCCATGACTTCCAGCGTTTCTTCAAAACACGGTGCCATCATGGCGGTCTTCCCATCGGCATTCATGGCGCAAGAATAACCATCAAACACAATTTCATCCTGCCCGCCTACCTGATTGACGTAGAGCACAGGCAGATTATTGCCTTCCTCCAAAATACGCTGTTGCAAAAGATCAATGCGGCCTGTCTGCTTGTCTTCATGGAATGGCGAGGCATTCGTAACGATCAGAACTTCCGCCCCCTTTTCCGTCAGGTCACGCGCAACGTGCGGATGCCAGATATCCTCGCAAATCATCAGACCCAAACGATGGCCACGGAATTCTACAGGTTCCGTGCGCGGACCCGGCGTATAAATACGCACCTCATCAAACACGTCATAGTTCGGCAATTCCTGCTTGCGCACGCGATCCACAATTTTACCCTGATCGATCACATAGGCTGCGTTATAAATGTTTCCTTCTTCATCAACCTCTGGCAAACCCACGACAATGCCCGATTTCATTTTGGCAGACAGTTTGACCAAATGCTCCAGCCCTTCGCGGCTGGCGGCCAGCACATCGGGGTTTCTGGCCATATCCTCTAGCGGGTAACCGGAAATAGATTGTTCAGGCGTCACAACCAGCTCGACACCCTGCGCGTCCGCTTTTTTCCACGCGGAAACAATTTTCTCGATATTCCCCGCAACATCACAGGCGGTTGTGTTGATCTGGGCTGCCGCAAGTTTCATGGTCGTGCTCCGTTGTTCGCGTTAATACTCAATTTGAGAGTATCGAACAGTTTTCGGGAAAAAGCAAGCCTTTTCCATTTTATATTTGAAAGATGCCAGATCATACCCTCCCGGCCCAAACATGGCCAGACGATTATATCGTCCATCAAGCCAACGTAATAGCGATCAGGCGTGCCTATACTTTGAAAAATGTACGTATTTCATGACAAGAGCCTTAAGAGGCGAAAGCAAAAAGGAGACTGCCCCAAAGCCGTAAAGGCAGAAACGATGATGATTGATAAAGTTAAATGTTTTCAATGGGAAAAAATGGTGGGCGCTGAGAGGCTCGAACTCCCGACAACCTCGGTGTAAACGAGGTGCTCTACCAACTGAGCTAAGCGCCCTTCCTTAAAGGAATGAGTATAGTTAATC
>JAPPOU010000088.1 GCA_028817795.1 Alphaproteobacteria bacterium
TTATTTTCCTGTCCGTCGGGGAAAAACTGCAAATTGATTTACCACTCACAGAACTGGAAAAACGCATTTACACGCCGGGCCGGATTGATGACAACATCATCGATCTTTGCAGTTTAGCAGGGAGAGATAGCCCACGCCCAACTTTGACGACAGATTTCAACGAACAGCAAGAACCGCAAAATGAATGCATGACCATTCATGTTTTTGCACGGTCATACTCAAAAACAGCAAACTACCAACCATTCATGCTGAAAGAGACTGACATTGATTGGGCCAGCATACAACCTGTATGGACCGCCGAAAGGGGGCAGGCGTATATCAACAGACAGAACGCCTCAATGAATAAAATGACACACATCCCTTTAAAAAACGGGAAATCCCCCTTTGGTAACGACAACCTTTTAATTAACATGCCACAAGCCGATTTTTCTGCTGCCTATACCACCGCAAAACTTGAAAACCAAAACACACTGGATTTGAGGCCGCAAACCGCCCCACAGCAGAAGAACAAGTCCAAACTGCGGGGTATAAAAAGATGAGCACCATGCCCGTTATAAAAGCTATTCGCCCAAACAGGAATAGTGATGACCTCATCATTAAAGCGCATGTATGGGATAAAGGCACGGCGCAGATTTACCCCATATCGTTTAAGGAATCGCGCATTGATTTTCTGGCGGGGCTGAAGGATGGCTGGTCACTCATTGCGCTACAGTCCGGCATCAAAATACCCGTTGCAATGCCACTAAAAGAACTGCAAAGCGCGATATACCAGCCCAAATCTGACACGCTTGACCTATTGGATAGAACGACCATACAAACAACCACGCCAACACCGGACAGCCTGACGGACAGTTTTGCGAATGCCAGCGCAAAACCTATAGATATCCCAGCAGAAGTGCCCCTGACGTTGCACTTGATTGTATATGACCCGGAGCAGAAAAAATATGCACCCTTCACAGTCGCTGAAGCCGAAATAGAATGGTCCAGAGTAAAAGACTATTGGTCTGAGAACAGAAGCTATATATATGCCCCCTTAAAAAACACGGTAAATCCATTTGGGCATTCATATATTAGGTTCCAAATGCACGAAAACTATTTCCGCAACATCTGTAACCGCGCCAAACTGCAGGGCATACCAGAGCTAAACCTGCGCAAAATGACAACGCCCAAACACCTGCAAGACCCCATCACCAAGGTGGATCTATGAGCGATAAGCCCGTTATCAAATCGCTCCGCCCCCGTATATCGCCGCAGGATACGCTGATCCGGTGCCGTGTGCTGCATGATGGTGAAGATACTCCCCGGCAAATGACCCTGCCTCGCGCAGGTATTGACTGTATCGTTGAAGAAGACGCAATGCACGCCGCCATTATCATGACGTCAGGCCGTAAAGTTATTTTTAATGCACCCTATGAAGAGCTGGAACAATACGTTTACGGCCCTACAATAGATGATGATAATGTCATCGATCTGACGGGCGTTCCAGCCAGTACAGACGTGAAAACCCTGCTAAAGCAAGAAGAGAAACCTGAAGAAGAAAAGGTAAAACCACCTTCCACAGCCGCAGCTTTCAGTGCTGCCGCCCTGGGACCCGACCTGATAATTAAAGCCTATGGCAGGATACCACATACGAAAACGTATACGCCTTACGCCATACGGTACAATGCCGTAAAATGGACAGAACTTGAAACCTTTAACAGTATTGCAACAAATACACTCGCGACCTCTCTGCACTTAAAATCCCCCCTACGCGGCACGGATCAAACAGAAGTCGCCCTTGATATACCACAGGAAAGTATCCTTAGCCTTGTCAACAAAGCTCGTGTCGAAAACGCACAGACATTAGACCTGCGCTGGCTGAGCCTGCCGCCCCACCTGCGCGATGAGGCACAAGGCCTACCCAAGATCGAGGTGCCAAAAAAGAATAAAAGGTCACGCCTGTTTGGTATGTTTTAAAGGATTAAAGAACTGTTATGAACGATAAACCCATCATCAGACCCTCCCGCAAACCTGAACCACACCAAGACCAGCGTATACGCTGCGCTATTTATGAGGAGACCGGCACCGCGTCCCGGAAAGTGATTTTTGCCAAAAAAGACGTACGCTGTATCATAGAGCGTGATGACAACCAAACCATCGTCATAACGCAAACGCTGCCTAAACTCTTATTGCAAGCCCACTATGACGACGTGGAAAAAGCAATTTACGATAACAATCACACCCCTATTATCGATTTGACGCATATCACCACAACCGTAAAACAAAAAAATGAACGTGCTGTGCCGCCTCCCGCCCAACCAAAATTCAACGCCATTGCCAATACCGCAGCGCCACTGTCAATGCACCTGTATTGCAGGCAGCATCAACAGGAAACATATGTCGCCAAGACCATAAGCGACTCTGAAGTCGAATGGAGCAAAACACACACATTGGACAGCAAGATGGTACAAGGCGCGCATTGCACGTGCCTTTACCTGAAAGCACCCGCATGGGGAGATGGCGACCATATCATCAATCTCGACATGCCCATTGGGGATTTCATACAAAAATATACGAAAGCACGCATGGCGGGTGCCCCGACACTGGACTTAACAAAGGACACACTGCCGCAAAAATACCGTAAAAAACCCCTTAAAAACCACCCACACGAACAACCGTCACGCCGCTTTGGTCTTTTTTAACAACGGCTTTAAATACGCCCCCGTATGGCTGCGTTTTTCCATGCCGACTTTTTCCGGCGTGTCCTGAATAACAATTTCACCGCCACCCGTGCCGCCCTCCGGCCCGATATCGATGATCCAGTCGGCGGTTTTTATCACTTCAAGATTATGCTCGATCACCACCACGGTATTGCCCTGCTCAACAAGGCTGTGCAAAACGTCCAGCAATTTGCGTACGTCCTCAAAATGCAAACCCGTCGTCGGTTCATCAAGGATATACAGCGTGCGGCCCGTGGCGCGTTTGGCAAGCTCTTTTGACAGTTTCACCCGCTGCGCCTCGCCGCCCGATAACGTCGTCGCACGCTGGCCAATGTGGATATACCCAAGCCCTACCTGTTTCAATGTTTCCAGCTTGTCGCGGATTGCGGGAACAGCGCTAAAAAATGCCGCGCCCTCCTCTACCGTCATATCCAGCACATCGGCAATGGAACGGTTCTTGTATTTAATTTCCAATGTCTCGCGATTATAGCGTAGGCCCTTGCAGGCATCGCACGTCACATGCACATCAGGCAAAAAGTGCATTTCAATTTTGATGACGCCGTCACCTTGGCATGCCTCGCAACGCCCGCCCTTGACGTTAAATGAAAACCGCCCCGGCCCATACCCCCGCGCCTTGGCTTCGGGCAGGCCCGCGAACCAGTCGCGAATGGGCGTGAACGCGCCGGTATAGGTAGCGGGATTTGATCGCGGCGTGCGTCCAATGGGGGACTGGTCGATATCGATAACTTTATCGATATATTCCAGCCCGCGAATTTCATCATGATCGCCGGGGCGGGTCCGCGCTTTCATCAGGCGGCGGGCGGCAGCGGCATAGAGCGTATCAATCGTCAGCGATGATTTACCACTGCCAGAAACGCCTGTAATACAGGTAAACGTCCCGACCGGGATTTTGGCGTGAACGTTCTTCAGGTTATTTTCTTTTGCGCCCACAACCTCGATCATCTGCGTGATCTCGCCTTTTTTGCCCTTGGCTTTTTTACCGGCGCGACGGCGGGCAGGCACAGCAATGCCTTTTTTGCCCGAAAGATATTGCGCGGTCAGGCTGTTGCTTTTTATGACCTCATCCGGCGTACCACTGGCGACAACCGTGCCGCCGTGAATGCCCGCCCCCGGCCCCATGTCGATCAGGTAATCAGCCGTGCGGATCGCATCTTCATCATGCTCCACAACCAGTACCGTATTGCCCAGATCGCGCAAGCGCTGCAGCGTTTCCAAAAGGCGGCTGTTGTCTCGTTGATGCAAACCGATCGACGGTTCATCCAACACATATAAAACACCCGTCAAGCCCGATCCGATTTGCGAGGCAAGGCGTATACGCTGACTCTCCCCGCCCGACAGCGTGCCCGACATGCGGTTGAGTGACAAATATTCCAGCCCCACGTTGACAAGGAAGTTAAGCCGCTCGTTAATTTCTTTTAATATACGTACGGCAATTTTTCTCTCTTTCTTACCCAGCGTTTTGTCTACTGCAGAAAACCATGCATGCGCATCCTCGATAGACAGGGCGGCAGCGTCCGAAACATGCTTACCCCCCACCTTTACAGCCAGCGCTTCGGGCTTCAGCCGCGCACCGTTGCAGGCTTCGCACACTTGCTCGGTTTTGTACTTTTCCAGCTCCTCACGCACATGAAAGCTTTCGGTTTCATGGTAACGACGCGTCATATTGGGAATAACACCTTCAAACGTATTGGTCGTCTGGTAACTGCGGGAGCCATCATTATATTTGAACGTAATCTTGCCCTTGCCCGATCCGTTTAAAATACAATCCTGCAATTTTTTGGGAAGCTTGCTCCACGGCGTATTCATATCTGCCTTAAAATGCCGCGCAAGGCTTTGCAGTGTTTGCGCGTAATAGTTCGATGATGATTTCGCCCACGGCGCAACAGCACCGCCCTTGAGCGTTAAATCTTCATCCGGCACCACCATATCGGGGGCAAACAGCATCTTGCTGCCAATGCCGTCACATGCAGAACAGGCACCAAAGGGGTTGTTAAACGAAAACAGACGCGGCTCAATTTCGGCAATCGTAAAGCCGGAGACCGGGCAGGCAAATTTGGCGGAGAAAACATGCTCTTCCTTACTGTCCGCATTTTCAGCAATCACAAGACCATCGGAAATTTTCAAGGCTGTTTCAACAGAGTCTGCCAGCCTGTTCCCCATATCGGGCCGTACAACAATGCGGTCAACAACAACGGAAATATCGTGCTTCAACTTTTTATCGAGCGTGGGCAGATCATCCAGTTCATAAAAGGCACCGTCAATTTTAACACGCTGAAAGCCTTTTTTCTTCAGCTCCTGCAATTCCTTTTTGTATTCGCCCTTACGCCCGCGCACCAATGGGGCCAGCAGGTACAGCCGCGCCCCTTCACCCATCGCGATAATGGCATCCACCATTTCACTGGCCGTCTGGCTGGTAATCGGCTTGCCCGTTGCAGGCGAATACGGCACACCCACTCGTGCCCAGAGGAGGCGCATGTAATCGTAAATTTCCGTCACCGTGCCGACAGTCGAGCGCGGATTTTTCGATGTGGTTTTTTGCTCAATCGAAATGGCGGGCGATAAACCCTCGATGCTGTCCATATCCGGTTTTTGCATCAGCTCCAAAAACTGGCGGGCATAGGCCGACAGGCTTTCGACATACCGCCGCTGCCCCTCGGCATAGATCGTATCAAAGGCCAGCGACGACTTGCCCGACCCCGACAACCCCGTAATCACCACCAGCTTGTCACGCGGAATATCGACATCGACGCTTTTCAGGTTATGTTCCCTTGCGCCTTTGACCTTGATGTATTTGTTATACGCGTCCGTCATGGGAACATATATAGAACGTTTTGCGTTTTTTGCAAACAGGAAAACAGCGCGAACGCGCCATACAGTCACAATAAAAAAATTTAGCCTTGGGGGTTCTGCGCGGGCGGCATCAAACCAAATTTGGCAAAAATCTCGTTCGCCTGTTCGGTGTATCCTGCATACTGGTTCAGGCTGGCAAGAACGTTTTCCAGTTCTTTCAGGTCGGTTGTATCACCCGTCTTCAGGATATAATCCGCCTGCACCTGCGCGGCTTTATACATTTTGGCAAGTTCCTTGGGGTTGATATCCGCATCCGGCAGCCATTGCGGCGCAAACATCAACGCCAATACAAAAGCCAAATTGATAAAAGACCCGCTTTCCAACGACCTAAACTCCCGACAATTCCCGCTATACCTTCATTGTTCCACAAAAGGGAGAACATCCCGTAAAGAAACAGGGGCATATACTTAAAATTTTATATGAATTCTTTGTGCGTAAAAAACGTACAACCGGACAAGGGGTCCGGCTGTACGCATGGCCTTTATCTCCGCGCCAGGGGGTTCTTGGCACGAAGAAATATGCAGCAGGCAGGGCCGTTATCCTGTTTCTTTCTCTCCTCTAACAGAAAGGTGCCAATATTCTTCGCGATATCCCATGACGCGGCGGCACTGACAGGGCGACAATGAAAAAAGGCCACACCTGCTGCATATTCATAT
>JAPPOU010000114.1 GCA_028817795.1 Alphaproteobacteria bacterium
ATTTTGGCTTTTATGGGCGCGGTCCTTTGTTGTATTATTAAATCTAATATCCCCCCCTCAACACCTTGTGAACCCCCCCGCAAAAAGGCTAAAATCCCCTCCGTTACAAGCTTGTTTTTCAAGGGGAAGTTTTTATGAGAAGAGATGCTGCCATCAAGCGGGCCTTGGGTTTTGATGATGTTTTGATCGCGCCACGCGAAACGAATGTGAAGCCAGCGGATGTGAGCCTGAAAACACGGCTGACCAAAGACATCGAAATGAACCTTCCCTTTATTTCCGCCGGGATGCCGCATGTGACGGAGAGCAAAATGGCGATTGCCATGGCGCAGTTGGGCGGTATTGGCGTGATCCACGGCGGCATGCCCCTGGGCAAGCAGGTGGAGGAAGTGCGCCGCGTGAAACGCGCCGAGGGTAACATGGTGGGCAACCCCATCACCATTTCCGCTGAAGCCAGTTTGGCCGAGGCCTTGGATTTGATGACGACGTACAAAGTTTCAGGCCTGCCTGTTGTTGAAGCTTCGCAAAACGTTGTGGGCATTATCACCAACCGTGATATCCGCTTTTTCGAAGATTACGCCAAGCCTGTATCCGAACTGATGAGCAAGGATGTGATTACCGTGCGTGATGGCGTGGACCATGAAACGGTCAAGCGTTTGCTGCACGAACACCGCATAGAAAAACTGGTGGTGGTGGATGACCAGCACCGTTGCACAGGGTTGTATACGGTGAAGGATATTGAAAAACTTTCTCTGAACCCCAATGCTACACGCGATAAAAACGGGCGTTTACGTGCTGCCGCTGCCGTGGGGTTGGGCAAGGATGCGTTGGACCGCGCTTCGGCCATGGCGGATGCGGGGCTGGATGTTGTTTTTGTCGATGTCGCGCAAGGCCAGAGCCGTGAGGCGGTTGGTACTGTCAGCACCATTCGCCAGCAGCGTACGACCGAAGTGCAGATTGTTGCGGGTAATGTGGCAACGCCTGATGCAGCGCGCAGCTTTATTGATGCAGGCGCGGATGCGATCAAGGTCGGTATTGGCGGCATGGCGTCTTCCGGTGCGCGACAACAATTGGGTGTGGGCATGCCGCAGGTAACGGCATTGGTCGAAGTTTTTGAGCAATGTGACATTGCCGGTGTGCCTGTGATTGTTGACGGGCTTTATGGCTGCGCCGCCACGATTGCAAAGGCCTTTGCCGCAGGCGGGGCCAGCGTTGTGTTTGGGTGCAATCTTGCGGGTGCCAAGGAAGCGCCGGGCAAGCTTTCGTATTGCGAAGGTAAAGCGTATAAGACCATGGGACCCGCATCTGCACCTGCTGCGACGGACCCTTATAAGCTGGGCGGTCATCGTGGCGGCGGTGGCGCGCCGTTGTTGGGGCCGGTTGAACCGTTCTTGCAGCATGTAGCTTCTGACCTGAAAATGGCGCTGGCCTATGCAGGGGCGGCGTCGATCAAGGATCTAGCGGAAAACGCGGAACTGGTTGAGATTTAAAAAATATATCTTTCGCGCTTTGCGAAAGCATGAAGGGAACGACAAGGAATGACGCCCGCTGCGCGCATACAGGCGGTTATTGAGCTGCTGGCTGATATCATGGAAACACCGCGCCCTGCTGATGGCGTTGCCAGTACGTATTTCAGGAACCGCCGCTTTATCGGATCAAAAGACCGTGCCGCGATTACGTCGCGCTATTACCGTATTTTGCGGCATGCGCACCGCCTGTCGTGGTGGGCGGACCGGGCAGATGTGGCTGTAACGCCCCGCGCTTTTGTGATTGCGGATGCAGTACTGGGCAAAGAACACAGCCCTGAATCATTGGATCGGGTGTTTTCAGGCGAGAGATATGCCCCCGCCCCCATGATGGAAGAGGAAGTGGCGCTGGCAGAATCTGTCGTCGGGGAACGGGCCGAGCATGATGACATGCCCCTGTCTGTGCGCGTGGAATGCCCTGACTGGGCTTTTGAAGCTTTGCGTCAGGCGCTGGGCGACAGGTTTGAAGGTGAAATGCGCGCGATGATGGCGGAAGCACCGCTGGACATTCGCATCAATACCCTGAAAACCACGCGGGATGAGGCGCTGGCCGCGCTGCATGAGGATGGCATGGGTGGGGAACTGGGCATAGTATCCCCCCTGTGCATTCGTCTGGCCAATCGCCCGCCCTTAACACGGCACAAGCTGTTTACATCGGGCGCAGTGGAGATTCAGGATCAGGGGTCGCAAATGGTGGCGCTGGTGGCCAAAGCGCAACCCGGTGAGCGTGTTGTTGATTTTTGCGCGGGCGCGGGCGGGAAGACGCTGGCGCTGGGCGCATCCATGGATAACAAGGGCAAGATTGTGGCGATGGATGTCATGGAGCGCCGCCTGACACGGGCCAAGGTTAGGTTTCGCCGTGCCGGTTTGCACAACATCGAAACGCGTGCGTTGTCGAGCGAGCATGACAAATACGTGAAGAAGCATGCGGGCACGTTTGATCTGGTGTTGGTGGATGCGCCGTGTTCCGGCACGGGCACATGGCGGCGCGATCCCGATAAGCGCTGGCAACAACTGGGGCCGGGGCTGGAAACGCTGGTGCCCTTGCAAAAAAGTATATTGGACAGCGCCAGTCGTTTGGTGAAGCCGGGCGGGCGTCTGGTTTATGCGACATGCTCACTGTTGCCGGACGAAAATGAAAATCAGGTGAAAGAATTTTTAGCGGGGCATGATGATTTCACGCTGTACCCTGCGCGTGAGATTATAGATGTTGCAGGGGCAGGGGATTATCTCAGCCTTTCCCCCGCGCAACATGACACAGACGGCTTTTTTGCTGCCGTCATGACGCGAAAGGGCAAGCCTGCATGACAGACGCGCTGTCACAATCGTCCCGCCTTGCAGGGCAGTTGCCGGGGCTGTTGCTGGAAGCCGAGCGTGTGGCACATTCATTTTTGCGGGGCTGGCATGGCCGCCGCCGTGCGGGTACGGGCGAAGCGTTCTGGCAGTTCCGCCCCTATATGCCGGGTGAAAGCGTGCGTGGTATCGACTGGAAAGAAACCGCCAAGCGCGGCGAAGCTTTTGTGCGGGAAAAGGAATGGGAAGCGGCACAGACGCTGTGGCTCTACCGCGATCCTTCTGAATCCATGAACTTTTCATCAAGCCGCCAGCTTCCGGTAAAGAAGCATTATGCGGAAGTGCTTATGCTGGCATTAGGTATGTTGGCGTTGGATGGTGGGGAGCAATTAGGGCTTGTGGGAACGTCGCTGGCCCCGCAGGCTCATGCAGGCGCGATTGAGCGTATTTATGCAGGTCTGCCACAACAAAAACATTTGATGGAGGATGCGCGACTTATTACAGCGCGGTCACACGCGGTTATTTTTGGGGATTTTTACGCACCACCCGAAAGCTTCCTGCCGTTCTGCGAAAGGCTGGCGCTGCGGCAGGTGCGGGGGATGCTGGTACAGGTATTTGATCCTGCCGAAGAAAGCCTGCCTTATGAAGGACGCGTCAAATTCAAGGACATGGAAAACACGGCCGCGCCCGCTGTGATGATCCAGCAGGTTGAGGCTATACGTGCGGAATATGCGGAAAAATATGCAGCCCATCGTGCACATATTCAAAAAACAGTTGAAGGCTGGGGCTGGTCATTTCTGGCGCTGTCAACAAAAACGCCCTATCAGGATGCCATGACGCAGCTTTACAGATGCATGGAGGCGCGGTGATGCTGCCATGGGGCGCTGTCACGTTTTTATCGCCATGGATTTTGGCCGCATTGTCTGCCGTGCCGGTTTTGTGGTGGCTGTTGCGCGTGATGCCGCCACGCCCGCGCACGATGTCTTTTCCTGCCTTCTTTATTTTGAAAGACCTGAAATCAGACGTTAAAACATCGGCGCATACGCCGTGGTGGCTTTTATTGCTGCGCACATTACTGGTGGTGGTGCTTATTCTGGCCTTTGCCGAACCGGTCGAGAAAATAAGCACCGCTTTGCCGGGTAGTGGTAACGTGGTTCTGGTCGTTGTCGATAACGGCTGGCCAGCTGCCGCGAACTGGAAAGCACGGCAAGACAGAATGCGCGAATTTTTGCCACGCGTGCACCGCAGCGGGCGTTCTGTTGTTTTTGTGACAACAGCGCCATCACGCCATGATGCCCGCATTCAGGCGCAGGGGCCTGTGAATGCCGTAGAGGCAGAAAAAGCCATTGATTTGCTGGCACCAGAAGCATGGCCTGCCGATCATGCAGCAACGCTGGGTAAAGCGCGGGAGGTTTTTGCGCGTGGCGGCGTGGGGCATACCGTATTTTTCAGCGATGGTACAAAGCAGCCGGGCACGGCATCGCTGCTGGAGGCATTGCAGCGCGAAGGCGGGGGCCTGACGATTGTTGCCGATAGCAAAACGAATGACCCACACATCCTGACATTGGAAGGTGCAGGCACAGACGGCTTTGTCGTGCGTATCCGCCGCATGATGGTACGTTTGCAGGATAGAAAGATGCAGCTTGTCGCTTATTCTGCGGAAACGGGCGGTATTCTGGACAAGGTTAATTTTAATTTTGAAGCCGGACAGGTCTGGACAGATGTTGAATGGCCCATGCTGCCAGACTTGCGCGGGCAGGTGGGGCGCATTGCACTGTCTTATCCTGTGATGGCGTCTGCCCTGCACCTCACAAATTCGCGCTGGCGGCAAAGGCCTGTGGGTATTGTAGCTGACGCGCAGGCGCGGGAAGATAAAAGCTTTTTGAACGAGGTGTATTATCTGCGCCGTGCATTGGAAGACGGTGGCACGGTAAAGATGGATACGCCAGAGGCTTTGGCGGCATCGGATATGTCGGTCATCATCTGGCCCGATAGCGCGCAGGTTTCTCCTGCCGGGCAAGAGGCTTTGGCAGATTGGGTGAAAGGCGGTGGGTTTTTAATCCGTTTTGCAGGCCCCGTTCTGGCAGGACACCCAAATTCAGTGTTGCTGCCTGTGACTTTACGTTACGGTCAAAGATCGCTGGAAGGCGCGATGACATGGGAAAAGCCCGTGCATTTGGGCAGCATTCCCGAAGAAAGCCCGTTTTTCGGTCTTTCCGTACCGGAAGATGTGACAGTGACACGCCAGTTGCTGGCCGAACCAACGCCGGAGTCGTTTGAAAAAACATGGCTTCAGTTGCAGGACGGAACGCCCTTGATTACCGGCGCGGCGCATGACAATGGCTTTATCGTTCTGGTTCATACGACAGCAGGCCCGGAATGGTCTGATTTTTGCTATTCCGGTCTATACGTGGAAGCGCTGCAGCGCATGATTGCGCAAAGCAAGGGCATTGCGCATTACAAAGCATCGGGCGTTCTATCGCCGCTCAGGGTCATGAACGGTTTTGGCGTATTGTCTGTGCCGGGGGATAAGGATATTGTCTCGCCCGTCAATCCGGCTGAAAAATTTGTGCCCTCCCCGAAAACGCCGCCGGGGCTGTACGGTGATGCGCAACAGTTTGTGGCGTATAACCTTGGCGATTACACTGATATCCCTCAAAAACTGGAAAGCATTCCCGCTTCTGTCATAGAAGAAAGCTATGCACTGTCTGGCGAGAAAAGCATGAAAGCGCCGTTGATGAAAATCGCGGTCTTGTTGCTGCTGCTGGATACGCTTGTCACGTTCTGGCTGCGGGGGCTTATCTCTGTGCCAATGCGGGCGGCGGCCGTGTTTGCAGCTTTAATTGTCGTCGCTCCTCCTGCGCTGGCGGCGGATGAGGCACAGGAATTGGCGGGCGGCATTTACCTGGCCTATGTCGAGACAGGCGATCAAGACACGGACATCACCAGCTATAACGGCTTGGCAGGTTTGGAAACGACTTTAAAAATGCGCACGACGATTGATGTGCGGGGTGTGCGTGCCGTCAATCCGGCACGTGATGAATTGTCGTGGTATCCCGTATTGTATTGGCCAATGACGGAGGCTCAGCACGACCTGTCATCCCGTGCTGCACGGAATTTGCAAGATTATATGCAGGCGGGCGGGTTGATCTTGTTTGATACACGGGACCAGCAATTTTCCTCATCAGGGAATGATGCACAAGCAACGCCGGGCACACGCGTCTTGCGCAAACTGACAAAGGGTTTGCAAATTCCTGAATTAATGCGGGTAGAGCAAGGGCATATCTTGTCAAAAAGCTTTTATTTGCTCGATGCTTTTCCGGGGCGTTTTGCAGGTGGCGCGGTTTGGGCCGAAAAATCGCCCGATCTTGCGCATGATGGCGTGACGTCTGTATTAATTGGCGGGCATGATTGGGCAGCGGCTTGGTCACAAAACACGCGGGATCGCGCGCGTTTTGCTGTGGAACCGGGTGGGGAACGCCAGCGGGAAATGGCCTATCGCTTTGGCGTGAACCTGTACATGATGGCGCTGACGGGGAATTATAAGTCCGACCAGGTGCACGTGCCCCACATCCTGGAAAGGATGAAGAAATGAGCATGAATGTCGAATGGGTGCCGCTTCTTTCACATGCTTATATCGGCTGGGTGATTGGCTTTGCCGTTCTGGCGGTTGTTGTGGCTTATTGGCGGCGCGTGCCGGATACATTTTGGCGGGCGGGGATTTTTTTGCTACTCGCGGCTGTGCTGCTGAACCCGGTCTTTATGAACGAACAGCGCGAAAGCTTGCCGGACAGGCCTGTTATTGTTGTCGACCGTTCCGCCAGCCAGATGATTGGCGGGCGTGATTCTGTGACAGGCAATGCACTGTCTCATGTACGCCGCGAGCTGGAAAAGCTGGGTATGGGTGAACCTGTTGTCATTGAAACATCAGGGGATGTGTCTGGTAACGGGGATGAGACTGCGTTGTTTACCGTGCTGCGTGATGAGCTTGCCGCCCTGCCTTTGACTCAGGTGGGGGGCACGGTGCTGATTACAGACGGTCAAGTGCATGATGTGCCGCCTGCATTGGGTGCTCTTGCGAAAATTGCGCCGTTCCACGCTGTGCTGACAGGAAAAAAAGATGAATTTGACCGCAAGGTGACAATTGTTTCTGCGCCTAAATACGGCCTGCTAAGCGAAGATGCTGTTATGACGATCAAGGTGGATGTTTATGGGCGTGATAACAATGCCGCCGTGCCGTTGACAGTTGTGCAGGACGGAGAAATCGTTGGCTCTGCCACCATGACGCCGGGGGAGGAGCGCACGTTTTCCTTTACGCTGGATCATCCGGGCCAGAATGTTTTTGAATTTTCCATCCCTGTGGAAGAGGGGGAGCTGACAGATGTGAACAACACGGCTCCTGTTATTGTGAATGGTGTGCGTGACCGCCTGCGCGTGTTGCTGGTATCGGGCGAGCCGCATATGGGGGAAAGGGCGTGGCGGAACCTTTTAAAGTCAGACCCGTCTATTGACCTGGTTCATTTTACGATTTTGCGGGAGCAGACCAGCGTAGATATGACGCCGCAGCACGAATTGGCTTTGATTGCTTTCCCGGTGCAAGAACTGTTTGAACGCAGGTTGGATGATTTTGACCTGATTATTTTTGACAAGTATGAACAGTTTTCATTGTTGCGCAGTCAATACTTCACAAACATAGCGCATTTCATTTCCGGTGGTGGCGCGTTTTTGGCGGCAATGGGCACGGCGACGGATTCCTATGGCATATATAAAACGGTGTTGGGCGATATATTGCCTGCGCAGCCTTCCATGGGTGATGGGCATATCATGCGCGAGGTTTACAAGCCTGCATTGACGCAAGAAGGAAAAGCCCACCCGGTGACAGCAGATATAGCCCGTTATGCGGGTGATTGGGGCGCGTGGCAGGCGATGGGGCTGTTTACGGCAGCGGGGCGCGGCAACGTTTTAATGTCCGGCATCAATGGCGCGCCTCTTTTGACATTGGGAACGCAAGGGGCAGGCCGCATGGCCGTGCTGGCCAGTGATAATATTTGGATGTGGTCCAAGGGCAGTGACATGCGCGGCCCCTATAAAGAGCTTTTGCGCCATACGGCGCATTGGCTCATGAAAGAGCCGGAACTGGAGCCGGACTACATTAAAGCCGAAGCATCTGGCAGCACAATTACAGTTGCGCAGCGTGATAAAGGTGAAGAAGAGCAAGTGCTGCACATGCAGGCCCCGGATGGCGTGGAAGGCAAGATTTCTTTGGATACCGTTTCCGGTGGCTGGCGCAGCGCGAAAATTACGGCACGGCAAAACGGTATATATGCCTTTTCAATGCCGGGCGGTAAAAAAACATATTTGGTTGTCGGGGCAACGGACAATGCAGAGTTTTCAGATGTGCACGCAACGGAAGACATTTTAAAGAAGGTGATTGCGGAAACAGGTGGGGGGATGGTTTGGTTTCAGGAAAATCCTGGTTTTAAAGTGCGCTTTTTGCCCTCTTCCGCAACGCGTTTCGGGGATGATGACTGGATTGGCTTTAAAAAGAATGCCGCCTATACCGTGCGCAGCGTTGAAAGCCGCGACCTGATTCCCGCGCCCGCCGCCTTGCTGTTATTGTTTGGCGGACTGATTCTGTCATGGCGGCGCGAAAGTAATATGAAAACTTAAAAGTGCCTAGGGGCGTATAATTTCAACCTATTGTAATATAATGTTTTTTTTGAACAAAAAGGGCTGTTTACCCGCAGAATTTGTGCCTGAGTCTGATTGACAGAGTTCCCCTATTTGCTAGACTGTTTTAAATAACAACAGCATCTGAACGCAGGAGGCATGCACGCATGAACATGAAAGCGAAGCTGGGGCAAAAGAAGAAACCTGAGCCATTCACACCCGCGCCACCTGCGAACGATCCTGCAGCGCCGACACAGAAAGCGCCATCGAACCCGGCCCCTTCAGGCGAGTAATATGAATTCATCACCCCGGACATGTTCCGGGGTGATTGCTTTTCAGGGTTGGTTGTGCATCAGGCAATTGTCGCACGCGGCCTGCGTATTTTCAAAAAAACTGACCAAAGGGCCGTTAAAGCCAACCATTTGTAAAACCGAAGCGGGCTGACCTTCGGGGGTGGCGATGATAAGGCGGCCATTATTGCTGTGCACACGCTTTAAAAAGCTGACAAACATGCCAACGCCATGGCTGTCAAGGAACTCAACTTTCTCAAGATCGATAATAAGCTGTTTGCACCCTGCGGGGATTTGTTCTTGCAGGGCAGGTTTTACTTTTTCAACCGTGTCCGCATCTACATAACCGAAAAACCGGACCAGAGAATATTGCGGGTTGTTTTGTATTTCAAAAAGCTGCGCTGTGGGCATGGGGCTATCCTCCGTATTGCATGATGACGAGCGTGGCATCGTCTTTTATACCGTCTTTTTTTTCAAGGCGCGTGCCGAATTCCATCCACAAATGTGCGGCCATGTCGGCGGCAGGTAATTGCAAAACATCATAAAGGCACGGTAAAAGCTCTGTTCTTTGTCATTATTAAAGGCATCGTAAAACCCGTCTGTCGCCAATAAAAGCTTATGACCTTCAGCCAATTTTACCTGTGTGCTTTTATAAGGGTTTTCCTGTAAAGATAGTCCGGGCAAGGGGCCGCTGACGGCAACGTCATGGCATTCTGTGCTTGTCATCAAGATAGGGGGCGGGTGTCCTGCGGAAACGATGTCGACAGTGCCGTCTTCTGCCAGTTTCACGCTTTGGCACGTGACGATCATGCTTTCAAGAAAGCTGTCTTTTTCCGTGCAGGATGATAGCGTTTCGAAAAACACGGTGGGGTCAGGCTTGTCGTGCATGCGGAAAATACTGCGAAGATAGCCGGCATAGGCGAAAGCAAAGAATTTTGCCATGTGACCGTGCCCCATGACATCAGCCAAAACGGCCAGCATGTGCGTATCTGTTTCTTCCTGCAAAATGAAATCCCCGCCGCCTGCTTCGGCCATCACGTTCTGGACACTAAACCTCCAATGGTTGCCCCAGTTGTCAGGCAGCGCGGGTTTAAACAGTTCCGTAATTTCTGAATCCATCTTGCCTTGCACGGCGCTCCGTATTTGCGATGAACGTTTGAGCAGGCGCTCCACGACAGCAAGCAGATGGTCTTTTTCAATCGGTTTGCACAAAAAATCGTCAATGCCCAGTTGATTGATCTGTGGTTTATGCTGGTTGTCTGTAAATCCGCTGAGGAAGATGAAGGGGATTTCGTTGCCGTACTCCATATCCATCATGGCGCGGCGCAGGCCTGCGCCATCCATTTCCGGCATGGTCAGGTCCGAGATAATAAGGTCGGGCAGGATTTTTTGAAAGGCTTCCAACACGTCATGCGCAGAGCGGAAGGCGATGACGTTGTATTCTTTTTCCAGCATTTTGCAATGAATTTTTAATGCGACCGGGTCATCGTCGACCATAAAGACAACCTTACGTTCTGCGGGATGTTTTTGCGGTGTTGCGGGGCATACAGGGGCATGACTGTCCGTGATAATAAAATGATTCTTGCTGTCTTTGCTGTATGTCATCGAGATATATTGCACGCTGGCGTGTTGCTGCATAATACAGGCAAGGCCGTAGCCGTTTTCATGTGTGCACGGCAAGCAGCCCTTGGTGCGGGCAAGAGCTATGTTGCATTTATCTTGAAAATCGAGAAACGGGCTGCTGTCATCGGAAATGTCCATAAGAACTTCGTGGCGTTGCACGCTGACGTGGCACTGTATGTTTTTTGCTTTTTGCAAAGGGTGCTTGATAAGGTTTGTGATGATTTCCGTCAGGGTCAGCAAAAGCATATCTGCGTATGATCGTGCAACATCGTTTTTTAAAAGAAACGCAAGCAATGCCTCGCGTGCCGGCGCGATATCATGGTAGGCAGCATTGCTGAATTGATGATCGAAGTGTACGACCTCGTTTGAAGGTACGGAAGATAAGGTGTCCTGCTGTTGTATGTTTTGCATGCCAGCTCCGCCTGTGAATTGACAGTTGTATATAAACCTACACAGAAAACCTTTATTTTTCGTTTATAAATTGCGTGACGAGGCGGGGCGTTTTTTGAAAGCGTAGGTCGTACATGTACATGGTTTCCATGACGCGTTGTATGTAGTTTCTGGTCTCGTAAAACGGGACAAGTTCGATCCAGTCAATCAGGTCAATGTCTCCGGCGCGCGGATCACCGAACAGCTTGACCCATGATTTAACATTGCCCGGCCCGGCGTTATAGGCGGCAATGGCATAGGGGTAAAATCCATTATAATCATCGCTCAGGCTTATCAGGTATGTCGTGCCGAGCTGTACGTTATATGCGGGGTTATTCGTTAGTTTCCTGCGCGAATATCTTTTTCGCAATTGGCGCGACAGGCTTTTCGCTGTGGCGGGCATAAGCTGCATTAAACCGCGTGCTCCCGCAGGGCTGATGATGTCTTCTTGAAACATACTTTCGCGATAGGTAATGGCGTGCGCCAGGCTCCTGTCTGCATTGCGGGGAAGCGTGTGCGCCAACAGCGGGTACCCTGCATGGGGAAGGTAGAGAGAGAAGTGTGTCTGCAGGCTTTTGTTGGCCTGCACGGTGTAGTAGGGGCGTCCAATCTCTGTTGCTAGCTGCGCGATCAGCAGAAAGTCATCTCTTATTTTCGCGTCTTTGATTAATCGTGCAAAAAATGAGTCCGTCAGCTTTTCCAGTTTTATTTGTTTAAGAAGACGGATCACCGCTACCCGCTCATCTTGGTTGAATTGCGTGACGTGTTCCGGCATGGCTTGCGGCTCCTCCATCATGCGTGGGAGGGGGGTGGTGTTGTGCGCTTTGTGATATGCCAGTTGGCCGTAATAGGTGGAGATAAAAAGCCCACCCAAGCGGTACCAGAGCTGAGACAGATTGTTTTGCTTCATGTCTTCAGCGGCCCGCCCGGCCCAATAGGCAGCACGACCACGGCTGATGGCGGAGTTGACGTGGTAATACATGCCATCAAAACGTTTCAGGGCGTCTTCAGGCTTGTTCAGGAAGCGCAGCGCCAGCCATCCGGTCAGCCATTCTGCTTCGGCAAAATCAACGCTGCCCGGCGTCAGGCCATGGGCGGCGGTGATATCATAGGCGCGTTGGAAATTCTTATCCTCTGTCGCCCGGCGGGCCAGAATATTGCGCTCACGCCACCATTTTTCGGGTTGTGACAGCGGGGCTTTGGCGGCGCGTTCAATCATTTCAAGCGCGCCATCATTCATGTTCTTGCGCCGCCGCCACAGTGCGCGCGCGTACAAAAGCCCTTCATTGTTTTGCAGGGATGGGGGCACAGTTTTCAGCAGCGCAGGCCCTTTGCGTGATAGTTTTGTCAGGGCAATGCGGGCCTGTCCTAGTGCGCGGGTGTCGGGGTCGGTAAAGGCCAGCATGTATTTCGCTTCCTTCAGCCGTCCGGCCCATATCAGCGCATCCAGCCGTGCAGCATGCGCATCAGGGCGGAACAGCTTTTTGTAGCGGGCCGCCATGGTGGCGGTTTCGTTCCTGTTGAGTTTTGCATTGCGCCAAAAGCGGGCCAGTGTATTTTTGGCGGCATCTGTTTGGCCGGTTTTTAAAAGTGCGTCTAGTGCCGTTTTTGCGCCGTCATAAGTTTTAGGCGGGTTTTGTCGGAACCACAGAGTCATTTCCGCATCAGGCACGCCGGAGTCGGCAATGTTTTCTTCTATCTTTTTCCTGAACTGGTGCAGGCCCGGCCAGTTCGGGTTTTCGTTCACAAAGCGCATCAGCTCATGTGCTTCGATCGGCAGGTTTGTTTCCGTCACGTAAATCCATGTTAGCAATTTTGCGGCAATGGGGTTTTTCTGGTCTTGCATCAGGGCAAAGGTCTTTTGCCAGTCTTCATCCAGTACAGCACTGGCATTTCCAGATTTTTTGGCTGCGGCGGCAGGGGGAGCGATAAAGACAAAAGCGCAGGCCAGTACGATAAGAAAAGCGCGAAACACTCTTGAAAAACATTTGTTTATGGATATATTGGGGGCAGTATAAGGAGAAATATCATGGCCCAGTTCAAAGGCTCTATCGTTGCGCTTGTCAGCCCGTTTAAAAACGGTGCCGTCGATTTCGACGCGTATCAGCGTCTGGTCGAATGGCATGTGGAAAGCGGCACGCATGGCATAGTTCCCTGTGGCACAACGGGTGAAACGCCGACAATTTCAGAAGACGAGCACAAAAAGCTGATCGATGCCTGCATCGAGGCCGCCACCGGACGTGTCAAAGTGATTGCCGGGGCAGGATCAAACGCGACCGATACAGCCATCGATTTTGCGCGCCATGCCGAAAAAGCCGGAGCCGATGGCATTTTAGTCGTAACGCCCTACTATAACAAGCCCACGCAAGAAGGCATGTACCAGCATTTTAAAGCCGTGCATGATGCCGTGAAGGTTCCCATCATTCTGTATAACGTTCCGGGCCGTACGGGGGTGGAACTGGATGTGGACACAACCGTGCGTCTGGCCAACGACCTGCCGCGCATTGCGGGCATCAAGGATGCATCGGTTGATTTATCGCGCCCCCTGCAAATGCGCACGGCAATTGAAAAACCCTTTGCCCTGATTTCGGGGGAAGATGCAACCGTAGCCGCCTATCTGGCGCAGGGGGGCGATGGATGCATTTCCGTGACAGCCAATGTGGCACCCGCGCTGTGCGCGCAACTGCACAATAGCTGGATGGAAAAGGACTGGGAAACCTTTACCCGCGTGCGTGATGTTTTGCTACCGCTGCATAAGGCCTTGTTCATGGAACCAAACCCGTCACCTGCGAAATATTGCCTGTCACGCCTTGGCCGCTGCGAAGAAGATGTGCGGATGCCGTTGATGCCTGTTCTGCCGGAAACGCGTGCCGTGCTGGATGAAGCAATGAAGCATGCAGGACTTTTTGACGCGATGCCAGCTAAACAGGCGGCAGGGTAAGGAAAAGGTAATGCGGCATGGCGGGCAAGAACAAAAATGCAGGCAAGAAAGATGCCTCCGGTCGCCAGGCCGCGCAGAACCGCAAGGCGCGGTTTGAGTATCATATAGAGGATACGATGGAAGCCGGCATTATGCTGGTGGGGACAGAGGTGAAATCCCTCCGCGCCGGGCAGGCCAGTATTAATGAAAGCTATGCGGACGTGCGGGGTGGAGAGATATTCCTGCTGAACGCGCATATCCCGGAATATACGCAGGCCTCAACACGCCTGCAGCACGAAGTCAGGAGGCCGCGCAAGCTGTTGCTGCATAAAAGCCAGGTGAATAAGCTGATTGGCGCCGTGAACCGGAAAGGCGTGACGCTGGTGCCGCTGGCGATTTATTTTAATGATCGAGGCATTGCCAAGGTGGAACTGGGGATCGCAACTGGCAAGAAAAAGCACGACAAGCGCGAAACGCAAAAAGACCGTGATTGGCAGCGTGACAAGGCGCGGGTAATGCGCGGGGATAAATCTGAGAGCTAGAATCGCGCTAAGTGATTGAAATAATCTATAATTTAACATAATTATTGACGGCGTTACTGCGGATGTTATACAATCGTCGTGATCTGCAGTAATGGAAATAAGATAGTATGTTCAAAGCTTTTAAAGAGCATGGCGCTCAAAAAACACCTGAAGAAAAAGGGCTGGAATTGCTGGAAGAGCTTGACCATGATCGTTCATCTTACAGTCCGGCTTTTTGCCTTGAGCTGATTAAAGGCGGCGCGGATATCAATATACAGGATCGCATGGGCATGACAGCACTGATGTGGGCCGTGTGGAGAAAAGATGAAGATATTACCGATGCTCTTATCAAAGGCGGTGCTAAAATTGATATAAAGAACAAGGAAGGTCAAACGGCGCTGATGATTGCGGCGCAAAGTGGTTCCTCCTCTCCCACAGTCCTTCGTACGTTGATTGACAGTGGCGCAGATATCAATATGCAGGGTAACGGCAGTGCTAGGTCTGCACTAATGTGGGCGGTAGAGAAGGGTAATGCCGATGCTGTGCGTGTTTTGATTGATTGCGGTGCCAAGGTTGATATACAGGATAAAGATGGCATAACGGCGCTGATGATGGCAGCATGGTATGGTGATACTAACGTTGCGCATTTTCTGATTGAGTCTGGTGCAGACCCTTTGTTGAAGGATAACAAAGGACGCTTGCCGCAAGATATGGCTGCTGGCCGACACTCTTCTTTGAGTGTTTACCTTACAGAAGCTGCTTTTAGTGCTGCCGATAAGGCTGGTACGCCGCGATCTCACAAAATTCGTCGTGCTGTGCCTAAACAATCTATGTGATGGACTGATGTCTATGCTGCTGACGGTGGTGGCGCAGGAGGCTTCTTTTTGTCGTCTGGTGACGTGTTGTCGTTAGATGTTGGTGGGGCAGGTTTTGTCGCTTTGCTCAGGGCATCTCTGATATTGTCCGAAAAAGTGCGCAATGCGTTAAGGGTGGAGTTCTGGCTTTTGCGGCTGTCCAATAACGTGTTGTAATAACGGTCCAGATCTTCCTTGTGGGCCGATGTAAGCTGCTTTGCTGCGGCTAAAAGTTTTTCATCTCCGGGTTCCGGCTTGTCTGCCAAATCCGTGCTATAGCGCAGGACTTTCTTGTAAAGCGCCGTAACGCTTTTTACGGTTTTCTTTTCGTCCAGCGCGTCGCATATTTTTTGAAAGGCGCTGCGGCTGGCTGTGTGGGATTGCTCCATAAAAGCCTTGCGCTTGAGTATGCTGCACAGGCGGTCAATATCCGCATCATGGTTTTTCACCATGTCATCGCCAAACTTTAAAAGGTTCTTCATGTTTTCGGGCGAGGCATCGTCAAGGGAGTTTGTCGGCATGCCGTTGCCGCCATTGTTGTTCACGCCAAGAATGCCGTCAAACGAGAAATATTTGTTCCCCAATTCCTCGCGCATATTCGCACGTGAATCTTCGGCGGCCATGTTAAAGGCCAGCGACATAAGGATAGACCCTTGCGCCTTGCTGACAAGCCCCAGTACGCCCAGCTTGTTGAATTCTTCTGGCGTTAGGCGGTTTTCGACATCTCCCGTGCCGACATGGACAACGACAATTTCTGCGTCCGGCGGTGCAATTTTCTTGGCCATCGCGTACATACGATGCGGCGCGTTCCCCGCAAAGAACTGGCCGTCAATCAGGCTGTGGCGCTGTTTGACGTGCGGCATGTTTTCATCGGGAGTAGTCTCGACATAGCGGGCCGGGAAATAGGTGGGGGCAGAGGTTGTGGCGCGCACGGCTTCGCGCAGCAGCATGGAACCCCAGCCTTCTTTCGATGTATCTTTCTGGCCCTTAAAGCTTTTAATCCAGACAGGCTTGAATCTTTTGATATCTGTTGTCGCAATGACCAGATGGGTCAGGCATTCCTTAAGCTTGACGTCGCCAAAGTTCTTGAGCAAAACGTCTTCCAGCGGTTTGGGGTCGTATAGGGCATCTGATGAAACCCGGCGCAGGCTTTTAAACCGCATGGGAGGAAAAACTTTGGGCCCGTAACGCATATAGAAATTTTTCATTTCCCCGGCGGAAAAGCGGGGTTTGTTCGGGTATTCCGGGTCGGGCGCGACCAGACCTGCTGCCAATAAAATGCCGGTTGAGGTGCCGCCAACCATATCGAACATTTCCGCGACAGGCTTGCCGGTGCGCTCTACGATTTCCTGCAGGACACGGGCGGGAAGGATACCGCGCACGCCGCCGCCATCAATGACGAGGATGGTGAATATCCGTTTTTTCTCGTCGTCCATGTGTGTGGCTCCGGGCATTGTGTTTTTCTCCAAAGAATACAGCGAGCAAGGGTACCCTTGCTCGTTCACACACCGTTACTTTTTATGCCGTCTGTTAAGAATTTAGAATATTCTGTGTCCTTAATCCAGAGAAAAAAATTTTTGATCGAATATAAAATTTATATATTTCAATGCGTTATAATTGAACCCCTGTATAATTTTATGGAAAATTTAATAAAATTTTAACTAAAATACATAATAATAAAGGTAAGGGCGTCATTCTGAGGGGGATGGCGTATTGGACTTGGGGTACAAAGGGAAGCGCAGTGACAGAGGATACGAGGAGTCTCTCTAAGGCAGAGGATAAGAGCCGCCACCGGTTGAGCACAGTTGCGTTGTTTGTTCTCATCAACGGATTTGTGCTGGCGATCCTGTCTTCGTTTTTATTGTTCCATGAAACACGTAGCCAAAAGGAAGAAGAGGCGCGTAACTTAACGGACGAAGTTGCGCGGGTCAGCGAAAGCGTTTTGGCGGACATGGAAAAAACGGTGAGAGCGTTGGGGTATTTCTATGCCAGCATGGAATCAAAAGGCGCTTCGGATATGACGGTACAAGCGCGCCGTGTTTTAACGAATGATGTGCATATCGAATCTTTACTTTGGACGACGGAAAGTGGCGTGCATTATTATGATGATGTCAGGTCTCCGCACGAACCGGGTCGGCAAAGCACCGGGTATGGCTACCCTGATTTTTCAGACCTGTATCGCGAAACGTTTTCTCTTAGCTACAACCAAATAGGGTTTTTAGATAGCTTGCCTTGGCCGGTTTTTAATGCCACAGCGCGTGGCGATCAAAAAATAGGCCTGGTGATGAAAGCCAAAACCAAAACAGGCGGCACAGGCATTTTGCTGGTTGTGACAAGCCCCAAGGATGTTTTTGGAGATACATGGTCAAGGTTGCGCCGTGAAAGTGTGGCCAATATTACGTTGTATGACCATCTTTCTGGCCGCATTGTGATTGACAGCCCGCTGCCGGCCTCTGAACGCAGATCAAGCTTGTTTTTCAAGCCGGTGAACGTGACATATGGCCTGCAATTGGGGAACAAGGCTTGGGATATGCAGATGCAGGTCTTGCCAACAGCCATGATGCGGTTTTTGGCGATGGCGCCGTGGATGTCGTTCCTTTTGATTTCTATTATAACGTTGATTATGGCGGTGACTGTTGAGCGGAAGCGTCGCCACGACCAGCGGATCGCCGAAATGTCGCGGACCTTGGCTGGCGCGCACCATGAGATTCAAACAAAAACCTCGGAGCGGGATAAGTTGTTTCAAGCTCTGCGCAAAAGTGAACGCGAGTACAGGGCGGTTATTAACTCTGTTTCGGATGTGATCTTTGAAACAGACGAGTCTGGCCGTCTTATCTTTTTGAACGAAACATGGAAGCGGGTCACGGACAGAGAAGTGTCTGAATCTGTCGGCCAAGTTATTTTCGACCTTTTGACCAAGGAAGACAGGCATAACCAGCAATTGATGTTTGATGAACTGGTACGGGGCGAGCGGCAGGCGTATCGTACGGAAACCTATCTTGTTCTGGGGCCAAACAAGCGGCGTGCCGTGGAAGTGGCCTTTAGTATGCTGCGCATGACAGAGGATAAAAACCTGCGCGTTGTGGGCACGATTACAGATATTGAAAAGCGCCGCCGTGCTGAAGATGCGATGCGAGAGGCAGAGCAGCGGTACAGAGGCATCTACGAAAACTCGATCAGCGGTATTTATCAAACCTCGCCTGGAGGACGTTTTATCAATGCCAACCCGGCTTTGGCCGAGGTTTTGGGGTATGACTCCGCAGAAGACTTGATTTTGTCGGTCACGGATATTGCAAAGCAAATCTATGTGAACCCGGAAGATCGTGAAGAGTTTGAGAAAAAGATTTTGTTTGAAGGCCGTGCAACCGGTATTGAGGCGCAGGTCCGTCGCAAGGATGGTGAAGTCATCTGGATCATGGAAAGTGCGCGTGTCGTGCGTTCGGCTAAGGGGGGTATTGAATATTATGAAGGCAGTGTTTGGGATGTGACCGAGCGCAAAGAAGCCGAAGACGCCATGCTGCAGGCACGCATTCAGGCCGAAATTTCCAGCCGTAGCCGTATGGAGTTTCTTGCGAACATGAGCCACGAACTGCGTACGCCGTTGAACGCGATTATTGGGTTTTCCGAGATTATACGCGATGAAGTGATGGGGCCAATTGGCACGGATTCTTATAAAGACTATGCCAAGGATATCCATGAAAGCGGGAACCATCTTTTGAAAGTGATTAGCGACATTCTTGAGGTGTCAAAGATAGAGACAGGCAACCGGGAATTGAACCAGAGCCAGTTTACCATTGCGCGGGCCTTGAAATCTTGCATGACAATCATGTCGTCCCGCATTGAACAGTCAAAAGTTGAAGTGGACTTGGACCTTGGCGATGATTTGCCCGAAATTTATGCAGAAGAGCTTGGGTTTAAGCAAATCATGCTGAACGTCATCGGCAATGCGATAAAATTCACTGACGAGGGTGGTAAAGTACGCATTCATGCAGAGATTCAAGACTCTGGAGAAATGGTTATTGATGTTGTAGATACGGGAATTGGCATGACCGAAGCGGAAATCCGCAAAGCAACGCAGCCTTTTGGCAAGGTTGATAATAATTTCAGCACGATGAAAGAAGGAACAGGCTTGGGCCTGACGATTATCGACTCTTTGGTGCGCTTGCATGAAGGCCGTTTTGACCTGATTAGCAAGCAAGGCGAAGGTACAACGGCGCGTATCACGCTGCCGGCGTATCGTGTTGTGCGGTCAAAGAATGTAACGCCGTTCCGTGCCGTAGGTGGCGATCAAGATCCGAAAGCGTCTTGATGATCTGCAATGTTTTCTTCGTATAAAGCCTTGCGCGCAATTTCATAGGAAAAACCTGCGCGTGCCAGAACAGCCAGTTCTTTTTGTTTGAGGGCAGGGTCTTGTGTTAGGCCATCTGTACGGTAAATGCCTATTCTTTTCTTTTTTGCGTGACGTTGTGCGGCGGTGAGTTCAGCGTTATCAGATTCTTCATCTGCAATGTGCAGCGCATCTTCTATTTGAGCGGTGCTCAGGCCCTTTATGGCCAGCTTGGCATGTATGGCCTGCCGTGATTTTCCGGCGCGGCGCAGGGTTTGGGCCTTTGCGCGGGCATAGGATTCATCATTCAAAAGCCCGACAGCGATATAGCGGGTGATGAGATCATCGACAAGGGGAGTAAAGGGCGCAGCCGGCACGTCATGAAATTTACAAGACCTGTTAATCTTTCGGAGCAAGACGCGGCGCAGGTTCGCGGCGGAGGACGCGTAGCGCTGGAGGTAAAATAGTGCCGCATTCTCAAGATATTGGGCGGATATTTTTCGTGGCACCTTTTTGGTGCGTTTTTTATTTTCCGTATTCATATAGCAATGTTCACTATCGCATTTCCGCTGCGTTTGATTATAATGCCGGAACCATGCAGCTTACCAGAAAAAACCCGGACCAGAAAAACCCAAAGAGAGTATCCGGCCAAAGGCACGGTTTTCGCGTATGAACGAGACTGTTTTACCCAAAGGACAAGTGGACGATGATGTCATCCAGCCATTCAGCCTTGAAAAGGCGAATGTGCGGGGCCGTATGGTGCGTTTGGGCAAGGTTTTGGGCGAGATCATGGAGCGGCATGAATATCCGCCACCTGTTTCCGCGCTGCTCAGCGAATTGGTGACGTTGGGGTTGCTGTTAAGCGGCATGTTGAAATACGAAGGCCTTTTTACTCTGCAGATTAAGGGGGATGGCCCTGTGCGTATGCTGGTGGTTGATGTGACGCAGGATGGCGGTGTTCGGGCGTATGCCGGGTTTGACGAGGCAGCGGTGAAAAAAGCAGCCAAACGCAAAACCGATCTCACCAATCACTATTATCACCTGCTGGGGAAAAAGGGGTATCTGGCCTTTACCGTCGATCAGCCGGGTTCCAGCGACAGATATCAAGGGATTGTCGAGCTGAAAGGTGAGTCCGTCGTGGAGGCTGTGCAGCACTATTTCACGCAGTCAGAACAAATCAAGACAGCTTTTAAAATCTCTATCCACCCGCAAGATGCGCTGTGGAAGACGGCGGCGATCATGATCCAGCAGTTGCCGGACGAGAATGATGATAGTCAGGGAGATACAAATAATATCGAAGACTGGACCCGCGCAGCAATCTTGCTGGATAGCTGCACAGAGGGGGAAATGTTGTCTCCCGTACTACACTCTGCAGATGTATTGTATCGTTTGTACCATGAAGATGGTGTCAGGATTTACCCGCCCACGCATGTCAAGTTCCGTTGCCGCTGCGGCAAGAAAAAGGTTGTCGATATTCTACGGACAATCCCGCGGGCAGAGCTGGAAGAATTGTGTGAAAAAGAAGGCAAGGTTTCCATCACGTGCGAGTTTTGCAGTGAAGAGTACAATTTTGACATGAACCAGATCGACAAGATATACAAGGAGAAAAAGTAAGATGAAAACGATTGCAGTGGGTGCTTTGGCTCTGTGTTTATCTGTTTTGCCGGTTATGGGGTGTACCAGTACGGTGCCGGATTCGCCATCGGTGCACGTGTCGATGACAGAGGAAGTGGTGCCATTACAGGTGGCGCGTATCGATATTCAAAATGTGTATAAGGCGCATGAACAATCCCCCTATGTCGATCATTTGATGTCGCCGCCGCCGGTGGCCGTGATTGGCGAAATGCTTGATCGCCGTTTGCGTGCTGCGGGTAGCGAACGTGTTTTGCGCGTGATTATAGAGGATGCATCGGTTGTGTCCGAAAAACTCCCGGTAACAGAAGGGTTTTGGGGCTATTTCTCGAAAGAGCCAGAGGAGCGTTTCAAGGGGAGTGCGAAAGTCCGCTTTGAACTGGCGGATTTGCATGCGCCGGATATTATCATCGGCCATGCCGAGGTTTCCACCAACAGGAACAAAAGCGTAATGGAAGGCGCAACACTGGCGGAGCGCGACCGCGCGCTGGAAGATTTGGCGCGTGACCTGAGCCGTGATCTGGCCAGCGGCTTGGATGGTGTCGTGCGGGAGACTTTTAGTGCGTCTACTGCCGCCAGAACCGGGGTGACAGCAACACCAGAATGGTGAAGATTTCCAGCCGCCCCAGCAGCATGCAGGCGGAGAGAATCCACAAAGATGCCGCATTCAGCGATGAAAAATTGCCGGAAGGGCCGATCACAGGCCCAAGACCGGGACCAACGTTGCTGATGGCCGTCATGGCACCGGAAAAGGCGGTGATGAAGCTCAGCCCGTTCATCATAAGCAAAACGCCTGCAAAAAAGAACAGCGCCAAATAAACGAAAAAGAACAGGCTTACGGCTGTTTGCACGTTGGCGTCTACGGCTTTTTTGTTGTAGTGCACTTGGAAAACGCCGCTGGGCGTTATCAGCTTGTTAACCTGCAGTTTCAGCATAGACCACAGGATTTGGAAGCGGAAAGTTTTCATGCCGCCTGTTGTTGACCCTGAGCATCCACCCATCATGCTAAGACAGAAAACCAGACCGACAGGAAGCATTCCCCATGCGGCGTAATCCTGCGTTGCAAAGCCCGTGCCGGTGATGATGGCTAGGACGGCAAAGGCGGCGTGACGAATGGAATCAAAGAAGGTATAGGGGCTGAAGAGCAGCAGGTATACAGCCATGATGGTAATGGCCACCATGCAAATAGATAAAAAGACGCGCACCTGACTGTCGCGCGCGATGGCGGCAAAGTCGCGTTTTAATACGCGGAAATGCAGCATGAACGGTAGGCTTGCAACAATCATGAAGAAGATAACGACGAATTCTATTTGGGCGTTGTTGAAGTAGCCGATGGATTTGTCATGGGTTGAAAACCCGCCGGTCGCGACAACGGACATGGCGTGGTTCACGGCGTCAAAAAACGTCATGCCTGCGTTATTGAGGCAAAAGATGCACACGACAGTGATGACGGAATAAACCCCCAAAAGGAACCAAGCCATCTGGCTGGCGCTGGGCAGGATTTTTTCGATATCGAAGGATTGCGTTTTAAAAATCTGCATACCGCTAATCTGCAGGAGCGGCAAGATGGCAAGGGCAACGACAAGGAAGCCGATACCCCCAATCCAATGCAGCAGCGAACGCCACAAAAGGATGCCGCGGGGCAAGGTATCAAGCCCTGATATCACGGTGGAGCCTGTCGTTGTGATGCCTGACATGGCTTCAAAAAAAGCGTGGGCGAAATCCAGCTTAATTTCCGCAAGGCAAAAGGGAATCGCGCTGTATAGCGCCATCAAGACCCAACTGAGGCAGGTCATCAGGAAGGTTTCACGCAGCGTAATTTTTATTACACGTTCGCGGTTGATAAAGATCATCAAAAAACCGGAAAAGGCGGTAATGATTTGCGAGGCGGCGAAAACCTGCCAGTCAGTGCTGCGGTCGGCAAGGTCGACCATCATTGGGATCATCATCGCAAGCGAGAGGATCAAGAGCATGATGCCGTTGACGAAAAAAATGGGCTTGAAGTTCATGGCTTGCGCCTCTCCTTCAGTTAAGCACCCTGTGCAGACCCGGCACGTCAAGGGAGAAGGCCGGAATATCAACATCAAAAATCCGCCCGCCATCAGCCTGCATGGAATAGCTG
>JAPPOU010000071.1 GCA_028817795.1 Alphaproteobacteria bacterium
ACTCTGCACATTGCAAACATCGCCAGCAAAACCCCAAGCACAGTAATCATTATGGTCAAGACACCATGGGACTGCCGCAGTGCCACATCCTCCGGTAGCGTCAAGAGTATCCCCAAAAAATGATCTGGATTCACATCATCATAAGGGACCTGAAAATAATACGCGTATTTGCGGGCATTCTCGTTAAAAAACCCGACTCCTTTTGAAAAATCGCCGCGCAAGCTTTGCAGCTCAGGAAAATCCTCTTCGACAGTTGCGCCACGCCCACGTTCAAACCCAAATTCTTTCCGAGGGTCCGGGTGCACAAGGTATTGCCCCTTTGCGTTCACGACATATAGATTTTTACTACCCGCAAAACGCTCATGCAAATCCTGAATAAAGCTCCAGTAGCTAATATTGATGATAACAAAACCAAAAGCTTTGCCTTCATCATTGTAAACAGGCGTGCCCACACGCAACATTGGCTCATGCGGAAAGGATATTTTTCCATTCTCGCGGTTAAGGGTAATATCAGAAAAATAAAGTTCACCTAAAGGTAAGCGTAATACTTCCTTAAAATACGGCTCATCTGCTTTTGACTGCAATGCGCCTTCAGGCCGCCGGATAATTTCTCCGCCTCTGCGATCAACGCGCACAATCTCTTTTCCGTCATCCTCAGCACCGATGTAACGGATTTGTGCGTAATTCGGGCGCAATTTAAGCATAGAGGTAAAAATTGTCGCGAGCCTGTCTCTCCATAATTGTTCCGTAGATCCATCAAAAGGGTCTTTACCATCATTATAGCGGGCACGCATTATTCCCTTTATAGGCGGCATTTTTGCAAGAAGAGAAACATCCTGGCTAATATTGCTGTACGTCTCGGTAAAACGCGGCGCAACCAATCGCGCGCTGTATTCAAGCTTATTGATCTCGCTTTGCACGAAAAGTTTATCAGTATGAAATGTGAACAAACCGCCAACAACCAGGCAACCACTTAAAAACGCCGCAAAAATAAAGGCGATAACTTTTAACTCCAGCTTTTCCGGAGGGCTAGTTTCTTTCTGCATCATGTCCCCTTGCACAAATTCAGTGCATACATATTACGCTTTCTTTCCCGAACGGGCAACCGGAAGCGTAAGCAAAGCCCCCATAAAAACGTATATTCCCAATCCTGGCGCAATGATATCCATGCTGACGCCCTGATCGAAAAGATAGCCCAATAACGGCGGCATAACAGCGGTAGACAGCACTGTCACCATCATGACAAGCGACTTAATCGACCCAATATGCTTAACGCCATAAAACTCTGCCCACAGCGCCGTGCCCGCCGCTCCCAAAAAACCTTTGCCCAGGCCGGAGAGGAACATATAGATATAAGCCACCATAAAATGATCGAACCCCGCCAAAACAAACAGGCCAATACACAATGGTAACGGAATAAACGGCAGTAATTTCAAACTGCCCATACGATCAACCAAAAGCCCTGCCATAATGGTAAAACTAACAGCAGCTACAGCCTGCACGCTCAATGACGTTGCCATCACTTCCATTGGCCAGTTTTTGGCCTCGGCAACGCGGCCCAAATAGAAATGCACGCCTGTATTGACCAAAGCTTCGGCCATAATCCCCGGCAATACAAGATAAAAACGCCAGTCTTTCAAAACACGTTTACGCGTCCAGTCATCAATAGCATCCAGTGGGTTTTGCAGGGCTTTTTCATCCTGCGCCTTTTGCCATGTGGCGTGCCGCACGGCATGACCTTTCAAAAGCCACAACACCAGCGGCAAAACCCCCAGAGCTACACACAACGCATAGAGCATATAATTCTGTTGCCATGGTGCCTGATCTAGTAAGCGTACAGCCAGCAATGGCAACACAACAGCCCCCAGCGAAAAGCCCAAATTACCAATCGCAATGGCACGTCCACGTGTTTTATCAAAATAACGGCTCATGCTGGTGGAGGCCGTATGCGTCATCAACCCCTGCCCGCTAAAGCGCAGCAAGAACATGGCCAATACCAAGAACAGCAAAGACCCCGCCACACCCATTAAAAGACAGGCCAGCGTAAGCAAGCACACAACACCTGCCGCATATAAAGGTAAAGGCAAACGGTCAATCAGTTTGCCTGCGAACATTAGCATCACGGCGCTCAGCATCGTAATGCCACTGTATATAGAACCAAAAACCGTATTGCTCAGCCCGAAATCAGCACGAATGGAATCGTTATATATCCCGAAAAAGTAGCTCTGCCCGAAACCGCTGAAAAACGTCAGCATGACGCCAAAAGCCAAAAAGCGTTTGTGCCCTTTTATAAAAGGAAGCGTTTTCACGTGATTTACCCCGTAAATTCCAAAAGCCCCATGGCTTTAAAACTGGAAAATCCGTTTTTCGAGATAATAATATGGTCGTGCACCATCACGTCAAGCGCAGCAGCAGCACGAATAATTTCTTCGGTCATCAGAATATCTGAATCACTGGGCGCAGGATCGCCGCTGGGGTGGTTATGCACAAGGATAATCGCTGTCGACCCCAGCTCAAGCGCACGCTTGATAATTTCCCGCGGGTAAACAGGCGCGTGGTCAACAGTACCTGTCTGTAAAACTTCGTCCGCGATCAATTGGTTTTTACGGTTCAGGAATAATATGCGCAATTGCTCGCGTTTTTCGTGCGCCATGGCGACGGTGCAATAATCAATCAGTTTTTGCCATGAGCTGAGCAGTGGTTTTTTCTCGATATCTTCCCACAGCATGCGCTGGGTTAAAGCATGAATAACCTTGACCAAAGCCGCCGTATTTTCGCTGATGCCTTTGATCTTTTGCAACTCCTTGACATCCGCGCCCACCACACCTGCAAGACTGCCAAAAGTTTTTATCAATTCCTTTGCAAGAGGCTTTACATCGCGGCGCGGAATGGCTGCAAATAACAACAGCTCCAATATCTCGTAATCCTCAACTCCACCAACACCGTTTTTTAAAAAACGCTGGCGTAGGCGGTCACGGTGCCCCGTGCCGTGGTGGGGTTCGGGCTTCTGTTGGGAAACTGCCCTCATCACACGCAACTCCACCTCCCCCCAGAGGGGAGAGGGAAAATATACACTTTGTCACTTCCTTCAAACATATGGCGGTTTCAGCCACCCTTTCGGCGACAAAGTAAAAATCTCATACCCCGTATCCGTCACAGCCAGCGTGTGCTCAAACTGCGCGGAAAGCTTGCGGTCACGGGTCACAGCCGTCCAACCATCTTTTTTGACGGGGCACATTTTTGTCTGCCATGTGCCGATATTAATCATGGGCTCAATTGTAAAGAACATGCCCGCTTTCAGCTCCGGCCCCGTGCCGGGCGTTCCGTAATGGAGAACTGACGGCGGCATGTGAAATGTTTTGCCAATGCCGTGACCGCAAAAATCGCGCACCACGGAAAAACGACGCTCCTCGGCATAGGTCTGGATCGCATGGCCGATATCACCCAACTGCACACCGGGCTTGACCATTTCAATGCCGCACATCATGGATTCATAGGTCGCATCCACCAAAAGCTGCGCTTTGACAGGCACCTTGTCACCCACAAAAAACATGCGGCTGGTATCGCCGTGCCAGCCATCAACGATGACAGTGATATCAATGTTGATGATATCGCCATTCTTTAAAGCCGTATCATCGGGAATGCCATGACACACAACATGGTTGATGGATGTACAGATCGATTTGGGAAAACCTTTATAGTTCAACGGCGCGGGAATGGCCCCTTTGCTGGTGATAAAGTGGTGGCACAAGCTGTCCAGCTTTTCGGTCGTGACCCCCGGCTTTACATGCGCGGTAATCATATCCAGCGTTTCGGCGGCCAGACAGCCTGCCTTGCGCATCCCTTCAAAATCCGCCTCGGTATGGATGGGGATTTCATTCGGGTCACCAAAATCTTCTTCGTCAAAGTCCATGTCGTATTTGTTCATACCTGTAAAATGGTACGAAACAGGAACAAAAACAAGGGGGTAAATCGTTAGATCGGCTTAAAAATCGCCCGTTGGGTCCAGCCTTTTACGTCTTTTATAGTCCTCATTCCGTCGTAACCTGTCCGGGTCCGTATCAGATACGGGCGTATCTGACTGGACACGCGTTACCGTACCGGCATTTTCCAGCATCTCGGCAGTGACTTCTTCCGCGCTACCTACCACCGTGACCGTCCTTGTCACACTTACCAGATTGGGCGGTGTAATTTGCGCCTTGCTCACTGTAGAAGGTTGCGCAACAGCCTGCTGTTCCTGTTCCGGTTCTTGCTTTGCTGGGGCTGCAGGAGGGCAATCTTCCAAATAATCGTGCGCCCCTTCAGTTTCTGGCGTTTCGCTTGCCACATCCTCTGCGCTACGAACCGAGGCCTGTTGCCCGGCGCACCCTATCAAGGTCATCGCCATAATAAATGCTTGTGTTAACCTTCGCATATTTACAACTCTTGTTTTTCAAATGGTTAGTTTATTTTTCTGATGTTCGTTACCACCTTATTCCAATAGAACACAATTATATAATTATGTCAATAGATCAATTAATTGCCAGTCTGGGCAAAAATACGTACATTCAAGGCCATATGAACACAAACGCCGCCATTTTGATTATCGGGAACGAGATCCTTTCCGGACGGACAAAGGATGCCAATGCCGTATGGCTGGCCGAAAAACTGGCGGCACGCGGTTTAAAGCTGTGCGAGATCCGCGTGGTGCGGGATGAAGAGGACGATATTATCTCCGCCGTTCACGCCCTTTCCGATAAATATGATCTTGTTTTTACAACCGGCGGCATCGGGCCCACGCACGATGACATTACAGCCCCCTGCATGGCCAAAACCTTTAATGTTGCCTTGCCCCTGAATGATGACGCCCGCCGCGCATTGGAAGAACACTATACAGCCCGCCATCAGGACGTCACCGAAGCTCGCCTGCGCATGGCCCGTATTCCTGAAGGCGCAAAGCTGATTGATAACCCCGTTTCCGGCGCGCCCGGCTTTATCATTAAAAATGTCTATGTGATGGCTGGCGTGCCCAAAATTATGCAGGCCATGTATGAAGGCATTGAGGAAACGCTGCCCAAAGGTGCCGCTTTGCACACCCGTACCATCCCCATCGCGGCGGGAGAAAGCCAATTGGCCGCACCGCTGGAAAAAGTACAAAACGATTTTCCCAATGTTGAAATTGGCAGTTACCCCGGAAAAGACATCGTGGAAATTGTGGTGCGTGGCGCGGATGAAGATGAAGTTGAAAAAGCTGTTGCCCGTGTAGAGGAATTATCACTAAAGACGCAGAAAGCTATTTAGGCCCCTGGGGGAAACCCTTCCGCGCTGAAGGAGCCTGAGGTTGCAATACATCATCTACCCCAAAAATCGGCAGTCTATGTTGGCCATCTGAATCCACAATCTGCCATCCATTCTGCTTTGTGTAGCAGGTATTAATATCGGAAACATGGATAAAACTAATCGGCAACGATGGATCATCCGGTAAGTTCACCATGGCACCGTGCTGAAACTCCTGCATCGCGCCACCAGATACAACAGGTAGCTGCACTGAAAACTTCCCCTGCAAATACAACGCACACCCTTCCAACGGTTTTTTGATGTAGTAGCCAGAACGTATATTGTGGTCCTTAACTTTTTCAAGGGAAAGGTCGGGCCTGCCATGGCGCATATAACGCGCCTTAAACTCTTTGACAGACATATTGTAAACATCGTTACGAAACCCCACGTTTCTCGCGAACGTAATTGTCTGTGTATCAGGATCATAGCTGTAACCCCGCGCATAGCTCATAAATTTATCCAAAACATCACGCGTGAATTCCCCGTTCGCGCTATCAATCAAATGCGTTAGCTTGGCAGATAATGCCATTTGCACAAAAGGGTCCACCCTGTTGATGACGATCACATTTGTGCCATCTGCCGGAATGCATTGTGGACCGGCTTCAAGCTCTATGCTTTTTACCTCGCCGTCAGAACCGCGCATTTTAGCTTCCATTTCTTTGATGTTCGGCAGAAGTACCGGCCCTTTGCCATCCGCGAAATCAGGCAAATAAATAATAAACCGCCCCTCCTCCGCCGCTTTCACAGGCAGAATCTTTTCTTTATGGCGC
>JAPPOU010000022.1 GCA_028817795.1 Alphaproteobacteria bacterium
ATAAAAGACTATAGGACGGGTATTGCATCGTGGCGAAAAAAGATAAATTCAAGGTTTCCTCGGAAGTAGCGGACCAACCTCGGCAGACGCGGCCTTCGGTGGAAAAGGGTATGTCGGAACTTTTTCCTGCAGGTGGATTAAGTGCAGCATTTGCGGCAGACGCAAGCCGGGGCGTAAGCTCTATAGCGCAGGCCAATATTGATGCGATGACGAAAAACTTTTTGTTGATGAAGTTAGAAATGGAAAGAAAGCGTATGCAGCAGATTCGTGCTGCTGCGGAATATGGCACACGGCGTAAAAGAAAAATTATTCGCCGTAAAGTGCAAGCCGTTTAAAGGGAAAAGTATGAGCTTAAAAAACGAACATAGTATTTCTTCCTGCAACGCCGCTGAAGCCACGCAGCGCTTATTGCAAGAAGTTTGCGGTGGTAAAATGCCAGACGCTACGATATGCCGCCGTCTTTTGGAGCAAGGGGCAGACCCAAATGTGCGGGGTGGCCCGGCCAATACATGTTTGCTGGCGCGGGCAAGTTATCTGGGATGTTTGGATGTCGTAAACGTGCTGCTTGAACATGGCGCTGATCCGAATGAAAGGCACGAAAAAAAGCCGCCAGAAAATATGGCGCTGCACTTGGCGATAAGTTGGGGGCGGGCGAATATTGTGCATGCTTTGCTGGATGGCGGTGCGGACATTGATATGCAGGATGGGGGTGGTTATACACCGCTGATGTCTGCCCTTATATCCACGAGTCGTGAGAAAAACGGTGGCCTGGTTAACATGCTCCTTGATAGGGGGGCAAACACGGCGGTGCTTGGCCCTGCCAGAGAAACAGCACTGGATATCGCCGTAAGGTGGAAGATGCCCCCGGATATTATTCAAGCAATTGAAAATGCGCCGCTGATGCAGGGCATTAAGACTGCGGATCGGCAGGGCACGCCGCACCGCCGGAAAATACTTAAGCCGTCTATTTAACTTTTTTGAATTTAGCAGGCATTCTGCATGCTCTTCATGCGTAGTGCATTCAGCTTTTTTGCGGAACCCTCTGTAAAGCGCACTTCCTTGGTACGCAGGTCCAGAACGGCATTCAGGCCATTGGCATAAAGGCAGTGGAGGTCCGGGGTCATGGTCTGTGCGGACATGCCGTCAGAATCTTGTTGCCGTTTCCTCACATGGTTGAACAGGGCTGTGAAATCACCTGCGGGATCGAGTGGTGTTGTCATTTGTGCCTCGCTCGTAACGTCTTAATTTTTGGTCTGTTTGTTAACTTTACGTTAATAATTTCATAATATCGCATTCTGGGGGTTTGGTCAATTTTTGTCCTTAAGTTATTGATTTTTATAAAAACAAAGATGGCTGCTTTGCGGGTGATTCTTTAACAAATGGTTAAGAAAATGGTCGGGGTGAGAGGATTCGAACCTCCGGCCTCTCGCACCCGAAACGAGCACTCTACCAGGCTGAGCTACACCCCGACGGTGGTGAAACAGCGCATCTTCTATCAACCATAAGTATCTGGTGTCAATCTGTCTTCATTGGACCCATAAAACCGAGAATGAGAATGACTTGCAATTTCAGGTTTATGGTGTACGCTGGACAACCAGAATCAGGACGCTCTTCGTCGTGTAAGTGAAGCTCTTCCTGCCGCCGTATCCGGTTTCGGTGTGGCGGCAGGAACGGGGCGCCCTGTCGCAAAAAGAAAAAGGAAAAAGAAGAATGCGTATTTTTGCAAAAACAGCCAGTTATGCCGTCATGCACGTTGTCGTCGCGTTTGGCATTGGCTATGTCGTCAGCGGGGATGTTCATATCGCGCTGGGCATTTCACTTTTGGAGCCTTTCGTGCAGGTCATCTGCTTTGCAGGGCATGAACATGTCTGGGAGAAGCTGCGCCCCGGTTCATCACAGCATACGCCATCAAGCTGCTGCGCCGATGCCGGTGTGGTGGCGGCCGTGATGCAGTCTTTCAAAAACAGCAAGGCCTAACTCAGGTAGGGGAAAAGCCATGAACACAGCCGCTTTGCAAGATGCCGTATCCATCATTCGCCAGTCGCACCGCTTTTTGGCACAGGCGCAGGACCTGTCACCGCATAATGCGGGCGTGACCAGCAGCCTGACGCGTTTGGTGCGTTCTTTGATGGATTGTTATGCGTCCGACATTTCCGCAAGTCTTGTGGGCGCGCCTGATTTGCAAAAGGCACGGCAGGAACTGCCTGTGCTGTGCGGCAAGGCAGAATGCGAAATGGAAAAATTCTGGGCGCAGCGGCTTGCCGATACCCCAACAGCGCAGCTTGCTGATTTTTGGTACTATTCTGAATATTGCGCGTTGACGCAGGCGGAAATTGGCTTGCTGGGTACAAAGACGTATTCACGCATCAGCTTTCTGGGGGCGGGCGCATTGCCGTTGACAGGTTTTTTGATGGCAGATCACTTTGCGGATGCGCAGGTGGTTTGCGTTGATTATGATGAAGATGCTTGCAGCCTTGCTGCGCGATTGGCGCGTAAATTCGGCTATGCGGACCGTGTGGATGTGCGCTGCATGGCGGCGACGGATTATCGCCCTGAAGCGGGCGAGCTTGTGATCTGCGCCAGCCTGTTGACGCACCGCGCAGATGTTTACGCCCGGTTGGGTGATTGTGATTGCGCGCTGATTGTCAGGGATGCGGAAGGGGCTTACCAGTTTTTATACAGGCCTGCGGTATTGCCGGGCGCGGGGTTTGCAAGGGTTTCAAAAACCGAACCGGACCCCAAGCGCATTAATACATCGCACTTTTATATAAGAGATAACGGGCATGGATAAGCCAAAACCAAAACCTGCAGGACTTGAGCAGGATGCCGCCGTGCGCATGGCGCAGGCGCTGGTGCGTATTCCCAGCGTAACGCCTGTTGATGTCAAAGATGCGCCTACGGCAAAGCGTGCACTGAACACAATGACCAGCGCGGCCTTGAGTTCAGGCGCGTCCGCAACGCGGATGACGTTCAGTGGCGGTCATGACAAATGGGATTATCCTGTTGAAAACGTCTATCTGGAATGGACGTTCGGTAAGCCGGACAAGCATATTTGTTACATCGGCCACCTTGATGTTGTGCCGCCGGGTGATGCTGAGAAATGGTCATCAAACCCTTATAATGGTGATATCCGCGATGGGTATTTGCATGGCCGGGGCGTGACGGATATGAAGGGGGCGGTTGCAGCCTTTGCGACAGCCGTGAAGGAAGCGGCGGCAGATTTACGCGAAACAGGCAATATCCGCATCAGCATGGTTTTAACGACAGATGAAGAATGGGCCGCTGTGAACGGCACCGATAAAATGCTGGCATGGATGAAAAAGAACGGTAAAACGCCCGATGCCTTTATTGTGGGTGAGCCGGGATCGCCGGATAAATTGGGTAGCCATATCAAGCTGGGGCGGCGCGGCAGTTTGGTGGGTAAATTTAATGCAGCGGGTGTGCAGGGGCATGCGGCGAATAACGGCGCGTTTGAAAACCCGAACCGCGCATTGGCGTTGGCCGTTGCTGTCATGAACAGCCATGCATGGCAGGATGGCAATGAATATTTTCCCGCAACAAACTTTGAAACGATTGCAGTCAAGTCCGGTGACTTTGCGCAGTCCGCCATTGTGCCGGGTAAGGCCGAGGCGCTTTGGAACATTCGTTTTACGCCAGAGCATACACCGGACAGCCTTGAGGATTTTATTAAAGATAAACTGGCAAACCCGCCGGAATGGGCGCAGCAACATCCCGATGCGGCGCTGCTAAAAAAAATCGCGGTTATTGCGAACAAAGATACGGCATCAACGCCTTACTTCCGCCCGCCCGGCGCATTGGCTGGGGCTGCGCAGTCTGCTATCAAGGATATAACGGGGCAGGATGCTGTTTATGATGGCAGTGGCGGCACGACAGATGGGCGCTTTGTTTCAAAATATTTCCCTGATGCGGATATCATAGAGCTGGGCCTGCCGGAACGCGGCGGCGTAGTGGGTAATGATGTGCCTGCTGATTACAAGGAACGCGGCGGTATGCACCAGATTGATGAGCGCGCCGCGTTGCGTGACATTGCGGGCCTGCGTGATATATATAAGAAAACGGTATTGAATTATGACGGAATGCTCTCAAAACAAAAGCGACCCGTTCTGCACCCGCCCCATCCGGGAGGGTGATGCAGAGCAGTTGCGTGCGCTTTATCTGTTGTCTTTGTCGTTGAACAAGGGCGGCTTTGTGCAGGATGTATCATACCATGGCTGTATCACTGATATTGCGGCAGGGTTGATAGATGCCGGCGGAGAAATGTTGGCTCTGTGTGATGGTGAGGCTATTTGCGGGTTTGGCGCAATCAAGCCACTAGACGAAAACGGCGCGGTTGAACTGGGCAACCTGCACCTTCACCCAGATTACCAAAAGCGCGGCCTTGGCCGTCGTTTGATAGAAGCGCTGCTGGACTGTGCGCGGAGCAAGGCGTTTGAAAAAGTCGTTTTGCACGTGACCGTGACGCAAGAATCGGCGATTGCCTTGTATAAAAAACTGGGTTTTATCCAAACGGGCCGGAAAATTTATACAGTGGCGGGGCAGGATTTTGATACGCTGCATATGGAACTTGTTCTGGGGTAGTTTTTGAGGGGTACTTCATGTCTTTTGTTTTTGCCTATGTGACAGTGCCGGAAGATGCGGCAAAAAAACTTGCTGCAACGGTTGTGGAAGAGCGCCTTGCCGCTTGCGCCAATATTTTGCCCGGCATGACATCCGTTTACCGCTGGCGGGGAAAGATCGAAGAGGGCGCGGAAGCCGTGGTGATTTTTAAAACACAGGCTGACCTTTTCCCTGTATTGAAAGACCGCATTACAGCTCTTCACAGCTATGATACGCCCTGTATCATCGCCCTGCCGGTTGTGGACGGGCACCAGCCGTTTTTGGAGTGGATTCAGGCCGAGACAGTCTCAGTCTCTTGACAGTGACCTGAATAAACGATGATCCTCGCGCCCCTGCGTAGGCAGGGGGCCAGTGGCCGAAGCGTAATTTATATACAGAAGTGATCTGGCGGTCGTGCCTGGGTACAGGGACACGGGAAGGGGAAATCGCTGTTTATTTGGGCCTATAAAATCAATCTGTTGCAAGGCGGTATATAAATACCGTTAAAAATATCATTTTATATCAATGCATTAACTGTAAAGTGCAGTTTTGTATTGACGTCACGGGCAAACTGCTCCATAAAACCGCATCACAAAAGAAAAATATTGAGGAATCACGTGATGAGAACCTATTCAGCCAAACCGACGGAAGTCGATAAAAAATGGGTGCTGATTGATGCAGAGGGCGTGACGCTGGGGCGTCTGGCCGCTGTTATCGCCACGCGCCTGCGCGGCAAGCACAAGCCGATGTATACGCCGCACGTCGATTGCGGCGATAACATTATTGTTATCAACGCAGAAAAAGTACGCATTACCGGCAAGAAAGAAAAGTTCGATGTGTTTTACTGGCACACCGGCTACCCCGGCGGTATCAAAGGCCGTACGAAGGGCGAAATCCTGCATGGTCCGTTCCCCGGTCGCGTGATCGAAAACGCCGTGCGCCGCATGTTGCCCAAGGAAAGCCCGTTGGCACGCCAGCAGATGTCTTGCCTGCGCGTTTATGCGGGCACAGAGCACCCGCATGAAGCGCAACAGCCTGAAACGCTGGATGTCGGCGCAATGAATTCCAAGAACAAAAGGACGTAATCAATGGCTACCAAAACGACACTTTCCGATCTTAAAGACGCCGTTGCTGAAAAAGAAAACGAAGAAAAAGAAGCAGGCGAAGGCAAAACAGAAGCCGCCGGTTCCGGTGACGCTGTTGTTGCCAAGCCCAAGCTGGACGCCAAGGGCCGCGCCTACGGCACAGGCCGCCGCAAAGATGCGGTTGCACGTGTATGGCTTGCCCGTGGCAGCGGTAAAATTACCAATAACGGCAAAGACATTGGCCAGTATTTCGCACGCGGCACGCAGCGCCTGACGATCAATCCGGCACTGGAAGTCGCGCAGCGCA
>JAPPOU010000122.1 GCA_028817795.1 Alphaproteobacteria bacterium
CTGCTCACCCGTGCCATCCGCAGCCTGCTGCTCTTGCTGTTGCCGACCGTTATTGCCGCCGCCATTCGCGTTATGACCGCCCTGCTGCTGCCCGTTCTGATCGCGGCGATTGTTGGCATCATTATTGTTACTCTCGTTCACCAAGCGCTGGTAATGCTCGGCATGCTGGTAGTAGCTTTCCGCCAAAACGCGATCCCCCGCAGCGGCAGCATCACGCGCCAGCGTTTGGTATTTTTCCGTGATTTGAAAGGCATTTCCACGCACGCGCACATCAGGGCCATTGCTGTCAAAAGTGTGCACGCGGGGATTGACGCGGCGATGATGACCGCCAGAGTTATTGTTGTTTCTACGTCCACGCGTATGCCTTTGATTGTGTCTCATGCCTGCTACTTCACTCTGCTTTTGTTAATATGCATATTCTGTCGCATGTGCCCCCTTGACGACCCACATCTTGCGTATAAAGGGATATCTTATATCATCATGCTAGCCGGAAACCCTTGTGATGGAAAGCAAATTTTCCCTGCACCGTGTTTATTATCCTGCCCTTTGGGCGACGATACACCTGTCATTTCCGGCCAAGTCTGGGATCGTTTCTAGCACACGGTACCCCCCCTGTCCAAGCAAATATGACACCTGCTCCGCCTGACGGTGGCCAATCTCGAAAAACACGTATCCAGAGGGAGTTAGGAAGCATGGCAAAAGTGAAATAATAGCTCTATAAGCCTCCAGACCGTCATTTCCGGCATAAAGGGCTGCAGGCGGGTCGTAATCCGCCACCTCCGGCTCCAGCCCTCCTTTTTCCCCGACAGCGATATAGGGCGGATTGCTGATGATGCAGTCAAACGGCGCTTCCGGCACAAAATCAGCCCAACCGACCGCCTGAAACACGGCACACTCCGCAAGGCCCAGTAACCGGGCATTTTCTGCCGCCGTATTTACCGCATCAGGACTGATATCAATGCCCGTGCCCAGGCAAGATGGCCATTCCTGCAGCAGTGACAGCAAAAGACACCCACTTCCCGTTCCCAAATCCAGCAACCGCTGCGGTTGACCAGCGTGTTTGATAGCGGCTTCTATCAGAGTTTCCGAATCTGGCCTTGGATCAAGTGTTTCTTTACTTATTTTAAATTTTGACTTCCAAAACCATCTGTAACCTATAATACGCGAAACAGGTTCATGGCTTGCGCGTCGTTTGATTATTTTTTTCAAACTATTACACTCATTTTCTTCAAGTGTTTTTTCAGGACAAGCCGTCATCTCCTCACGCGTCATGCCAAAAGCATGTTCCGCTAAAAGACGTGCATCTGTATCTGCGCTCTCCACCCCTGCATCACGCAAAGCGGCGCGGGCTTCGGCCAGTACATCGGCAAGCCGCCTGCTCACCAGCTAATATCCGCAAGTTTGGCCGCTTGGTCTTCGACAACCAGCGGGTCTATTACCTCATCAAGGCATTCACCGGTAATAACGCGATCAAGTTTATACAATGTTAAGTTAATACGGTGATCTGTCACCCGGCCCTGCGGGAAGTTATAGGTACGGATACGCTCTGACCTGTCACCGGAGCCGACTTGCGATTTCCGGTCTGACGCCCGCGCCCTGTCCAGAGCCTCGCGTTCCATATCATACAGCTTGGCCCGGAGCAGCTTCATGGCACGCGCCTTGTTTTTGTGCTGTGACTTTTCATCCTGCTGCGCCACCTGAATACCTGTCGGGATATGGGTAATGCGCACAGCGCTTTCCGTTTTATTCACATGCTGCCCGCCCGCGCCCTGCGCGCGGAAAACATCTATACGCAGATCTTTTTCATCAATATGCAGGTCAACCTCTTCCGCTTCGGGCAGAACGGCTACCGTTGCGGCAGAGGTATGCACCCGCCCTCCCGCTTCCGTTGCCGGTACACGCTGGACGCGATGCACGCCGGATTCATATTTCAGCCGCGCAAAGACATCTTTGCCTGAAATCTCAATAACAGCCTGTTTTACACCACCCAGATCGCTTTCAGAAACTTCCATGGCTTCAAAACGCCAACCACGGTCCGCAGCATAACGGCGATACATGCCAAAAAGATCGGCAGCGAACAAAGCCGCCTCTGCTCCGCCCGTACCTGCACGAATTTCAAGGATCGCGTTTTTGGCGTCGGCTGCATCCTTGGGCAGCAAGGCAAGACGGATGCTGTGTTCCAGTTGCGGCATTTCTTCTTTCAGCCGCGCCATATCATCTTCGGCCATGGCGCGCATCTCTTTATCTGCGCCCACGTCATTCAGCATGGATTTTAGATCATCCTGCTCTGCTCTGGCTTTATTGTATTGCGCTACCAGCTCCGCCAAATCAGACAATTCCGCATATTCGCGGGACATGGCTGTAAAGTCATCTGATGATAAGTTTCCAGACGCCAGCAGAGATTCAAGTTCTCTGTGACGGCCCAGAACCTGGTCAAGTTTACGGTCAAGGGACATAGCGTTCTTAACAGGCCGCGTTAACGGCGTCCTCCGGAACGACGATGTAGAGCACGGATCTTCACTGTTTTCAACTCATCCGGGTCCAGTTCAATGCCACGTAAAATCTCACCTTGCCGGCCAAGAGATTGCACTTGCTCACCATCAACATAAACGCCCAATCCGCCTGCATTCGTGGTAACAAGCGTATAGCCCGTGCCTTCAGGCGGTGCATATTCCTCGCCTTCGCGCAAAAGTTTTTTGAAGACAGTGCCACCCTTGGCATCTTTGACTTCAATCCAGCTTGACTGCACGGCTTTTAAGACAATACGTCCTTTTTTGCTGTTGCTGCGCACGTTAATTGTCGCGTTCCGCTCAACAGGCGGCGGCTTGATCGCGGGTTTCAACACCGGCGCTGAAGCCGACTCAACAGCCTCTATCTCAGGTGCCGGTTGCACCACATTCGTTTTCTCAGGCGGCGCAACGACAGAGGGGGTCGACACAGGCGCGGCAGCGGACAAAAGATTGCTTCCAGCCAATGCGCTTTGCACAGGCGTTGGCATTGCCGCCTCCGGCTGCACAAGGCTCGGTACAACCGCAGACTCTGCCGATGTCGTTGAAAGCCCTGTTACAGAGGCGACAACAGGCGCTTCCGGTATCACATCCGCCACTTCCGTCACCTCACCCCCATCAGAGAATACGGCCCAGAAAGCCAGAACGACCAAAGCGAAAAAAACCTCACTGCCAATCACCAGCATATTCGCCTGCTGTCCATCCGGAAGCTGTTCCGGCGGATGCAGGTTAGCGCAAATGGGATTAATGCCGCCATGCTCGACCTTAAATTTTTGCACAATGTCGGCACCATCCAGCCCCAGATGCGTTGCATAGCTGCGGATAAAACCCAATACATAAGTTTTCCCTGGAAGGGCGTCAAATTTCCCCTCTTCAATCGCGCGCAACTGGCTGACGCGCACGTTAATGGCAGAAGACACATCTTCCAGCTCCAGCTTATGGGACAAACGCGTACTGCGCAGAATATCGCTAACGGATGCCCCCTGCCCTGCGCGCTGCAAAGATTGCTGTTCACCGGCAGACGCTTGCGTCTCATCGTTTGCCGCATTGTCCTTCACAGTTTCGTCCACCTTCTCAACCTTCTTCTTGGCCGGTGTTTTCTTCTTTGCTGTTTTTTTCTTTTGTTCGCTCATAACCACTCAGATCGCGTCAGATATATTTACATTATGGTCACGCGCAAACGATAACAAACGCTCCCTTAGGGAATGCGCACGTGACGACATCAGTTTTTCAAGATACGGCAGAAGCTTTTGGGCATCAAGGGTGGGCACCATCACCTTCACAGCCTCTGCTGCTTGCGCAGGTACGGATAGCACCTGATAGCCCAAAGCAATCAATACCATCGCCTCCAGAGGGGACGCGGCCATTTCACCGCATACACTCACGGGTTTCCCCGCTTTTTGGCACACTTCTGCAATGTGCCGCAAAATACGCAGCATCGCCGGAGATAACGAGTCATAACGGCCTCGCACTACATGGCTGCCCCGGTCTGCCGCATAGACATATTGCATAAGATCATTGGTGCCGACAGATACAAAATCCGCCCTTTGCAGCAGCGTATCAAGCTGCCAGACCAATGCAGGCACTTCCAGCATAACACCCAGTTCAATTTTTTCAGGCAGGGTATCCCCCGCTGCCACAGCACGTTTCTTTTCCATGTCCAGCAAGTCTGCGGCACGGTCAAATTCTGCAACTTCCGTCACAAACGGCAGCATGATTTTCAGGGGCCTGCCCTTTGCTCCACGGATAAAAGCACGAAACTGCGTACGCAAAACGGCGGGACGGTCCATGCCAATACGGATCGCACGCCAACCAAGTGCAGGGTTATCTTCCTCGAACGGCGGTGTAAAATACGGCAGTGGTTTATCACCACCAATATCCAGCATGCGGAAGACAACAGGTTTATCGCCCATCTGGTCCATGATCTTGCCGTAGAGTTCCGCCTGCGTCACGACAAGCGGGTATTTCTTCCACCCCATAAACGAAAGCTCTGTCCGGAACAGACCGATACCGTCTGCCCTCATGTTTTGCACCGCGCTGACCTCTTGTATCAAACCAGCATTCAACATGACCGAAATTTTAACGCCGTCTTTTGTTACTGTCGGCTGATGCGCCTGATGCTGGTACAGCGTTGACCGCTGCGTGCGCAGATCAATACTGCGCGTATACATATCCAGCACATAGTCGGACGGGTTGATGTAAACAATGCCGTGATCGCCATCGACAATAACCTGGTCACCGTTGGCAATGATATTACAGGCATCACCGCTTTGCCCAATCACCGGAATACCCAGTGCACGCGCCACAATGGCCACGTGGTTAGAATGGCTCCCACGCTCAAGGATGACAGCCTTCAAACGTGCATGGTCATAGTCCAAAAGCGCCGCCGGGCCTAATGATCGCGCCACAAGGATAATACTATCCGGCAACTCCTGCTGTGACCGCGTTTCATCGCCGTCTTGTCGCATCAAATGATCCAACAGGCGGTTGCTCAAGTCTTCCATATCCTGCAAGCGTTCGCGGATATAGGAATCGCTAATTTGCAACATCCGGGCGCGGGTTTCGTTTTGCACACGCTGCACGGCGGCTTCGGCGGACAGGCCTTTGTCGATGGCTGTCTCAATCTTCGTTAACCAACCGCGATCCTTGGCGAACATCTGGTAGGCTTCAAGAATATCCCGCGATTCCGTACCGCGCAGCACCGTATCGCGGTTCAGCATACGCTCGATCGCGCTGTGCATGGCGGACAGGGCTTTGCGCAAACGTTCTTTTTGCGCTTTGGAATCTTCGGCCACAATATCGCGCATGGCGATATCGGCTTCATAGTGCACCGCCGTGCCAATCGCCAGACCGCGCCCAAGACTAATGGCGCCCACCTGTGTTGGCTTACCACCTGCCGCGTACCCTGAATCAATCTCCAGTCGCGAAACAATACCCCCCGCGACAATCAGCTCGGCCAGCACCATGGCTGCGGTTTGCAAAATGTCGATCACATCTTCGTTGTACTGACGCGGACGGCGGTTTTGCACGACCAGAACGCCACGCACGCGACCACCCCGCAAAATCGGCACGCCGCAAAACGCTTTAAAATTATCACCGCCCGTTTCAGGGCGTGGTTTAAACTGTTCGCTTTGCGTTATATCCGGCAAGACAGCAGGCACGGCGTGCGCCGCTACGTCACCCACCAGACCACTGCCCACGCTCACCTTGATGCCGCGCACTTCATCAACGTCCAACCCGCTGGCCGCATAAAGCTCCAGCATTTCACCTGCGCGCTGGACGAAGCAAGAGCACACATCGGTTCTGAGTTCCCGCGCAATCAGGCTGACAATGCGCGACAACTTGCTTTCCGGCATTTCATCCAGTGCCATCACGTCACGCAGCGCCACCATCATACGCCGTGGCGCAGACAGCACGGTTTGCGCATCCACAAATTCCGCCGCCGCTTTATCGCGGCTTTCCGGCGATACGCCGGTAATAAATGACCAATTTTTGGAATCGGAGGTCATGCTTTTTCCGGGTCTCCATCCATGTCATAGGCTGTATGCAAAGAGCGCACGGCAAGCTCTGTATATTCCTCGCCAATCAAAACGCTCACTTTAATCTCGGATGTTGAAATCACCTGAATGTTGATGCCTTTTTCGGCAAGGGTGCTGAACATCTTTTGTGCCACACCCGCATGGCTGCGCATGCCAATGCCGATAATTGATACCTTGGACACATCGGCGCTCGATTCCATTTCAGCGCCCGGAATACCCGCCACGACAGCCTTCAATACATCAATTGCCTTTGGCAGATCGGCACGCGGCACGGTAAAGGTCATGTCCGTATTTTTATCATCGGGCGATACGTTCTGTACGATCATGTCAACATTGATTGCGGCTTCGGCCAGCGGTCCGAAAATCTGGGCGGCAACACCCGGCAGATCAGGCAGGTCGTAAAGCGTGATCTTGGCTTCATCCCTTGCGTAAGTCACGCCGCTGATAACTTCTTGTTCCACGATATTCTCCTCTCCCGTCACGAGCGTACCCGGCAAGTCACTGCCCAGCCCTTTCTCGAAACTTGATAAAACCTGCACCGGCACGCGCTCTTTCATGGCCAGCTCGACCGAACGCGTTTGCAAAACCTTGGCACCGACCGAGGCCATTTCCAGCATTTCCTCGTAGCTGATCTTCCCGATCTTCCGCGCCCTTGTGACAATACGCGGGTCCGCCGTATAAACGCCGTCTACGTCTGTATAAATGTCGCACCTGTCCGCATCCAGTGCCGCAGCCATGGCAACAGCCGAGGTATCAGACCCGCCGCGCCCCAGCGTTGTCACGCGGCCATCGCTGGACACGCCCTGAAAACCAGGGATCACCGCAACCTCGCCCCGTATCACCGCGCTGCGCAAAAGATCGGTATTGATATTTTTAATCCGTGCCTTGGCATGGACTTCGTCGGTCATGATCGGCAATTGCCAGCCCAGCCAAGATCGCGCCTTGACCCCGCGTTTTTGCAGCGCCAAAGCCAAAAGGCCCGATGTCACCTGCTCCCCCGTCGCAACAATGGAATCATATTCGCGGGCGTCATAGTTGGGGTTGGCTTCATTACACCAACTGACAAGCTGGTTCGTCACCCCCGCCATGGCTGAAACCACGACAGCCACGCCATGGCCACGCGCAACCTCGGCCGCGACCTTGTCGGCCACGTTCTCTATCGCGGGGATGTTGGCGACCGATGTGCCGCCGAATTTCATGACGAGCAGGGTCATGATGGCTTACCTGACAGGTTTCTTTCACAATACCCCCTTTTGCCAATGATTTCTAAGGATTTTTTGGCCGTGCCCCCCCAAATATCACGCTTGACAGGATAAGTTTTATAGATTATGTTAATATATGTCTCAAAAGCCCGCACAGGAAGCCGCAAGATCGGACGCTGATGACGCCAACATGTGGCTGCTCAAGCACGTACAGGCTGCGGAACTGACCGAGGAAAAAATTACCGCCTGCCTTGCGCACGGCGCTGACATCAACGCCACCAATAATCACGGCAAAAGCCTGCTACTAATCGCCGCCCATAACGGAGATGCGGATGCTGTAGAGCTACTGTTGAAACATGGCGCTGACATTGAACAAAAAAGTGGCTTTGCACAAGATACAGCCTTATCAGGTGCCGCAGGCAAGGGGCGCATTAATGCCATCGATATTTTGCTAAAGAACGGTGCCAACATAGAAGCTGAGAGTGAAGGCGGCTATACACCGCTTTTATGTGCTGTGAATGCAGGTTACTCCAAAACCGTTGAAAGACTGCTGGAGGCTGGCGCAAATGTAAATGTAGCCAAACATGACGGCGTAACTGCTCTTGCTATGTCCATAGATCTAGGGAAAAACGATATATTCAAATTGCTGCTGCAATGGGAAGCAGACGTCAATAAAGCAAACCAGCAAGGCAGAACCCCCTTAATGCTGGCATGTGAATACGCAGATGAATACAAAATTAATACTTTGCTGAATTGGGGCGCAAATATAGATGCGCGCAACATTTTCGGGGAAAACGCGCTCGACATCACACGCAGAACCCACGGTCATGAAAGCAGCATTGAATGTATTCTTCAATCAGAAATACAGCGCCGCACCATTGCAGCCTTCCAAAAAGCTGCGGAAAGAGGAACAACGAAAACCCGAAAAATCCGGCGTCCACGTACAGCACAGCCAACTCCAGTCAATCGACGATAATCATGCCTGACAACACGCAAAACAACCCAGCTAAAGACCATGCCACAGCGCGGCTGCTCAGACATGTCAGGTCCGGAGAGCTGACCGAGGAAAAGCTCACCGACTGCCTTGCACAGGGGGCCGATATCAACGCCACGAACAATCAGGGAAAAAGCCTGCTGCTAATCGCCGCCCATAATGAACTAGCCGATACGGTAGGATTGCTTTTAAAACACGGCGCAGATATTGAACGAAACAACGGCCCAAGAAATGAAACAGCACTATTGGCCGCTATAGACACAGGCAGCATCAATGCCATAGATATCCTTTTAAAACACGGCGCAAACACTGAAGCACAAAGCCCGGAAGGCTACACACCCCTTTTACGTGCCGCGAATAGAGATGACGATGCAATTGTCGAAACGCTGCTCGCAGCAGGTGCCAACATCAATGCGACCTCCCATAAAGGCACAACCGCCCTGGCCTTATCTATACTCACAACAAAGCACGATACCTTTAACCTGCTTTTGAAATGGGACGCGTCCGTCAACACACCAGATGCACGGCATGCAACGCCCCTGATGCAAGCATGTGCAATGAACGACCCCTACAAAGTGCGCACCCTTTTAGACAAAGGCGCGAATATAGACTTGCGTAACAATAACGGAGAAAACGCTCTCGATATTACATGCAATGTGCACGGCAGCGACCACCCTATCAAACACATGCTTGACGCAGAAATAACACGCCGCACCACTGCAGCCTTTCAAAAAGCGGCAGAAAAAGGAACAACGAAAACCCGAAAAATCCGGCGTCCACGTACGTCACAGTCAACCCCTGCAAGGCGGCGATAAGTATGGCTGACAATACGCAATCAAAAACAAAACGGACTTACTCACGCAAGGCAACGAATGATTTAATGCGCTATATATTAAACAGCGCTTCCCCAAGCGTGGAAACCTGCAAAAACTTTCTGGAGAATGGCGCACATCCAAATAACATCTATGACACCAACCCCGATAAAATGACCCCCCTTGCTTCTGTAGCCTCCCAGTACCGCCCCGACCTTGTAACTCTATTGCTGGAATACGGCGCAGATATAAACCAAAAAAGCGGGCAGCTACAGGAAACGGCACTCATCAATGCCGCATTTCACGGAAATGAAGACTCTGTCGCTCTTTTATTACAGTACGGCGCAGACTTTGAATTAACAGATAAGCACGGATGGACACCCCTGTTATCCGCTGCAAATAAAGGGCACACAGCTGTTATTACACGCTTGCTGGATGCCGGCGCAAACATCAACCGTACAAACGAAGACGGCTCAACAGCCCTTATGTTTTCTGCCTACGCCATACATGCACCCGCTCTTCATCTCTTGTTACAGCGTGGCGCTGATATCAATGTGCAACATTCTACCGGAGAAACAGCCCTGATGATCGCAGCGCACGATGGCGCTATTGATATAGTCAAGACCCTCATCGAAAAAGGGGCAGATCCGGCTCTGCACAACGAAAATGGAGAAACAGCACAAGACATGGCCCGTAATATGCACCGGGAAGAGCTAGCTGAAATCCTCGCAGAAGCAGAAAAAATGCAGACCATCAAAATTTTCAGCGCTGCTGCTCAAAAAGGCACCACAAAGGCACGCAAAATCATACGATCACCCCAGCACAGGGCAAAACAGCCATGAACCCCAAGCCTGTAAAAACAAAGCGGCCCGTTAATGATGAAGCAACGCAACTCCTCCTGCAACAAATATCGCATACACAACCTACCATCAATTTATGTCGTTGGCTGCTGGAACAAGGCGCAGATGTTGACTCTTGTAATAAAGAAAGTAGCTATCCCCCCCTGATGTCTGCGATCAGACGGGGACAGGTTGAACTGGCGCAACTTCTTTTGGAATACGGTGCGTCTGCCAATAAAACATCAAACAACAGGGTGGCTCCCCTGATATACGCCATAAACAATAATCATCCAAAAATGATTCCGTTGCTCATCGAATATGGAGCAAACATAGAAGCAAAAGACAGTCAGGGCAGCACAGCTCTTCTTATCGCCGCAGGTAGCTACAATGATAAAAAGTGCCACATTATCAATGCACTTCTTGAATCTGGCGCAAACGTAAATGCACAGGATAATCTGGGGCAAACCGCATTGATGAAAACAATCATTTACGATAGCTGGAACGCACTCCATACCATTCTTCGCTACACCCCAAACATTAACATACAAGACAATCGCGGCAATACAGCCCTGATATATGCTGTCAATGCAGGCTGCGTAGACATAGTTCAAATGCTATTAGAAAAAGGTGCAGACACACAAATCACCAATAAAAACGGCGCGACGGCGCGGGATATCGCCATAGAATACAATTCACAATACAGTCATCCAGACATTGCTGCCATGATTGATACAGAAGAAAAACGCCGTATCATAAAGGCCTTCCAAAGCGCGGCAGAGTCCGGCACACCAAAAACGCGGAAAATTGTTCGCCGCACTCACAAAAAAACCTCCCCATAAGGGCCATAACAAAACCCTGTCCTTTTCCCCGCACTCCGTGATATTATAGGGCTTCAGCAAAGGGTGAAATCAATATGACAAACATTACCGTCATCGGTACGCAATGGGGCGACGAGGGCAAGGGCAAGATTGTCGACTGGCTGTCGGCAGAGGCCGATATCGTCGTCCGTTTCCAAGGTGGTCACAATGCGGGGCATACGCTCGTCATTGACGGCAAAACGTATAAGCTGCACGCCATGCCGTCGGGCATTGTACGCCCCGGCAAGCTTTCGATTATCGGCAACGGCGTTGTCGTCGAGCCATGGGCGCTGATGACCGAAATTTCGGAACTGCGCGATCAAGGAATTGAGATTACACCCGACAACCTCCTTATCTCGGAACACTGCCCTATTATTTTGCCGCTGCACAGCTCTATCGACAAAGCGATGGAACGCGCGCGCGGCAACAAGAAAATCGGCACCACAGGTCGCGGTATCGGCCCCGCCTATGGCGATAAAATTGGCCGCCGCGCACTGCGCATGTGCGATTTGGCGCATCCTGAAACCTTCCGTGAAAAGCTGGAGGAAATCGCCCTCTTCCACAACGCATTGCACAAAGGGCTGGATGCCCCGCCCGTCATGATTGACGAATTTGTGGATACGTTGACAGAGCTGTCTTACCGCATTCTGCCCTTTGTCGGCCCGGCATGGCATGCTTTGCATACGGCCTCGCAAGAAGGCAAACGCATTTTGTTTGAAGGCGCGCAAGGCGTGATGCTGGATGTCGACCACGGCACCTACCCCTATGTCACGTCATCGAACACCGTTGCAGGGCAAGCCGCAATTGGCACAGGCGTCGGGCCTGATAAACTCGGTTACGTTCTGGGCATTACCAAAGCCTATACCACCCGCGTTGGCTCCGGCCCTATGCCGACCGAGCTTGATGATGAAACCGGCCTGAAGCTGCAGGCCGAAGGCCACGAAGTTGGTACCACCACGGGCCGCAACCGCCGCTGCGGCTGGTTCGATGCCATGCAGGTGCGTCAAGCCGTCACAATCGGCGGCGTCAAGGGCATTGCCCTGATGAAGCTGGACGTGCTGGACAGCTTTGATGAAATCAAAATCTGCACCAGCTATACATGCAAGGGACAGGAAATTGATTACATCCCCGCCTCGCACGATTTGCAGGAACTTCTGGAGCCTGTCTATGAAACGCTACCGGGATGGAAAGCGCCGATAAAAGGCGTGCGCAATCTGGAAGACCTCCCCGAAAACGCCCGCCGCTATATCGCACGGATCGAGGAACTAATCGGCGTTCCCGCCGTTATCATCTCCACCAGCCCGGAGAGAGATGATACAGTGAGGGTGGACGATATTTTGAAACGGGCGGCATAGGCTCAGAACGCATTAAAAAATTGAAAATAAGCAAAAGCGCAGGTGGACGTGAATTGTTTCGCGCTCATTCACCTCTATTCATGCCTAAATTTTCCAGAAAAATATAAACCCGCACCCTGAAGCCTCTTTTAGACTTATGTCATTGACATTGTGAAAAATAAGACTACATTTGCAACACCCCCAGCAAAGTACGCTATTTTTTTTTAAAAATGTATGACAAAAATTCCCAAAAGGAAAATCGCTATGAAAAAAAATAAAGACAGTAACTTGAAGAAAGCAACGATGCTATTTGTAACACATGCCCTCCCACAAGAATCCTACAATGACTTTCTATTTACTGATGTGTCAGAAAATCAAGCAAAAGCCCTTTTAAAGTCACTGTTTAAGCGCAAGGTTCTTGAAAATGGCAGCGTTACAGGCGCCTGGGAAAAATCAGAAAAAATATACGAAAAGGAAAGAACGCTTGTATGGGATCCCAACGCACCCAACCCATACGACCCCTACGGAGGTTACGGCACATACGTTGACCGTGGCCATACACAACCTGCTTACAAAAGCTCAAAACAATCTATCATCTTCGCATCCCCATCCAATGGCAGAGAAACAGATGTTTCTTACACCCCGGAAACAAAGGTATTGCGCATCTCCAAACTGGCTATAGCGACAACACCACTGGAAACAGCCTTTACAAGTGAGAAAAACGCCAGCCAAGCCTTTTCATCTCTTGCGGAAGTCGTGCGTGGACCGAAACAAGCAAAGGCCTTACAACAAGCATTCAACACCGTTTCTAACCTTTACGCACATCAAGAAAAAGACGTGCCCGCTTCTACAGAAAAGCTTACTTTTGACAAAAACATCCAGCATGCTGCACACCAGTTGTTGAAAACAGCCCTGCAAGATGCAGGTATGCCGACAATCTTATCCCCAGCAACTATCAATCAGGGTGTCAGCGCAGTTACAAAGCATAAACTTAAAGTATTCTAACGAACGCGGATATTACATCATATAACATGTAATACTGATTGCTACTGCTGTTCAGCCGTGAAAAACACCCGGTAGAAAAATCGACAATTTCTCATATACGCCGTTCTGCTCATATTGATTTTCGGCGCGGGTTTCATATTGCGCCGATAAATCAAATATTTTACAGGCCCAGCTTCCGCAAGCGCTTTGCCGTTGCCGCATCAACCGGTGTAATCGCATAGTACGTTTCCTTGCTGATACCGTCATAGCCGATAGGGCCATTGTAATAATGATGTGTAGCTGTAATCACGCCTTTGGGCGCATCCGCCAAACTATCAATCTTTGCAGACTTGTAGAATTGCGAAACCGCATCGCCCTTTTTCCTGACAACAATAAAACGCTCTTCATTGGCCGACATGCTGCGCCCATATTTCGTAGCGCCCCGCGCCAGATTGCCCAACATATCCTTTGCACATTGTTCGCGGTTATAGTGTGTATCTGAACGGGTAACATCCGCTTCCTGTGACACTTTACCATCAGAATAAACATCATAGACACAAGCCTCTTTCAGCGTCATGGTAATTCCACCGTCGTAGGGCGTGTAACCCCTCAGGCTAATATCGCCAAATGTCTTGCGAATTGATTTTTCCGCCGCGCTGACCTTGCTGCGCTTCCAAACCTGAACTTTATCCTCCAATGTATCAGTTGCAATCATAGCCCCCATCACAACAGGACCAAGCGTCACGCCAAAAACACGGCCTAAAACAGGAATAGTTACCTTGTGCATGACTGGCGGCGTGAACTCGGCCGCAAGCTGATAACCAACACTGCGGCAATCATCCACAAACTCCTTGAACGTATAATAATCCATTTTTCCCTCTTCTGGCTGCATTAAATAATTATGTTTAATTGATTGATAGAGGATATAGCATCGCTTAAATATTGTCAATATGAAAATAAAAAATGTCGCTATCCCACTGAATCTAAATGAAACATAAAAGGCTCACAATAGCCGGAACAGAAAAACGCGTGAAAAAATATTGAAGACAACGGTTAAAAGGAGCGACACCTACCTCACGTGAATAACATCATAAAGCATGTAATGCGGGCTGCTGCTGCTGTTCAGCCGTGAAAAACATCCCGGAGAAAAACCGGCAATCTCTGCCGCTGTATTCGCAGCACCGCCCCATGTTTTACCGCCGGAGGCGTAGGCCCCGGTGCCTGAATGGGGAAAGGTTTCAAACCCGCCACCGGGCGATACGAATTCATCATTATTTGAATGGTCATACGTTGGCGGCTCACCTGAAGGGTTTTGGATTCCCATTCTGTTGTTCACTTGTATACAGGCTTCTCTTGTCACGTTGGTGACCATCACAAGATCGTGGCCAATGCCATGCCCATCTGCATTGGCCGAACCATCGCTGGAGCCAAACCCTTGAACCCTGATACCAAAGACCATGATTTCATCAGAGCCAACAGCTGAAGATAAGGCCGCAGGCCTCTCCCTGTACTCAACAGCGCCACCGGCCGGATCAAAAACCTGACACGACGGGTTTGAACCATCTCCATAATGGGCATTAGAACCGGAATTTGCTCTATCGGCATGCCAGAAACGTACTGTTGTCTCAGTGCAGCCACCGGCCAAAATCAATCTTTGCACAGCCGACTGCACAGCCCCATAGTATTGCAATACGTCAGAAATAGCCAGATCAAGCTGTTCCCGGTCAATCGTACCACTGCCCCGCCCCGATTGCGTTACGGCATAAGACAGGGCCGCAAACAAAGCAACAGCAATCAAGATAAGAAAAAGGGCATTTCCCGCCGTTTGTGGTTTACTGCATAATTTTCGGTTCATAGCGCTATTATTATCCCTATCATGTCTTTCAACCAAACACATTCAACAACCACCCCAGCACAATCACCTGTGGTACAGTCACCAGTGGCAAGAACAGCGTGGTACGCCATGAGCCTGTAGCCTGACGCAGCACCAATAATGTGGTGATATTCGTTGAAACCCCGGCCATCAAAAAGGCAAAGGCATTACCCGCTGCACCCGCCCGGCGGAAGATATCGCCCGCGATCGGCACGGCACCCTCGGAACATACTTCAATAATCGTGGCGGCAACCAGTGTGACCAGCAAGCCCATGAATGTGGGGCCGAACAGGGTTTCATATAGCGCATCTGGCGTGAAGACCACACGCATCACAGCGGTAATGACAATGCCGAACAACAGCCAACGCACCAACATCACAGATTCCTTAAACCCGTCACGCACGGCACCAATAAACAGGCGCGGTGTCCATTTTACGTTTTTCAGACCCTTTTTCGCCTCGCCCCAGAAATGGAAGTTTTCACCCACCTCGGCCTGTTTGTTGGGGTTTTCCGGCAAGATGCCACGCACCACCAAAGCATCAAAAATCATGCCCGACGCAATACCTATCACCACCGTCAGCGCCGTGAACAAAAGTGTATATTTCAGGCCGATCAACGAAATCAAAATAATCGTGAGAGATATAGAATTCCACGGGCTGGCGATCAAAAACGCCATCACCTGCCCCAGCGTAGCGCCCCGTTCATACAGCTTTGCCCCCACCATGGTAATGCCATGGCTGCACACATCAAACAAAAGCCCCGCAATTGTCGCCCGCACAATGCCGCGCAAGCCGCTTTCCGACCCCAGCGCCGCCGTGACGAAATGGCGCGGCACTTTTGACAACAGGCCCATAATCAACGCGCCCGCGATCACCCCCCACCACATGGTATTCACCAGCTCGAACGATGCACCGGTAAAACGGCCCATCAGGCTTTCGTGGTCATGCGCGTAAAAGAAGTGCAAGATGTATGATCCACCAACAATGGCGAGGGAAATCCACAAAATCCAGTCATAACGCTTCCACAAGGGCGCAGGGTTTGGCCCCTTTGGCACGTGACAACAAGAGACATTGTCAAAATCGTGGGTATGATCGACCACAAAAAACCCCTTGACTTATTGTCATAAAGTTACTAGTATCTGGCACTTACATGATAGACAGGTATAAAATATAATACAGACTGGGTCCAAGTAAATGAAGAAGCATGTAAAACTTTGTTTTTTAATGTCTTTTGCTGCTGTTTTGGCTTTTTCCGCCACGGCATCGCAGGGCGGCTTTGAAAAAACCAGCCTGCAGACCCCCGTTGTCAAAAAAGATTCTGGCCGAATGGGCCTGAACTACGACATTTACGCAGGCGGGTTCAAGGCACTCTATGCCCACCTCGACATGGATATCGACAAGAAAGCCTATGATCTGGCCCTCACCGCTGAAACACAGGGTTTCATCGGCAAGCTGTTCCCATGGAAAGGCGATTACACGACGTCGGGCAAGACAGACGATGGCACACTCATTCCCAGCCTGCATACCTCCACATCCTCGTGGCGCAAAAAGGTCAAGATCACCGAAATGCACTTTAACCCCAAGGGCAAGGTTTTAAAAACCTCCACACAGGTCAAGGGCCACAACAAGATAGACCGCAACATCCGCCCCGAACTGGCGGCAGACGCCGTTGACATGTTGACAGGCGTTTTGATGTTGTTCCAGCAGACAAAAAATGCCGAGAAATGCGAAGGCTCCTACCCCGTTTTTGATGGCAAACGCCGTTTTAACGTTGTGCTGAAAGATGCGGGCATCGACACAATCCGCAAAACAAAATATTCGCAGTTTTCAGGCGATGCCATGAAATGTACTATTCGTGTTGAACCTGTTGCAGGCTTCAAGCGCGTCGACAGCCAGCGCGGCTGGATGCTGGTGCAAAACCACACCGAAGAACGCGACAAGCCCCCCACAATCTGGCTGGCCCAAATTGCCGACAACGGCCCTGTCGTGCCTGTGCGTATGGAGATTAAAAGCGAATACGGCGCGGTTGTAGCGCATTTGACGGCAGCGAAATAACCCTTCTAACGCGACCAAAGAACCTGATAGAACAAATACACGCCATCCGACGTTGTTTCCAGGCAACCGCCTGTTTTTCCTGTCAGCTCAGGCATTCCCAGCCCCGATCCAAAAGTTGCCGTATCCACAAACCCCCGTCCGATGGTAATAAACGCAGGGGGGGGCACGCTTGGGCTGGTTGTCGCGACACCCGGTGGCGAGCCGCCCGGATTCGTTACGCCCAAACGATCGTTAATATCCAGACACATTGTTTCCGTGACACGGGTTATCAATGTAACCTCGGATGAATCTCCATCTGGCAAACCTGTTGTCCCAATGCCCTCTATCGCATAACCACCGGATATTAAGTACTCCGTTCCCCCAACTGACTGCGAAGCCACAGGGGGCGGCTGCCAATCAACGCCGCCACCGACAGGGTCAAAAATATCACAAGAATTATCGGCTGGCGCGTTGGGGTTATCATAGTCGCCGGGGTTTGCCCACTCGGATGAATCAAAACCTACAGTGCCATCAAAAAGAACAAGGTTTCCTCCAATGCCGATCCGGCAACCGCCGCTCATCACCATACGCTGCAAAGCGTGCTGAAGGGCACTGCCGTATTGCAGTATCTCGTTAACTTGCAACTGTTCCGTTTCACGGTCAGCCCTGCTCCCGCTCGTCTGACCGCTTTGCGTCACGACATAAGACAGTGCCGCGAACAAAGCCACGCCAATCAAGACAAAAAACATGGCGTTGCCGGCTATTTTATTTTTTATTTTCATCAACATAGCTATTTAAATATAAACGATCTTGGTTATACCGCAAGCTCTCATCATTTTGCCCGGAGAATGTTTTGAAAAAACAATATATTGACATAATGCATTAAACATAATAAAATGCTGTTCAAGCTTTTAAAATACACACGGCACAGGTGCAAAAATGGCAAAAAAAATCACATCCAGAGACATCAAAGTAAAAATTGTAGAGGCCTTCGGCGGAAAAGAAACGGACTGGAAACGCACAGGTAAGAAGAAAAACACCTCCGGCCAGTGGCAGCGCACTTTTGAGAATAAAAATACAGGCCAAGATGTTATCGTAACCGAAGGTAAAAATGGCCTTGAAATCATCACTCCCGGCCTGACGGAAACCGCCAACGCAGGTTTCAAAAATACCAAAACACCCTCTGCAGCCGAAATGACTGACTTTGCAAACAATTTTCATGATGAAATTGCGCAGGAGCTGGACTTCATCATGCTGGAAGCTGAAGAAAACGGCGCCTTGAACAGAATATCACGCTATTTGGCAACACGGCATATGGACACAGGATATGATGCAGCCGCTTTTGCCCAGATTAGCGTTGATATTAACGAGATTGTCACAGAGGAAGATTCCTATTCCACAAATGATGTTGCAAAAAAGTTCACGGAAATAGGGTTTAAAGTCGAAGATGGAAAAATCTTCTACGAAAACAGCTTTCCTTTTACCGATGAACAACCTGCGCAGGGCATAACCGCAGAGCAAGCTTTCCAGGAAGACTTGCAATCATATATCCAGCACAGCTTTATCTACGACATCATGAACAGCAAAAGCTTTGATCGTTTCTATGGTACCCTGCTAGAATACAATAGTGACAATGCCTACAACTGCTCTTTCGATTTCAAACCGCGTGAAATTGAAATTTCAGACCTTACAGGCACCATGATCGAAGATCTTCTGGCAGCAACAAGATGCACTGGCCTGGAATACACCGCCGATGACCTGACCCAGAAATTGGAAACACTTGGCTTCACCGTAGAAAGCGGCACACTCACGGGCCATGATCCAGCCCGTGAAGCCACAAATCGCCCTACAAGCATAAAGAAAATTCCCCCTCCTCAGGTATAGCTGAAACAGCATGTAACATGCCGCAATAATCTTTGAATTGCGGTCGTGACTCCTTCCTGCTTTTGTGCTTAAAGCACTGGAAGCAAAGGTATTTACGAAATGTCACAAAAGCTCGCCTGTATCATTCTCGCCGCCGGTAAAGGCAACCGCATGAAATCGGCCCTGCCCAAACCCCTGCACCCCGTTGCAGGCCTGCCGATGGTGAGCCATGTCGTCCGCGCCGCCGAAGCGCTCACCCCCGAAAAAATCATAGTCGTGATCGGCAATGACGGCCAGCAGGTTGCCGATACAGTCAAACCGCATACCACCGCCATGCAAACCGTACCCAATGGCACCGGCGGCGCGGCTCTGGCAGCAAAAGACGCGCTGGCGGGATTTGATGGCGATATTCTTGTTATCTTTGGCGACACCCCCATGATTACGCCAGCATCCCTGCAAAAAATGGTGGATGCACGCAGGCAGCTCCCCGCTATAGGGGCTGTCTTTTCCGGCATTCGCCCCAAAGACCCCGCTGCTTATGGCCGCATGATGCTGGACGATGACGGCACACTGAAAAAGATTGTCGAGTTTAAGGATGCCACGGCAGAGGAAAAGAAAATCACCCTTTGCAATGGTGGCGTTGTCTGCGCGGATGGCGCAAAGCTGTTTGACTGGCTAGCACAGATTGGCAACGACAACGCACAAGGCGAATATTACCTGACCGACCTGCCCCAGATTGCACGCAAGGATAATCGGCAAACACTGGTCGTGGAACTACCCGAAGAGGACGTGGCTGGCGTGAATGACCGCGTGGAGCTGGCGCATATGGAGCGCGCCATGCAGCAACGCCTGCGCAAACAGCACATGCTGAACGGCGTAACGCTGGTTGATCCTGAAACAGTTTATTTTTCGGCAGATACAATTGTTGGGCAGGATACAACCATTGAACCCAATGTCTGGTTTGGCACGGGCGTAACGCTGGCGGATAACGTCACAGTAAAATCTTCCAGCTATATCGAAGGGGCGGATATTGCCGCTGGCGCATCCATCGGCCCCTTTGCCCGTATCCGCTCCGGCACACGGCTTGGTCCCGATACACTGGTGGGGCATTTTGTCGAAATTAAAAATACACATATGGCCAAGGGCGCAAAGGCCAAGCATCTTTCTTACCTTGGTGACGGGGATGTCGGCGAGAACGTAAACATTGGCGCAGGCACAATCTTTTGCAATTACGATGGTTACTTCAAGCACAAAACAAAGATCGGCAACGGCGCAACAATTGGCGCGAATACGGCCCTGATCGCCCCTGTCACAATTGGCGCAGGCGCATACATTGGCGCAGGCAGCGCGATTTATCAGGACGTCAAAGACAACGCTCTTGCCCTCACCCGTGCGCCGCAACTGCAAAAAGAAGGATGGGCAGTGGAATTCAGGCGCAAGAAAATGAAAGAAAAAGCGGAAAAGAAATAACCACTTCATCCCCTCTCCCCCAAGAGGGAGAGGGGGCTTCAACAAAGGAGAAAAAGTAATATGTGCGGAATCGTCGGTATCCTGAGCAAAAAAGACAACGTAGCCAATTTATTGGTCGAAAGCTTAAAACGCCTTGAATACCGCGGCTATGACAGCGCGGGTGTGGCAACACTGCATAACGACAACCTTAACCGCCGCCGCGCCGAAGGCAAATTGTTCAACCTTGCCGAACGCCTTGAAAAAGAACCGCTGTCCGGCAGTATCGGTATTGGCCACACCCGCTGGGCCACGCACGGCACGCCTGTTGAAAAAAACGCGCATCCACACATTTCTGATGGCGTTGCCGTTGTGCACAATGGCATTATTGAGAACTACCAGGAAATAAAAGACGAATTAATCCAGTCACAATTCCGTTTTGAATCTGATTCCGACACCGAAGTCATTGCGCATCTGGTGACGCACTATATTAAACAAGGAAAGAAACCGCGTGAAGCCGTGGATGCCGCGCTTGACAGGCTCAAAGGCGCTTTCTCTCTTGCCATGATCTTTCGCGGAGAAAATGACTTGATGATCGGCGCACGCTGCGGCACGCCACTGGCTGTCGGCTATGGTGATGGTGAAATGTTTTTGGCATCTGATTCCTATGCCCTTGCCCCCCTCACCAACAAAATCTGTTTTCTGGAGGATGGCGACCGCGTTGTCGTGACCCGTGCCGGCGCGGAAATTCGTGATGGGCAAGGCAAACCCGCCAACCGTAATATCCACACAACCGCGCAATCTGGCGCCATCACCGGCAAAGGCGATTATCGACACTTTATGCTGAAGGAAATTCATGAACAGCCTGCCGTTATCGGGGAAACGCTTAATACATTTATCAATCCTGCAACCGGGCATATCACACTGAAACCTGAACTGCTGGCATTGGCTAATGTGCCCCGCATCACTGTTGCAGCCTGCGGCACGGCGTGGCTGGCAGGATTTGTGGCCAAATACTGGCTGGAACAAACGGCACGCATTCCGGTGGAACTGGATATCGCATCTGAATTCCGCTATCGCGAAGCCCCCATGCCCAAAGGCGGTGCGGCATTGTTTATCTCCCAATCCGGCGAAACACTGGATACGCTGGAGGCCTTGCGCTATGCACGGCGGCAGGAACAGACCATTGTTTCCATCCTGAACACCATTGAAAGCACAATTGAGCGCGAAAGCGACCATGTCTTGCGCACGCTAGCCGGGCCTGAAATTGGCGTGGCCTCAACCAAAGCCTTCACAACGCAGCTGACCACCCTTGCCTGCCTGACCATCGCACTGGCACGCAAGAACGGGGCCATTGACGAGACTCGTGAAAAAGAGCTGACAGAGGCCTTGCGCGAAGTGCCTGCACGCGTTGCAGATATTCTGGCGCATAGTACAGACATTGAAACTATCGCCCGCGATATTGCGGAAGCGCGGGATGTTCTGTATCTGGGCCGTGGCACATCATACCCTATCGCTTTGGAGGGCGCACTGAAACTGAAAGAAATTTCATACATTCATGCAGAAGGCTATGCCTCCGGTGAAATGAAGCACGGGCCGATTGCATTGATTGACGAAAACGTGCCTGTCATTGTTGTCGCGCCGCATGACAACCTGTTTGAAAAATCAGCCTCGAACGCTGAAGAAGTCATCGCACGCGGCGGTAAAGTCCTGCTGATTTCCAATGCCGCAGGTATCGCAAAGTTGAAAAACAAAGCCACATGGACCATCGAAATCCCTGATATCGACCCCTTCGTCGCCCCTATTCTCTATACGCTGCCGGTCCAATTGCTGGCCTATCACACGGCTGTTATCAAGGGCACGGATGTCGACCAACCACGCAATCTCGCCAAAAGCGTTACGGTAGAAT
>JAPPOU010000034.1:0-4517 GCA_028817795.1 Alphaproteobacteria bacterium
ACACCCCCCATGCTCTCCCCCCTCTACCCCCCCCACCCCCCGCCCCCAATCTACCCCCCCCGCCCGGGGATATCGTTTTAAAAGATGGGGTGGCACGCGAAGCGATCGTGAAGTCCGATTCTAATATTGATACTGATCGCACATCGACAAATAAAGGCTTGAATGGAAGAAATGGCAATGATGGTGAAAATGGAGATAGCGGTGATGAGGGTATAGGCGATGTTATTAACAACTACGTCACGAATGTCACAAAAACAGTCACGAATATTACAGAGGATATAACAGAGATTACGGAGGATGTGACGGATATTGTCGAAAATGTGACCAATGTTGTTAACAGCACGACAAATAACGTTACAGATATCGTTGATAATATTTTAGGCGGCGGCGATCCCGATGTGGATTTGTGGGGCCATAATGATTTGGATATGCCACAGATTGACCTTAACCTTGACCCGGTTGAAGGTATTATAGGCGATATAGCAACAGGTATCGGAATCACGCATACGGATGACAGCGCTGTAATGGATGTAGGTGTCATCGCAGCAGATATGAACATATTGAATGCGACGATGCCTGTGAACGCGCCTTTGGCCTCTGGCATGGCTGAGGTCTCTGCAGATGCTGTCAATATGCTTTTAGAGCCAAATGTAGACACGTTGGCTGAAGATGCGGCGGCCTTGGCTGACGTTGCCGTGAATACCATTGTTGAAGGTGTTTCAGATATTGTTGAAAACCCAGTTGAGGCTGTTACCGATATTTTGGGTGGAGCCTCTGACATTGAAATAGAAGCGCCGATTTTGGGAGAATCTGTTAACGGTGCCATTGATGATGTCATGGATGGCGCGGGCGCTGTTCTGGGCGGTGTTTCTGATCTTCTTGGTGAAGGTTTATCAATGGGTAGCGAAGAACCGGACACAGACACAGATTTGCTGGCGAGTAATGATTTGGGGCTGACTGATGTGGATGTGGGTTTGGATCCCATTGAAAACTTGGTTGGTGACATAGATATCAACATGGATATAGCAAGTGTTGATGATGGTGTATTAAACTTGCACACGGATGCAATTGTTGCAGATGCCTCGGTTCTCGATCAAGACGTTGCTGTTCCGGATGCTGCCGCGATGGCTGATGATATCGTTGACGATATAGAGGGTATTGTATCAGATATAGATGCGGCATCTACTCTTCTGGAAGACAGTGGCGTCGTTGGCGAAGACGCTTTGCTTCCTTCGGCGGGAGATTTGACAGATGCGCTATGGTCAGAAGATGCCGGCGTTGGAGATGCGGAAGGTATCACAGATACTTTGGGAGATTTGGTTGGTGGTATAGACGATGGCGCCGGCGCGCTACCTTCTCCTTCGGGAACAATCAGCGAGGGGTTGGGACTTCTGGATATTGATAGCGGATCTTCCGGAAGCCTTGGCGGAGGGTTATTTGGATGAAATCTGCCAAGGGGGTTACGGCACTTCCGGCGTGGAGGGTTTCGGGGCGGTTTTATATTTTCCTTTCCTCCGTTATGCTGGGCGTTGTATCTCTGGCGCTTCCCTTGATGACATTGCAGGTTTATGACCGGATTCTTCCTGCGCCATATTCCGGCACGCTTCCTGTCCTTATATCAGGCCTTTTTGTTGCCGTCGCGTTCGAGGTTTGCTTGCGTCTTGCCCGCACATGGATTGTGGGCTGGAATGGTGCAGTGTATGAGCACACCATGTCAGATGCGGCGATGCGCCACATATTGTTATCTGATATTTCACGTACGCGAGATGGCGGGGTCGGGGCTTTTTTAAATCGCATGTCATCGATTGCGCGCATGAAAGATTTTAACAGTGGTTATGTGTTAATGACCGTGACCGAGCTTTTATTTGTGCCCATGTATTTGGGGGTTATTTATTACGTATCCGGCGCTTTGGTGATTGTACCTCTTACGCTTTTGCTAATCTTTACGTTGTTTTCCATTGTGCAGGGGCGACGTTTGCAAAAATCGTTAAAAAAGAGAGATAAAGCGGATGATCGCAGGTATGACTTTCTGGTCGAATGTTTGCGAGGCATTCACTCTGTTAAGGCTTTTGGCCTTGAAAGTTTATTGAGCCGTAGATACGAAACATTACAGGAGAAATCAAGCCGGGCGAGCTTTGATACGGCAGAAGATTCAACGGCAGCATTTAATGCGGGTACGGTTTTATCACATTTGATGATGGCGGCAGTGGTGGCTGCAGGCGCGGTTTTCGCTTTGAATGGCGAAATTACGACAGGGGCATTGATCGCATCTTTGCAGTTATCTGGCCGCTTGATGCAGCCGGTGCAGCGTGTGCTTGTTTTATGGGCCAAATATCAAGACATGTGTATTGCAAAAGGAAACGTACAGAGCCTTTTCGCGCTGCCTGTCCGGGAAAAGCATGTTGATATGGAGGAGCTTCCGTCATCCGGCGGGCATATGTCGGTACGGGAGCTGTGTGTGGCGGATAAGCTAAAAAATATTAGCTTTGATCTTGCTATGGGTGATGTCATGACTATTAGCGGTTCTGCCGGGGCGGGGAAGACAGCTCTTTTAGAAGTATTATGCGGTCTCTATACGGCAGATGCGGGAGAGATACTTATAGATGGTTTGAAAATTAATATGTATCCGCCGGAAAAGCTCGTTCATCATGTGGGGTATCTTTCCACCGAAGGCGTTGTTTTCCGGGGTACGATCCGCGATAACATGACACGATTTGGCTCTACCCCTGAAGCTTCTGCACGTGATGTGGCGGCATTGCTGGGGGTGGATAAAGATGTGGCGCGATTGCCGGCAGGATTTGATACGCTGTTGCATGCCGATGGCGTCGATAGCGTGCCGCCGGGGTTACGCCACCGTATTGCCATGACCCGTGCCTTGGCAACCAAGCCCAGGATAATTTTGTTTGATGAGGCAGATCGATCTTTGGACCGGGCCGGTTATAACATGGTTTTTTCCATGCTGGCGCGCCTGAGCCGCAAAACGGCAATGATTATCGTATCGGAAGACGAGAATTTGAGATCGCTTGCAACCAAACGATATGTGTTGCGTGATGGCAGCTTGGTAGAACAACCTGCCACATTGCGACAATTAGTGTCGTAGGGGAAAGCGATGACAGATATAAAAAAATCAATGGATGCCGCGCTTTTATCTATCGGGTTTCTGATGGAAATGACAGAACGTTTGCACTGGCGTTGTGGTGGTGGACGTGGAGCATGGGAGGGATGTTTGGCCGCGATTGTTTTAGCCAAAGAACCCGGTTTGAAAGCACGGCGTTTTATGGAGGCGTTGCCTGCGGAGAAAAATTTTGACTGTATTTGCATGCTGAACACGATGGCGCATTTGGGATATTACTCTGACAGCGTTGAAATAGCGGCGCAATATGTGGAAACACGCCTTTTACCATGTTTGTTTGTACCCAAGGGCCGGGAAGGCGCGCCGCAGGTTATCATGTCGCGGTCAGAGAACAGTGTTACGGTTTATGATGGCGAGAGCCATACAATGACGGAAAAAAATCATGATGATCCATCATTGCAGGTGCCGGGGTCTGCGTATTTCTTTTTGCCCTATGACCATCACAGGCAAAGAACATCGCGATTTATGCGTGAAGGTTTTGGCCGCAGTTGGTTTGGTGCCGTTGTGCAAAGGTTTTCCGGGACCATTGGCCAGATATTGGTGACATGCTGTGTTCTGAATATTTTTGCGCTAATACCGGCATTATTCGTGATGGTGGTTTATGATCGTGTGATTTCCCCTATGGATATGTCAGGCTTGATGCCGCTCACAATTGGGGCAGGGCTGGCATTGATGGTGGAGTATATCTTAAGAAATGTGCGGTCACACGGTTTGTCATGGATGACAGCGCGGCTGGATAACCTTGTGGGCGGAGAAATATTTTCGCGCTTGATTTGTTTAAAGCCGGAGTTGATTGAGCAAGCATCTGTCGCAGCACAGGTGGCGCGCATGCGTACGTTTGAATCTGTACGCGAGTTTTTTAGCAGTTCTGTTTTCCTGTCATTTCTTGAAATTCCTTTTGTATTGATCGCGGTTGGCGTTATGGCGGCGATTGCCGGCCCGTTGGTGTTTGTGCCCTTGATAATGGTGGGCTTTTACGTCGTTATTTTCTTGGCTATCAGGCATAAGGTAAAAGCAGCTATTCGCCTTGCGGCCAAAGCAAGTTCGGCACGCCAGCAGTTTGCGATAGAAACTTTTGAGAAACTGCGTTTTGTACGCATGAATGGCCTGACGGAGTCATGGGGGCGTAAATACAGTGAATTGAATGGCCGTGAAGTTTTAATGAACTTTCATTTGGCTTTTCTTGGAACGGTCGCAGAAACGCTTGCAAATGCCGTGACGGTGATTGCGGCTGTGTTGACGATTGGTTATGGCGCGCATCTGATTTGGGCGGGCAGTATGTCTACCGGCGCGCTTGTCGCGTGCATGATACTTGTTTGGCGTATTCTTTTGGCGTTTTACAGTTTGTGCACTATGCTTCGGGGTTTGGAGCAATTTCGTAACA